>NZ_DAMADT010000012.1:94038-106909 GCF_031997925.1 Lachnoclostridium sp. | reverse complement strand
TAGATATTTGACCTGTCTACTTGACAGGGGGTATATCACATGTCGAGGGGCTTTTACTCTTATATGTAGTTCAGTCGTATAAATCTGATTTAAGCGTTTGGAGTGTTTTCTGTCTTTTGCTTAAGGGCTCCAAAGATAAAAACTGCTGCGAAAATTAAGCTTACTATAGCCCATACTTTCAAATCACCGTATAAAGTACTGCTAGTTGTAAGACCTATGATACCGCCTAGTGCATAAAAACCACCTGCAGTCATTGCTCCTCCTTTACCTTTGTTTCTGGTAGCTACCCCTACAATTCCAGCTATTAGAAAACAGAATGCAATTAACATTCCAGCTGATCCGCTAGACTCTCCATTATTCACTAATGCATTACCAACGCCAGCTGCACAGGATTGAAATGAGACAAATGCAAATAAAACCATTGAAATAATACCAATTACTAATCTTGCTGTCTTCATATACCAATTCTCCTTATATTATAATATTATACTAGAATATATTACCATTATATACAAATATTATCAATAGAAAAAGTGCCAAGTTTCCCCAAATGCTTTTTTATATTATTATAAAAATCTTTTTTATTTTAACTTGGTAGACAAAGTCTATTTAACGTCCACTATGCAAAAGAAGGCTCAATCGAGTTAACCTCGATTGAGCTTTCAATTTTTTCTATGGGACATTGGAACACTTGGCCTTTTACTACCGCCTATGTAACTTATTCGTTAGAGGATTCTTGTTTGTATAGTAGGTAGTTCGCAAAATTCTTTAATTCTGCTGCGTTATTAGAATCTAATTGCTGATATAGATTAAAGAAATCCACGATATCTTTATCCAAAACTTCACCGCCGACGGGAAGATAGGCATCTGAAATACCAAGCAGATAATCACACGATACATCAAAGTATCTGGAGAGTGCAATTAATTTTTCAAATGATGGTTCATTTCTTCTTGATTCATAATTTGATACGGCAGTTGGCTTTAAACCAAGAATTTCAGCAAGCTCGCTCTGTGTCAATTTATGCTTTTGACGCAATTGCTTTAAACGTATATTAAAATTCATATTTGACCTCCAAGTCCTTTTCTTAGCGCTTGCATTTAATCTTTCGTGTAGCGCAAACGTATTCTTCAATTATTATAACAAAATATGGCAAAATGTCAACATATTTTCCAAAGATTGATATACTAACTGCTATCGCATTGACAAACTTTTTTGAGTGAATTATCATATTGGTAAGAAAATGGTAAAGGGGGTGCATCATGTGCAATATTCCTTATGATTTAGTTTTGAATCATTGTGCAGAAGGGGTTTTTGTTTTTAATCAAATAGGGCAAATTTTTTATGCAAATGATGCTGCCATGCAAGAAACTGGATATATGGACGAATTAGTTAATACCAATATCATGGACATATTTCCAAAAGCATTAAAAGTACATAATGATAATGTGATTATTAATCGTTTTGAAGTAGAAGATGTAAAAGAAACGATGGAATATTCAGTAATTGAAACATTTGCATATAGAAAGAATCAGACCTGTTATCCTGTAAGGATTAAATTATTATGGGGAGAGAAGGAACAAGATAATGTTACCATTTGTATCACCCGGAATATGTCAGAGCTGAATGCTGTTATGAAAAGAGAAAAGAATGTTAAAGAAGAACTAAAGGAAGCGACTGGAGTAAAAAATGAATTTCTGGCTAACATCACGCATGAGCTAAGGACACCGGTAAACGGAATGAAAGGGTTAGCAGATGTTTTGCTAAGTACGGAATTAACACAAAGTCAGAGAGAAAGTGTAAATATTATCAGACGTTGCTGTGATAATATGACAAATATCATTAATGGAATCTTAGACTTTTCAAAAATCACTGCGGGGAAGATGCAACTTGAAAATAAGGTAATTGATATTTCGAATTTTCTTAAGAATACGTTATCTTATCATATACCGAAATTAAATGAGAAAGGGTTAAAGCTTCAAGTAAATATAGGGGAAAACGTTCCTACAAAAATATTAGGGGATGAGCTACGTTTAGAGCAAATTCTTAGTAATCTGATATCAAATGCAATAAAATTTACTTCTGTTGGACAAATAGTGATTGAAGTAATCAATACAGATCAAAAAGAAGATGAAGTAGAACTATTTTTTATGGTTATTGATAGTGGGATCGGAATATCGAAAGAAGATCAGGATAAGCTCTTTCAAAGCTTTTCTCAAGTGGATGGCTCCATTACTAGAAGATATGGCGGAACAGGGCTTGGACTTGCAATTAGTAAAAGTTTAGTAGAGTTAATGGGAGGCAGGATTCATGTAAGTAGTGAAATAGGAAGGGGAAGTACGTTTTCTTTTACCGTTCGATTTAAAGTGGTAAAAGAGGATTACGAAATAGAGACAGAACCTAAACTTGAGGGGAATAACGGGTTCACTATGGAAAACACTACTTGGAATGTGATTTCCGGAGATAGACAGAATGTGAAAACTCCGAGATTGCCGGAACGATATGTACTTGATAAGGAGGCTATTGCAGAGTATTTAGAAAAACTAATTATCTGTGTAGAGTTAGAAACTTGGGAAAAGGCTGAAAATTTTGCAAGTATTATTAAAAAAATGATACCGGAATCTGAGCAGGAAGGTAGAAAGAATGCTTTTCGTCTAGAGCTTGCGGTAAGAAAAGAAGACTATGAGAGAACTCAAAAACAGATAATAAAATTGCAGGTTTATTTACAGTCGTAACTAAGTAATTGCGAATGATAGAATATATGGGGTGGATGATTTGGAATTAGGAGAGCAGACAATACAGGAAGCAAATATTCTTATAGTGGATGATGTGATCGCAAATTTAATTGTGTTGACAGAGATGATACGAAAATCTGGTTATGTAGCACGTCCAGTTACTAGTGTAAAACAAGCAACACAGGCAATTGAGGCAACACTACCGCAACTTATTTTATTAGACATCTCTATGCCTGATATGGATGGATTTGAGTGGTGTGAGAGATTAAAAAAAGATGCAAAAACGAGAGATATTCCGATTATCTTTATTTCAGCGATGAATTCTACTGAAGATAAAATACGAGGATTTAACCTTGGTGCGGTTGATTTTATTAGTAAACCTTTTGAACACGAAGAAGTATCTCTTAGAATTAGTACTCATCTTAAAATACATCGGATGCAGCAAGAACTTGAGATGTATAATCAAAAGCTTCAAAAACTTGTCAAAGAACAGATGGAAAAGATAGAAACGGAAGAGAAAAATCTGATCTACGCGATGGCAAGAATGTGTGAAGCAAGAGATAAGGAAAGGGAAAATCATATTGAGAATATAGGAAAGAACAGTAGACTTCTTGCAATGAGTTTACATTTTTCAGGTTTATACGAAGCTGAGATCTCACAAGATTATATTGATACGATTGAGCTTGCTTCCGCATTACATGATATCGGTAAAATATTCATACCTGATAATATTTTGCAAAAAAAGGGGAAACTTACTATAGATGAAGAAAAGATACTGGAATCACATACAGAACTAGGAGCTAAAAATTTAAGCGAAGCTTATGCACAAAGTGAATATAATGACTTCTTAAAGATGGCAATTGACATAGCGAAGTATCATCATGAGAAGTATGATGGGACAGGATATCCGATGGGATTAAGAGGGAAAGAAATACCTTTATCTGCCCGAATTGTGACCGTAGTAAACATGTATGATAATTTGTTAAGGGATTATGCAGATAAAGGTGAGGGAGCACATATAGAGGCACTACAGCGCATGAAGCTTGAGGCAAATCATAGCTTAGATCCTGATATTATAGAAATATTTTTAAAGATACAACGCCAGCTAAAAAGATAAGTGTAGAACGATAGATTCCAGACGAAAGCCCTTAAAAACTACTAAGAAAATGCATACAATCCGAGGGCTTACTATAAGATTGAAGTGTGAAAAGAGATTCTATGGCATCAAAATACGCTGCCTAAGAATTTCTAAGTTTCGCACGAAAGTTTGTGCCTGAAAATCCTCAGCACAAACTTCGAATGTGCAAAAAGATGCGTAGGAATGAGGAGTAGGATGAAAAAGAAAGATCGTTATCTTGATTTTGATGCAAGACGTAAGAAACTAAAATTTACTGCGCGTAGAAAGAGCTTCCAGAAGCGAGAGATGTTAGCATTACTCATCTTAGTAATTGCTTTAGGACTTGGTACATGCGTTTTCTTTTATACAAAAGCGAAGATAGATAGGAAGGGAAAAAGTGAACTTTCTGAAAATCAATTAATCAAACATCAGCATGAGGAATTATCGGGACGGACGGCATCTGGACCATATGGGATGTGGATTGCAAGGCCAACAGGGGAAAAACTGTTAGAGCCTGAAGAAGATAAGGAAGTTTGGATGGCAAATTTTAAAGATGGTAGAAATGCAGTAAAAGCAAAGGGGATATACATTACAGCATCCAAGGCAAATAAAAATATCGATGATTTGTTAAAGTTAGTTGATGACACGGAACTTAATGCAATGGTAATTGACATTAAAGATGATGATGGGAGAATCACTTACCAGATGAACTATCAGCCAGCCATTGATATTAATGCAACAAGAGGTTATATCAATGACATTAATGGATTGATAAGGAAACTTAAAGAACAAGATGTATATCTCATTGCCCGTGTTGTAGCATTTAAGGATCCTGTACTTGCTGATAAAAGGCCAGAGCTTGCACTTAAGCTAAAGGATGGTTCTACCTTTCGTGATAAGGATAAGTTAGCTTGGGTAAATCCTTATAAAAAAGAAGTATGGGATTACTTAGTTGGAATAGCTTCGCAATGTGCTGCACTTGGTTTTGATGAGGTTAATTTTGATTACATTCGTTTTTCAACGGATAGTGGTATGGCAAATGTTGATTTTGGAGTAGAAGCTAGCACAAAAACTAAAATTGAAACTATCACAGAGTTTGTAAAATATGCTTGTGAAAAGTTACGACCATTAGGTATCTTTGTATCAGCGGATGTTTACGGAGCGATTATCAGTAGCTCAGTAGATGCAAAAATTGTTGGACAAAGTTATTTAGAGATGTCAAAATATTTAGATTATATATGTCCTATGATTTACCCTTCCCATTATGGGGAAGGATATTATGGAATTAAATATCCAGATACAGAGCCTTATAATCTTATACTGGCAGCGTTAGATGCTTCCAGAAAGGTTTTAAATCAAATACCAGAAGGAGAACACCGGGCGAAGGTACGGCCTTGGCTTCAAGATTTTACAGCTCCTTGGATTAAGCATTATATTCGATATGGTTCCAAGGAAGTCAGAGATCAGATTGAAGCTGTCTATGATTCAGATTACTCGGAGTGGCTTTTATGGAACGGTAATATGAATTATACCAAGGAGGCGTTATATACGGAGGAAGAAGCGACGATTCACTATGCAAATCGACCAACACCAACCCCTCTTCCATTACCAACATCAGCTCCACTTCCAACGAGAGCTCCAAACTCTGGTAAGTATTATGATTCACCATGGAAATCAGGAAATTAAAAAATTGTTGCAAGGTATTTTTATTTCAAGTGTATTTATAGATAGGCATGCGTTATTATAGTGTTACGACATTGTCGTATCCCACTATTATATCGTTACTCGAAGGAGGCAGTTAACTTGACCGATGAAGAAATTCTTTCTCTGATTAATAAGAAAAATCAACTGGGACTCTCCTTGTTAGCAGAGAAGTATGAGAAACTGCTAGTATATATCGCAGCTGGTATCCTTGGAAACCATGTAAGAGATATCGAGGAATGTGTTAACGATACGTATTTTAAATTCTGGAAGAATGCGGAGAAATATGATTATACGAAAGCCTCATTATCTACCTACCTTAAGGTAATAGTCAGAAACACCGCAATCAATCGTTTGCGTGACGTTAAGAGGCACGAAGATCGGACACATACCGAAGATGTAGCAGAACTTGCATCGGTGCTTCCCGATGTAAGTGTGAACATTGAAAATCAAATGATGCGAAGAGAAAATGTAAAGAAGCTAAATAAAATGATTGCAAGTCTCCCGGAGAAAGATCGGGAATTAATGATAAGAAAATATTATTATATGCAATCCTCCAAGGTAATAGCACATGCCATGAGCATGTCTGTTACAGCAGTGGATAGTAGATTATCACGTTTACGTACAAAAATGAAAAATGAATTTCAGTTAATATAAAGAAGGGAGCAGACATGACGGAAAATTACTTAATTGATCTAATGGGTGATTTAGATACCAAATTCTTAGAAAACAAGTATCCTGAGAGGGACATTCAAATGCAAAAGACCATTGCAAAAAGAAAGCGAACATTAACACCGTTTAAGAAGGGAAATGTATTTGTAATATCAGATACATTATATCGAACCATAAATGAGCAAAGAGAACTATATGACAATATAGTTGCGTATGAACCTGTATCAGAGCGTGCTGCTCATGCAAAAGCACAAGTAAAAGAGAAGGTAGATGCCGTTCAAGCAAAGATGAAAGCATTGGTTGCAGTAGTGTCAGGGATAGTAGCCATGTTAGTCGTTATTATAAGTTTAGTGCGTATGGTTGCTAAGAAAAAGTGGTTAAGCAAATTGTTTGGAAAGAGAGTACAAACAGCATAAGAACGAGGGGAGAAACTCCCCTCATTTATCATTGAATGAGAGAATTTTAGTTAAAAAGTATAGTTACTTGGAGGTTAGGTTGTAAATGAAACAAGTGGCATTTCTATTCCCAGGCCAGGGGGCGCAATATACTGGAATGGGAAAAGACTTTTATGATACCTATAAGGAATCTAGAGAGGTATTTGAATTAGCAAGTGATATTTTATCACTCGATATGACAAAACTGATTTTTGAAGAGGATGAAAGACTTCATATAACAGAATATACGCAAGCAGCTATGGTTACTACTATGACAGCAATGCTAATGGCTATGAAGGAGAAGAATATTACTCCAGCTGTTTGTGCCGGACTTAGTTTAGGAGAGTATGTAGCCCTATATCAGAGTAAGGTTCTAAGCTTAAAAGATGTGATTTATCTTGTAAGAAAAAGAGGAATCTATATGCAAGAAGCAGTACCAGTATCTGTAGGTACGATGGCAGCAGTGTTAGGGCTTAACAATGAATTGGTAGAAGAAATCTGTGCCAATACGGAAGGAATTGTAACCGTTGCAAATTATAATTGTCCAGGGCAAATCGTAATCTCAGGTGAAAATACCGCGGTTGAAGCAGCAAAGATTAGCCTTGAAAAAGCAGGAGCAAAAAGGGTATTACCGCTTAATGTAAGTGGTCCATTCCATTCACCTATGCTTCTTCCTGCTGGAGAAAAGCTTCGAAAGGAATTAGAAAAGATTGCTATAAATGATCCAGCAATTCCTTACGTTGCGAATACAACTGCAGAATATATCACGAGTAAAGAGCTTATCATAGATAGTTTGTCAGCTCAGGTTTCTTCATCCGTACGTTGGCAGCAGAGTGTGGAAAAAATGATTGCAAATGGTATCACAATTTTTGTTGAGATTGGACCAGGAAAAACATTATCCTCATTTGTAAAAAAGATTGATCGTACTATGCAAGTAATTAACATAGAAAAGATAGAAGACTTAGATAAGCTAGATGTTTTATAAATAATGATTCGTATTGTATTCGTACCAATCAGATTTTGTTACTACTCATAACAAAATCTGATATTGGTCATTTTTATACATTGTAAACTGCCTGCAGTAGGCTGATATATGTGCCTGCCCAGTAGACACTTGAAAACATGGTTGTATTAGGCGGATATGTGCCGAAGACGACGCAGACACATATATCCGTGTGAAAGAACTTTGTTCTTTCACACTACACACTTAAATGGAGGAATAATATGTTAGAGAATAAAGTTGCAGTGGTGACTGGAGGAAGCCGAGGAATTGGACGCCAGGTCGCATTGACACTTGCTAGCTATGGAGCAACGGTTATAGTTAATTATTGTGGTTCCAAGGAACGTGCCGAAGAAGTAGTACAAAAGATTATAAGCGAAGGCGGAAGAGCAGTCGCTTATCAGGCAGATGTTTCGGATGCAAAAGCTACAGAAGTCATGTTTGCTGATATATTAGCAGAATTTAAACAAGTGGATATCTTAGTAAATAACGCTGGTATTACAAGGGATAACCTTATTATGAAGATGTCGGAAGAAGAATTTGATGCAGTTATTGATACGAACTTAAAAGGTTGTTTTCACTGTATTAAGCAAGTGACTCGTCCGATGCTTAAGCAAAGAAGCGGAAGGATTATCAATATCTCATCTGTCGTTGGTGTGATTGGAAATATAGGACAGATAAATTATTGTGCATCCAAAGCTGGTGTGATAGGAATGACAAAGTCAGCTGCCAGGGAATTAGGTTCTCGTGGGATTACCGTGAATGCAGTAGCACCAGGGTTTATACAAACGGAGATGACCGATGTTTTACCAGAGAATGCGAAAGAGATGGTACTTACACAAATACCTCTTAAGAAGTTTGGTGATGTCGCTCATATAGCAGAGACAGTAGCATTTTTAGCATCGGATAAAGCAGCTTATATTACGGGGCAAGTAATACAAGTTGATGGTGGAATGGGAATGTAATTTGTGCCTGTACCTTAAGTTTGCAGGCTATGGAAAGGCATGGTTATTAATATGAAAAGAGTAGTAGTTACAGGAATGGGAGTGATTACTCCAATCGGAAATAATGTGGAAGATTTTTGGAGTAATATTAAAGAAGGAACAACAGGTTTTGGACCGATTACTTATTTCGATACAACTGATTATCGTGCAAAGTTAGCAGCAGAGGTAAAAAATTTTAATGCAGCGGACTATATGGATGGGAAGTCAGCAAGACGTATGGAAAAGTTCTGTCAATATGCAGTCGCTGCAACAAAGGAAGCAATTGAATCTAGCGGTCTTGATTTAGAGAAAGAAGATAGAACAAGAATTGGTGTGTCTGTTGGTTCCGGTATTGGTGACCTAGTGATTATCGAAAAGGAATACGAGAAAGTTTTAAATAACGGCCCTAAGAGAACCAATCCATTATTTGTGCCACTAATGATAAGTAATATGGCAGCAGGAAATGTATCTATTAATTTCGGACTAAAGGGAAAATGTATTAACGTAGTAACTGCATGTGCGACAGGAACTCATTCCATTGGAGAAGCATACCGTGCGATTCAATGTGGCGATGCAGATGTTATGGTTTGTGGTGGTACGGAAGCAGCGATTTCAAAGCTTGGTATCGCAGGATTTGGAGCACTAACAGCATTAAGTTCATCGGAAGATCCAAAGAGAGCCTCCATTCCTTTTGATAAAGAACGTAGCGGCTTTATTATGGGAGAGGGAGCTGGTGTAGTTGTAATTGAGTCCTTAGAGCATGCTAAAGCAAGAGGAGCTAATATCTTAGCAGAGGTAGCTGGATATGGAGCAACAGCAGATGCTTTTCATATTACCTCACCTTCTGAAGATGGAGAAGGCGCAATGAGAGCCATGCTCCTTGCGGTGAAAGAAGCTGGCTTAAAACCAGAAGACGTTGATTACATTAATGCGCACGGAACAAGTACACATCACAATGATTTATTCGAGACAAAATCAATTAAAGCGGCTTTTGGAGAGCATGCTTATCACCTTAATGTAAATTCTACGAAATCAATGACAGGCCATTTGTTAGGTGCTGCTGGTGCTGTTGAATTTATTGTATGCGTGAAATCTGTACAGGAAGATTTTATTCATGCGACAGTTGGTTATAGCGTACCAGATGAAGAGCTTGATTTGGATTATACGAAGGAAGCAAGAACGGACAAAAAGGTAAATGTGGCAATTAGCAATTCTCTAGGATTTGGTGGACACAATGGAACTCTTCTAGTAAAAAAATATGTAGAATAAGAAATCGGCGATCAATCGCCAGAATTGAGGATCTTATGGAAATTAAAGATATTATTGCATTAATTGAGGCAGTTTCCTCTTCGAAGCTAACTTCTTTTACTTATGAAGAGGGAGAGACAAAGCTTTCTTTTGAATTAAATCACGAACTACTGATAACGGATGCTACTAAGGTAGAGGCAGCTAATGCAATCAGCGAACAAGATTGCATTTTAAAAGATACAGTACCATGTAACATCATTACTTCTCCGATGGTTGGCACCTTTTACTGTGCGAAGGGAGAAGGGGAAGAACCATTCATTCATGTTGGAGATAAAGTGATGAAAGGTCAAGTTGTTGGTATCGTTGAGGCTATGAAGCTAATGAATGAAATTGAGTCTCCATATGATGGTTTTGTGGAAGAAATCTTAGTGAAAAATCAGGAGATGGTTGGATTTGATCAGAAACTAGTTCGTATCCGCCCACTATAGAAAAATTAACAAGAAAATGTTTATGAAAAGTTCGCAGAGCGTGCTTTTACTAGTTGCAATGGATGTTAAGTAATTTGTACTGGCGTACAAAGTTGCTAACGATAAGAATTGACGCTAATGCGCCAGAATAGAGGTTATTATGGTATTAAATAGTAAAGAAATTATGGATATAATTCCACACCGCAGCCCATTTTTATTGGTAGATAGAATCTTAGAATTAGTTCCAGGGATTCGTGCTATCGGAAGAAAGTGTGTAACTTTTAATGAGCCATTTTTTACTGGACATTATCCAGGAAATCCGGTGATGCCAGGAGTCTTAATTATAGAAGCATTAGCCCAGGTGGGTTCCGTGGTTATGCTATCCTTAGAAGAAAATAAAGGTAAAGTTCCGTTCTTTGGAGGAATTGATAAGGCGAGATTTCGTAACATGGTGACACCTGGTGACGTGTTAACATTAGAGGTTTCTTTACTAAAGCAAAAAGGACCAATCGGTGTAGCTACCGCAAAAGCATACGATGAGGAAAAGGTTTTTGCTGAGGCAGAATTAACGTTTGTAATACGTTAAGAAAAGTGAATTAATAAGCGATTCACTTGGCAAATATGGTGCTATTGCCCAAATTTTCGGGGTATCAATGGAATGGGGGTTCTTATGTTTAAGAAGATTTTAGTAGCCAATCGTGGTGAAATAGCAGTACGAATTATCCGTGCCTGTAGAGAGATGGGAATTCAAACTGTTGCGATATATTCTACAGCAGATGAGCAAGCACTACATGCCCAATTAGCAGATGAAGCTGTATGCATCGGTCCAGCATATGCGAAAGATAGTTACTTAAAGATGGAACGAATCTTAAGTGCAACGCTAGCATCTGGGGCGGAGGCAATTCATCCAGGCTTCGGATTTTTATCAGAAAATAGTAAGTTCGCACAACTTTGTGAAAAATGTAATATTGCATTTATCGGACCAAATAAAGATGTAATTGATCGTATGGGAGATAAGGCATGTGCAAGAAACACCATGATGGAGGCCAATGTTCCAGTAGTACCAGGAACCAAAGAACCACTTCACGAGATAAAGAGGGCGAAAGCTCTTGCAAAAGAAATCGGTTATCCGATTATGATCAAAGCAAGCGCAGGTGGTGGCGGTCGTGGCATGCGTATTGTACACTCAGAAGAGGAATTTGATAATCTGTTTGAAACTGCTAGACAAGAGGCGAAAAATGGTTTTGGAGACGATACGATGTATCTGGAGAGATACATTTCTGGAGCGAGACATATTGAATTTCAGATACTTGCTGATCAGTTCGGCAATGTAGTACATCTTGGTGAACGTGATTGTTCTATCCAAAGAAGACATCAAAAAATGATAGAAGAAGCACCGTCTGTTGCTCTTAGTGAAACTCTACGTAAAGAAATGGGAGAGATAGCAGTTAGAGCAGCAAAAGCAGCGAATTATACGAACGCAGGAACAATTGAGTTTTTGTTAGATGATAAAAATCGTTATTATTTTATTGAGATGAATACAAGAATTCAGGTTGAGCATGGAATTACAGAGCTTGTTACCGGAATTGATTTGATAAAGGAACAAATTAAAATTGCAGCAGGAGAGCCGTTAAGCTTTACACAAGAGGATATTAGGATTGAGGGGCATGCAATCGAATGCAGAATAAATGCAGAGTGTCCTGAACGAGGGTTCTTACCGTCTCCTGGTACTGTGACAGAATTTCATATGCCAGGAGGCTTTGGTGTTCGCATCGATACGATGTTATATGAGGGATATACCATTCCGAGATACTATGATTCTTTGATAGCAAAAGTGATGGTGCATGATAAAACCAGAGAGGAAGCTATCGCTAAGATGCGGGGTGTCCTGGGCGAATTAATTATTGATGGTATTGAAACCAATACAGATTTTCTTTATCAGTTAATACAGAATAAACAATTTCAAACAGGAAATATAACAACCGATTTTGTAGAATATTTTCTTAATAGAGAATAATACTGCAATGGGGTTAGTTTATGGCGCACAAAGTTGCGACCGTTATGTGAAGGCGCTAAAACGCCAGAATAGAGGTTACAATGGGAATGTTTAAGAAAACTGGAAACGCATCGGAGAAAGAAACCAGAAGAAATGAGAAAGTTAAAAATATGATGAATGAACCACAGGTTCCAGATGGATTATTTCAAAAATGTGAGAAATGTGGTGAAATTATCTATACAGAGGATATTATAGCAAATTACTATATCTGTCCAAACTGCAATAATTACTTTCGAATCGCTCCCAAAACAAGGCTTAATATGGTTCTGGATAAAGGAAGCTTTATAGAGTTTGATGTGGATTTACCAATTAGTAATCCACTTGATTTCCCAGGTTATGAAGCTAAACTTTCTCACATGAAGTCTGTCAATAATCTTGATGAAGCAGTAATTACAGGTGAAGGTAAAATCTGTGGTGCAAGTGTTTCAATCGGAGCGATGGCTTCAACTTTCTTAATGGG
>NZ_DAMADT010000012.1:73721-94028 GCF_031997925.1 Lachnoclostridium sp. | reverse complement strand
AATGGGAAGTATGGGTGGTGTAGTCGGTGAGAAAATCACAAGGCTAATAGAAAATGCAACAGAAAATCGTCAGCCGTTGATACTATTTTGCTGTTCAGGCGGAGCTAGAATGCAGGAGGGTATAATTTCTCTTATGCAGATGGCAAAAACAAGTGCAGCCCTAAAACGTCATTCGGATGCCGGATTAATTTATATTCCGATTCTTACAGATCCAACCACTGGTGGTGTCGTTGCAAGTTTTGCGATGCTTGGCGATGTAATTCTTGCAGAGCCTGGAGCATTAATTGGATTTGCAGGTCCACGTGTTATTGAGCAGACCATCGGTCAGAAGTTACCAGAAGGATTTCAACGTGCAGAGTTTTTATTAGAGCATGGATTTGTCGATAAAATTGTAAAACGCAGCCGTTTAAAACAAGTGTTATCTTTCTTAATAAAAACAAGTATGAACCCTAGTAATGAATCTCTCTATGAAGAGGAAGAACAAGTAGAGACGTCAGAACTAAATGAGTTCTAATAAGACTAGTGCGTAAAAATGAGGTGAGTTATGGAGAATAAAATATCTGCTTGGGAACGGGTGAAGATTGCAAGAGGAACGGAACGTCCAACAAGTATAGATTATATGAGTCATATTTTTGATCGTTTTTTAGAGTTGCATGGTGACCGCTATTGCAGAGATGATGGTGCAATTGTCGGTGGGATTGCGATGATTGACGGGATACCGGTTACTGTGATTGGGCAGCAAAAGGGTCGTAATATCAAGCAAAACATGAAACGTAATTTTGGTATGCCAAACCCAGAAGGATATCGTAAGGCACTTCGTCTAATGAAGCAGGCAGAAAAATTCCATCGTCCTGTCATATGCTTTGTTGATACCCCTGGAGCATTTTGTGGTATTGAGGCAGAGATGCGAGGGCAAGGAGAAGCCATTGCGAAGAATCTATATGAGATGTCTTCCTTAAAGACTCCAATCCTCTCCATAGTAATAGGGGAAGGCGGAAGTGGTGGAGCTCTAGCACTTGCTGTTGCAGATGAGGTTTGGATGCTAGAAAATGCAACGTATTCTATCCTATCTCCAGAAGGATTTGCTTCTATATTGTGGAAGGATAGTAAGAGAGCGGATGAAGCTGCAGCTATAATGAAAATAACAGCAGATGATTTATTAGAATTAAAGATTATTGATCAGGTATTCCCTGAATTATCGATAGAAGAGACAGAGAAAGAAGCGATGTTACTTTTGGGTGATGAATCTGAACCGGTTTCTGAATTTATTACTGATTTAGAGGAAAAGGATGAGGATAACGAAATTAAAGTTACTTTAAACACTGGTAACATGGAGCATGTTGCTTGGTCTTTAAAACAAGGTATCTTAGAATTCATAAAACGTTACTCGGATAAAGGGGAAACTCTTGTAGAAACCCGTTACCAAAGATTCCGTAAATATTAATCTTTGATAATCTGCAAAGAACAAAATTTTGCTATAGGTAAATAGGTTCCTATCATTATGATTCGTCTAATGATAACAACCTATTTATTTTTTTGCTCACGAAAAGGATTTCTATAATGAGTATCTATGAGTATCTAATATAAGGATTTCTATAATGAGTAACTTTCATATAATAAGGATCTACCATAAGGAATTTTATGATTAGTATCTACCATTGACATACTAATTTTTATAAGTTAGAATAAAAAGTAGGAATTTAATAATGATTCTCATTATATATTAATAAGATAGAAAGGATGGTAATATTATGGCAAATTTAAAAGGTACAAAAACAGAGGCAAACTTAAAAGCTGCATTCGCAGGAGAATCCGAAGCAAGAAACAAATACACTTATTTTGCAAGTAAGGCAAAAAAAGAAGGATATGAACAGATTGCTGCACTATTCTTAGAGACAGCGGAGAATGAGAAAGAGCATGCGAAGTTATGGTATAAGTTATTACATAACGGTATCGGTGATACTACACAGAATCTAAAAGATGCTGCAGCAGGTGAGAACTATGAGTGGACTGATATGTATGCAGGCTTTGCTAAGGAAGCAAGAGAAGAAGGCTTTGGTCACATCGCAGATTTATTTGAAGGTGTTGCAAAGATTGAGAAAGAACATGAGGAAAGATACCTAAAGCTTCTTGAGAATGTTGAGAAAGGTTTAGTATTCTCAAAGGATGGAGATGCTATCTGGCAGTGCAGAAATTGTGGGCATGTGATTATTGGTAAGGAAGCTCCACAGCTTTGTCCAGTTTGTGCACATCCACAGGCTTATTACCAGGTAAAAGCTGAAAACTATTAGGAATCGTTAAATTAGGATTTTAGGATTATTGAAGGAGCTGTCGTAAAATAGCTCACTAAAAATAATCAAAAAAAAGGTACTTTGATATGGTCTGTAAAAGCCATTTCAAGGTACCATTTTATGTTACAAATACTAATTCACTCTCAAATAGAGATTGATTACTTATATTCTCTAGCATCTCCTGGGGTAATTCCTGTGACCTTTTTATAAGCCCGATGGAAATAGCTAGGGCTTTCAAAGCCAACGATTCTTGATATCTCATGAATCGGACAGTCAGAATTTTTTAATAACTCCGTAGCTATATGAATACGCTTATTAAGAAGATATTCTGAAAACCCGATACCCATTTCATTTTTAAATAATCTGCTAAAATAATTGCTATTCATATTGATATAGCTTGCCATGTTTTCACAAGTTATCTCATCTCCGATATGAGTACTAATAAAGATAAGTACTTTTTTTATTTCTGGACGGCTAGACTTATTTTCTGGCTTGGAAAGCTGTTCAAACATACAATCAATCATATCGAAAAATATCTTTTTTAAATGGTCAAAAGTATCACCCTCCAAGGAGAAGGTACACAGATTGATTTGATATTTTTCAAGAAATAGTTTCATATCAATTTCTAAACGGCGTAAAAGTTGTTTCACAGAAGTGGAATCATATTTCTCTGATTCCAAACGGGAAAACAAATCCTCTGTATATTTCTTTAGGCGTATCTTATTTTGTAAACTTAAAAGATACTTAAAATCAGCTCCATATGTCTGATACAAATCGGAGATAGGATAAGCATCAAGGGTAGGCTTTAATATAATCTGTAAAGAACCGCTATAAAAATAATAGGAGCGGAGAACTTCGTTTTGCTTCAAGACTTTTCCAATGTCCTTCATGGAATGAAAAACACAACTAAAGCAGGCGGATAAAGGTAGGTGTAAAAAGGAAGTGGCATTGGATATTAATTTCTTAATTAGTTGCTGCATAGTATTTGTGGATACTAAGGTATCATCATAAAGAATTCCAATGGCACCTCTGTCATATGGGAAAAGGATAATTTCATCGCTATTCCCAATGGTTTCTTCCATTACATTTAAAAAAGCAAATTTTAGAAGGCTGTATTCTTTAATTGTGTGATCGGAGATGACACTTTCTAAGTTATCAATGTACATTGATATTATTCTCATGTTTTTTTCGGGAATTTTAAGATTCATCTTTTTCGCTTGATGAAGTATTTCCTGATCCTGTAATAGTATTCCTTCGGATATATCTGAGAAAAACTGTTCCAACAGAATGAATTTATTAGCTTTTAGTTTATGGATAGCGTCTTCAAAAGATGTTTGCTGTTGACGTTCCTCAACAAACTTTCTACGAAACTGTTCCAATGTATTAATCAAACTTTCTTTTGTAATAGTATGTTTTAGAATGTAATCATCTGCCTCTAATTTAATAGCTTCTCTAGCATAATTAAAATCTTCATTACAGCTGATGATAATACTTTTAATACCTGATTTATATTCTTTTGCTGATTTGATTAAGTCGAGACCATTCATTTTCGGCATTGTAATATCTGTGATTATCAAATCGGGTAATTTTTCTTTTACAATATTAAGTGCTTCTACTCCATTTTCTGCCTTACCTACAATAACGTATCCGTAATCTTCCCAAGTAATAATATGAAGTAAGCCATTTAACATTTCGATATCGTCTTCTACAATTATTGTTCGAATCAAATCGTTTCTTCCTTTCTATCATAATAGGAATCATGAAGCGGGAGCCATAATTCAACGGTTGTCCCTTGATTTACGCTACTGATTATTTTAATCCCATATTTTGTACCAAAATATAGTTTAATACGTTCGTCAATATTCTTAATTCCAATTCCTGAAAATTTAAACTCTTTTTTGCTTTTTCCATCGAGCGATGAATTAAGGTCCATTCCGGAACCATTATCTATGATTGAGAGAATCATAAACTGGTCATCTTTTCTGCTATTTATCTCAATAATTCCTTCGTTATCTATATTTTCAAATCCATGAATAATAGAATTTTCAACAATAGGCTGTAAGAGTAGTTTCGGAATATGGTAAGTCAAAAGTTCCTCTGGTAAATTACTGATTAGTTCAAATTGTGTAGAATGTCTCATCTGTATAATGAGGGCATAACTTTTTAAAGTATTAATTTCTTCCGAAATGGTAATCAGGTCATTCTCTTTTACTATTGTCATTCTTAGCAAGTTTGATAAAGCAAGGACCATATCTGCTACCTTTTGGGTATTATTATTGATGCCTGCCCATCGTATTGTATTAAGGGTATTGAATAAAAAATGCGGACTGATTTGAGATTGCAGGAATTTCATATCACTTTCTCGTTTCTTTTTTTCCTTCTCTTGATTATCCTGAATAAGCTTACTGATATTTTCTCGCATTATATAAAAGGTTTTTTCGAGAATTCCGATTTCATCCATACGATTTCCCTGCGGCTCTGCGATAGGAGTTTCAAAGTTGGTATCAAGCATTTTCTTACTTAATCTATGTATTGGATTAACTAGGTTTTTAGCAATTAAAGCAGATATAAATAAATATAACAAAATAAAAAAGAAGTTAAATATCAAAAGGCGATTTGTCGTTATTCGAAGCTGTTTTGTTATGGAATCATAAGACTTTACATCTATAATTGTCATAGAATCCAAGTGAGAATAAGAGATAATTTTCTTCGAGTCGCCTTTTGTAATAAAATAACCCTTAGGTTCTTCAGGGATGTTAGTACTTATAATATCTGAAAAGGTTTTACCAATCCACTCTGATTGGTTGGAGGAGATTACGATATTATTTTTATCTAATACTGCTCGTCTTGTCTGGAGTCGTTCACTGGAAGAAACGATTAAATTACTCAGTTCGATTTCTGGGATACTGATAATAAAAGTACCGTACAATTTCTTTCCTGAATTATCGTATATATTTTTTACTAGGGTTAAGATATACGGATAGGCTTTACTATCACTGTCAATATAGTTTTTATCAAGAAATTCCCAGATAAATCCGGGGGACTTATTCTGTAAGTTATTTGGCGTATATTTTTCAAGGAAAGTAGTAGAACTAGGGCCACTACTGCTCCAATTTGTATAACGGTTACCGGATTTTGTGATTACCGTAATGTAACATCTTGTACCTATCATATTATAAGCAATATTTTCAATAAAGCTGTTAAAGTTATTTATCCGCTCTAAATTTCTTAAGTTATTATCAGTTGTAATCATATTGCTGGTTAAGGATTTACTTTCATCTTCAATGAGATCTTTGATGCCTTTATCTGAATTTACAAACAATGCTATGGAGGTCATTCGTTTTAGTAGAGTATTAATATTATCGGAAGCCATTTGTAAAGAGCTCATGGTTTCAGAAGATAGTTGCCCAACAATCAGTTTTTTACTGGATTGTTCTGCAATTAGGTAGGAGGTTATTTGAGGTAATATTATGATAATAACGAAGGCAGCCAAGAGTTTTTTATAAATGCTGATATTTGATAATTTAAACCGTTCCATGTTACCTCTTTTCTGGTGCTTAAGCACTTTTATGGCAGGGATAAGATCGCGAAGCATACGTTTATTGTTTCGTAAAAACTTTACTCTTTATAAGCTTTAATTAGTATAGCACGTTTCATTTGAATGTGTAGTGGATTTTAATAAGAAGTAATTATTGGGCATAAGGAAGTAAGAAACGGACATTTTTTTAATGAAATTACCATGCTATGATGGATGTAGTTAGTTGATACACAGGCTTTCTGTACCATTGATGTTTCGTATACCATATTTTAAGAAAATTACATGGTATGGTTAGCTTGGAGAGATCAATGTAGGAAGGAGAAAGTTATGAAGAAAAAAATGAGTAAAGAAGCCCTGGCAGCCATACTTTTTCTTGCACCTAGTTTTTTGGGCTTTTTAGTCTTCTTTTTATTTCCAGTCCTGTTTTCGCTAGTATTAAGTTTTGTAAAGTGGGATATGGCATCCGGTATCAGCAACATAAAGTTTGTCGGATTAAAAAATTTCAAAATTATTTTTAAAGATATTTGGTTTACAGATTCTATGAAAAACAGTATTGTGTTTACTGTAACGACTGTTGTAATTGGAGTATCCATAGCCTTAATACTTGCAGTAATTTTGACAAGAGCAGCTTATTTTAAACGTACGCTTAAGGCAATGATGTTTTTACCGTATATATCAAGTACTGTAGCCATTGCAATTGTATGGATGATTGTTTTGCAACCGAAGTACGGTCCAGTAAATCAGTTTCTTCTCAGTATTGGGGTTAATAAGCCACCGAACTGGTTAGCTGATATGAAATGGGCGATGCCAGCATTAATTGCGATGTATATATGGCAAAATCTTGGTTATAACATGGTGGTTTATATCGCTGGTCTTAGTTCTGTACCTACTGATTTATACGAAGCAGCTGAAATTGATGGGGCAGGTGCGCTTAGCAAATTTAGGTTTATTACTATTCCGATGGTATCACCGACTACTTTCTTTTTAGTTATTATGGGAATTATTAATTCCTTTAAGGTATTTGATCAGGTCAATGTTCTTACTCAGGGAGGTCCTGGAACCTCTACTACGGTACTTGCTTTATATATCTATAGAGAGGCTTTTAAATTCTATGATATGGGCAGTGCTAGTTCCGCAGCTTGGATTATGTTTGTTATTATCTTTATAGTAACTATAATACAATGGATTGGACAGAAAAAATGGGTTACCTATGAGTAAGGAGAAAGAAAATGACGAATAAAGCAGTGACAAGAAAAAATATATTACGTATCGTTGCAACCATAGGTTTGGGAATTATGGCTCTAACAATGGTTCTCCCGCTACTATGGATGATTTCAGCTTCTATGAAAGTTGAGGCAGATGTATTTAAATATCCTGTGGAATGGATACCGAAAAGATTCAATGTCATAGAAAATTACAAAGAAGTTTGGAGTGGTAGATATAATTTCGGTATTTTTTATTTAAACTCCATTAAGGTTACTTTACTTACGACATTTCTACAGGTTTTAATTTCTGCCATGGGCGCTTATGCATTTTCAAAAATTGAATTTAAATTTCGAGATGGATTGTTTCTTCTTTATATCAGTATGATGATGATTCCTGATCAAGTAACGATTATACCGAAATTTATGATATTTCGATCTTTAAAGTTATTTGATAAGCATCTTGGATTGATATTACTTGGATCGTTTAGTATTTATGGTATGTTTTTATTAAAACAGTTTATGACGGCCATTCCGACAGCATTGTCTGAATCAGCAAAAATTGATGGTGCAGGTCATGGCAAAATATTTTTAAGAATTATACTTCCGGTTACGAAGCCAGCACTAGCAACTCTCGCAATGTTGAAATTTGTATGGACTTGGAATGATTATCAGAACCCTTTAATTTTCTTAAAAAGTGAAAAATTATATACCATACCACTTGGTATGACGAAATTTATGACGGAATACACAAGCTATTACTCTCTGATTATGGTTGCTGCAGTGTGTGCTATCATTCCTCTTCTCGTGGTCTTTTTATTTGGACAAAAATACATAATGGATGGAATGATGGTCGGAGCTGTAAAAGGATAGAGGTGTGAAGAGAATTTCTAAGGCGCCAAAAGACGCCACCTAAGAAATTCTAAAACTTCACACGGATATTTGTGCCTGCGTCGTCCTCAGCAAATATCTAGCCTAACGTGCAGATATTGTGCTGTCGCCCAAATTCGCAGGATTGCGACAAGATTTCTATGGAAGTAATAAAAATTTTAATATATTAAGGGAGGAATATTTTATGAAACGATTTTCAAAAGCATTAGCATTAATGCTAGGTATCACATTAGTATTTACTGGTTGTGGTGCGAAAAGCAGTAACAGTGATGCTGGTAGTAAAGACAACGGGGGAAATACCAACAACACTTCAACAGTGAAACCAACAGAAGCTGCAAAGACAGATCCAGGGAAGCAGAACACCATTGTAGTATATTCATGGGAAGCATCCTTAAAAGAGCAAAATGATAAGGTAATTGCAGCATTTGAAAGCAAATATCCTAACATTAAGGTTGATATGCAATATCCTGTTGAAAATGATAATGTGAAGTATACGGAGAAAGTGGATTTGCTTCTTCTCTCTGGTGAGAAAGTGGATGCAGTTCTAGAATCTTCTGTTGCAAAATGTGTTAGTAAAGTACAGAGAAATTTGTATCAACCATTGGATCAGTTTATTCAAGCAGAGGGAATTAACTATGATGACGTTTATAGTGTAAGCTCTCAGGTTGACGGAAGTTTCTATGCTTGTCCAATTGACGTTACACCATGGTTTATCATGATGAACAAAGATATGTTAGATGATGCTGGGCTTCCTGTACCAACAAGTTGGACTTGGGATGATTACAGAGAGTATGCGAAAAAGCTTACAAAAGGTAGTGGCCTTGATAAGATTTATGGCTCCTATTTCCACACATGGCAGAACTATGGATTAATGGGTGTATATTCAACAAAGATGGATAATGCTTATTATAAAACAGATGGATCTTTAAATTTTGATGACCCTAACTTAAAAGATTGGTTACAGTTTAGATCTGATATGGAAAATGTAGATGAAACTTCTGTGCCACTTATTGATATCAAAACATCCAATTTAGCTTATAGAAATGAATTTTTTGGTGAAAAAGTAGCTATGCTTCCAACTGGAACATGGATGTTAGCAGAAATTAAAGATGCTGAAAAATGGCCACATAATTTTAAAACTTGCTTTGCTCCACTTCCTACTTGGGGTAATGGTGTGGAAGGCCGTACTTTCTCCGATACCAAAATGTTCAGTATTCCGAAATCATCAAAATATCCAGAAGATGCATATAAATTTATCAGATTCTATACTACAGAGGGTGCTTATATTCGTGCAGGCGGTTTAACAGCAGAAAAGAATATGAATCTTGATACGATTTTACCATTCATAGTAGGTGAAAATCCAGATACATTATATGATATGGATTCCGTGAAAAATGTTTTAAAGAATCCTAAACTTGAGATGAATGCTCCAATGACAGCCCCTGGTTACAATGCTGAGATCGATTCCCTTTTTGTAGAAGAAATCGAAAAGTATCTTGTAGGTGGAGAAACATTAGATGATTGTATCAACAATCTAAACGAAAGAGGAAAAAATATTGTGGATAGCTTTGTTGAATAATCAAAACAAAGATTCTAGTAAGTAATAATTCATGACAAGGAAAAGTTCGCGAAGCGTGCTTTTTCTTGCCAAATTCAGAGGCAGGTTCTAAGGCCAGTTAAATGCTAAAGAACCTGCTTCCTTTATAATGATATGGAAATCTTTATATTTCATTAATATTTTATATAAAGTGTTATCATGCTTCAATTAATAGTTTCATAGTAAGATGTATCATGGAACTAAAGTTAGTGTAGAAACATTTTTTAAAATAGTGGATAGTTATATAGTTCACTGTACAGAGATAGTACCTGCGACCAAAAGTTTGCAGGTTATGGAAAGGTTGGGTATTAATATGATAAAAGAAGAAAACGGAACTTTTCAAGAATCAATCCATAAAGTTAATTATGAAGATTATTATAGAAGTAAAATGATAAAGAGTGATAGTTTATTTCTTGATTATTATAGAGACAAAGAATATTTAAATGGGACATGGAATTATGGAATCGATCAATATGATAACTGCCTTAGAGCAAAGTGGTTCGAAGAGGTTTATTTTGATGAAGATGGAAGACAGTATCCAGTGGATTTTAGTTTCGACACATGGGAAACCATGAAGGTACCATCCTGTTGGAATACTCAGTCGGAAAGAAATTTCCTATACGAGGGCAGCGTAGTATATACCCGAACCTTTCGCTACAAAAATCAAGGAGAAAAGAAAATCTTCCTTAAGTTTGGTGCAGTTAATTACGATGCCAAAGTATTTGTAAACAAACAATTTGTGGGAATGCATCAAGGTGGATCCACACCATTTGTAATTGAAGTGACAGGAATTTTATCGGATGATAATCGAATCATGGTAGTTGCAAATAATACAAGAAAGCGGACCAATGTACCTTGTGAAAATACGGATTGGTTTAATTATGGGGGAATTTATCGTGATGTTGAGATAATTCGTATGCCAGAATCCTTTATAAAAGATGCATTTTTATATCTTCTTCCAGATGGAAGTTATGAAAAGATAGCAGGAAAAATCACTCTGGAGGGAAGTAGTACCAACAGCAGTGTTCAATTAGAAATTAAAGAATTACAGATGAATCAAGTGTTTGAAGTAAAGGATGGTGTGGTTGAGTTTCAACTAAAGGCGCATCCTGAACTTTGGTCCACTGAAAATCCAAAACTTTATGATGTGATTTTGCGCTACGGAGAGGACTGTGTCAAAGAAAAAATTGGATTCCGTGAAATTAAAGTTTATGGAACAGATATCTATTTAAACGGAAAGAAGATATTGCTAAAAGGTATCAGCGCACATGAGGAAAGTGTTATCAATGGGAAGGCAGTAACAGAAGACGAAATCAGAGAGAACTTCCGTTTGGCAAAAGAGATGAACTGTAATTACATGAGGCTGGCACATTATCCACACTCAGAAAAGGCAGCACGTATTGCAGATGAAATTGGTATTATGCTATGGGAGGAGATTCCTGTTTATTGGGCTATCGAATTTGATAATCCAGATACCTATGCAGATGCATCAAATCAACTTTCTGAATTGATTCTAAGAGATAGAAATAGAGCAAGTGTAATTATCTGGTCAGTAGGTAATGAAAATGCAGATTCTGATGCACGGCTTAGATTTATGAGTAATTTAGTGAATAAAGCAAGAGAGCTTGATTCCACAAGAATGATCTCCGCAGCTTGCCTAGTAGACCTTAAACAACTTTGTATTGCTGATCGATTGGCTGATATTATTGATATTATAGGTCTTAACGAATATTTTGGTTGGTATGAACCAGATTTTACAAAGTTAATCAAGATATTTGAAAATAGTAAACCAGATAAACCTGTCATTATTAGTGAATTTGGAGCAGATGCAAGAGCTGGTGCAAGGGGAACCGAGGATGATTTGTACACAGAAGACAGACAGCTTAAAATTTACCGTGATCAAATTGAAACACTGAGTAAAATAAGCTATATCAAAGGAATTAGCCCTTGGATTTTGTTTGATTTTAGGTGTCCGAGAAGACTTCATACGATGCAACATTACTATAATATAAAAGGACTGCTCTCTGCAGATAAAAGCTATAAAAAGCCTGCCTTTTTCTTAATGAAGGAGTTTTATAGTAATTGGTAAAATAAGTTAATAAAAGTTGAAGCCGTTTGTTGACGAGTGGCTTCGACTTTTTGTTTTAGTGGTAAAAGTAGTAAAATAAGAATATATTAGAGATAAGAGTTAAAACCAGAGGATAGCATGAATAGCGGAAAAGCAGATAATCAGCTGAATTTGGCACTAGATGTATCAAATCGTGATCGAGAGCAGACACAGGATTTGGATGTTGGGTATGATCCAGAAACAAGACAGTGGGAATTAATAGTCAGATTTAATAGTAGCCTGCAAAGGGTAGCAGATGAACTGGGATTTAAATTCGTAGAATTATTAGGTGGTTATGCGATTATTACCATTGCTCAGGATAAAATTGACCGATTGGTTGGATATAGTGAGATTGAATTTATCGAAAAACCGAAACAGTTAACCTTCGAAGTAACGGAGGGAAAGGCGGCTTCTTGCATCACAGCAGTACAGGCTCCACCGTTTAATCTATCTGGAGAAGGTGTAATTGTTGCAGTGCTTGATTCTGGAATTGATTATGCCCATCCAGACTTTAGAAAAGCAGATGGAAAGACAAGGATAATCGGTATTTGGGATCAAACAATTCAGCCTACTGGGGATCGAAAACCTCCAGAAGGTTTCGTTGACGGAACCTTGTACACGGAGGAGGATATTAATGCTGCTTTGGCAGTTTACAATATGTCGGAGCGAATGAGACTAGTACCGAGTACGGACTTATCGGGGCACGGTACTCATGTTACTGGAATTGCTGCCGGATCCGGATCTACTGATGGCAGGTATCGTGGAGTTGCATCTAAAAGTGATATTTTGGTTGTAAAATTGGGAAATCCAGTTAGCCAATCGTTTCCAAAGACATCACAACTTATGACAGGTGTAGATTTTGCAATAAAGACTGCGCTTGCAAGAAAACAACCATTAGCGATTAATATTAGTTTTGGTAATAACTATGGATCTCATGATGGTAATGCGATCGTAGAAACATATATAGATACGGCGGCTAATTACTGGAAAACCAGTATCGTCGTTGGAACTGGAAATGAGGGAAGTAGTAGGACACATACCGCTGGTGTCTTAAGTCCAAATGTAAATGCAGTCGTTGAACTAGCAATCGGAGAAGGAGAAACTTCTATTAACATACAGATTTGGAAGAATTATTTCGATGAGTTTGATATCTCTTTGGTTCATCCAAGCGGTGATGTAGTTGGACCGATTCCTTCTATTCTTGGCTCCCAACAATTCCAATTAAGACAAACAAAGATACTACTTTATTATGGAAAGCCTATTCCTTCAAATAAAGCGCAAGAAATTTACATTGAATTAATTCCAGTAGGGCAATTATTAATACCTGGAATCTGGAAGATTACACTGACGCCTAAGAGAATTATCGTTGGCAATTATAACTTGTGGCTTCCTTCTTCGGGAGTATTAAGCGGTCAAACTGGATTTTTAAGGCCTACCCCAGAGACTACATTAACGATACCATCTACTGCATCAGGAGTTATTAGTGTAGGTGCCTATGATTCGAATACGAACAGTCTTGCATATTTTTCAGGGCGTGGATTTACCAGAAGTGATTTAGCTGTGAAACCGGATTTGGTTGCTCCTGGTGTCGACATTATTTCAGCATCTCCAGGGGGTGGGTATACTGTTCGTTCCGGTACCTCCATGGCAACTCCATTTGTTACAGGATCAGTTGCACTTTTAATGGAATGGGGGATTGTGAAAGGGAACGACTTATATCTTTATGGTGAAAAGATGAAAGCTTACTTAATCAGTGGAGCAAAGCACCTTCCAGCTTTCAAAGATTACCCAAATCCTACAGTTGGGTGGGGAGCTCTTTGCGTCAGAGATAGCTTACCTATATAAAAATTTCAAAACAAAATCATAAAAGAACTATAAATGTTTTTTTTATTAACATTTATAGTTCTTTATAGTTCTAAATACTCTGATTAGAAGTCATGCAATCCAAATGTTTGCCATCTGCGATAAGAATTTAGAGGAAGTTCCTTAAGGGAAGGGGAGACTTCTTTTAGGAAGGCTTCTTTTGTCCCTTTTTTCATTACTACCCTTGTGTATGGTAGGAAAAAATTATATAATGACAATAATCGTTAACCTAAGGTAAATGGAGGATGGATACATTGAGGAAGAAAAAAGCATTACTAGCGGTATTATGTTTATCGCTTGTTTTAAGCGGCTGTGGGCTAAGTAAGGCAAATCGAAGTTATAGCAAAGCGATGTCCTATTATGATGCTGGAGAATATGATAAGGCTGAGAAAAGTTTTATAGATGCTATTAAAGCAAATCCGGATAAAGCAGAGTTTTATTTAGATTATGGTTTTACATTGATTAAGCTCTCACGATATGAAGATGCCATTAAAGAATTTGAAAGCATAATTATGGAGAAAGAAATAGCTATCGTAAAACAAAACAACAAGAAAGCTTATCGTGGAATTGGTATCGCAAATTTATATGCACAATCTTATGAAGAGGCTATAAGAAATTTTGATTTAGCACTTGGGATATCAGAAGAGAAAGACTTAAATACTGATATTTTATATTACAAAGGAAATGCACTAGAGAGAAGTGGAAATCTTGAGGAAGCATCTAAAATCTATACAGAAATTTTAGAGACCAAAAAAGATGATGCTGCGATTTATAATGCGAGAGCGAATATTAATAGAATTCTTGGTAATTATGAAGAGAGTATCAAAGACTATGATAAAGCAATAGAAATTTCTAAGGGTGATTTTGATCTTTATTTTGGAAAATATGCAGCGTTAAAAGAACTCTCCCGTACCTCCGAGGCAGAAGAAGTACTAAAGATTGCAGCTGAGCTTCCAGTCCACTCAGAGAGAGATAGCTTTGAGCTTGCGAAGGTTTATTTTTATCAAAAAAATTATGAACATGCAAAGCTACAATTAGAACAGTCATTAAAAAATGGTTTTATAGATGCAAATTACTTTCTAGGAGAAATAAGTATAGAAGAAGGTGATTTTAAGCAAGCGATCACGTACTTTGAGACCTTTGAGGAACAAAAAGGTATGGTATCTGCAATGTTTTATAATCAACTTCTAACCTGTTATCTTAATGAGGAAGAGTATGATAAGGCAAAGGATTGTCTAAAGAAGGCAAAAAAATACTCAGATGTAACGATTGAACAGCAACTTTTAAGAAACGAGATTATACTATTAGAAAAGACTGGAAACTTTAACGAAGCATACGAGAAGATGAAAAAGTATCTGGATCGTTACCCAGACGATGTGGATGCAAAAAAAGACGCTACCTTCTTAAAAACTAGAGTAGAGGGTGCTAGTAAGGAAACGAATACAAACAAATCTGAGCAAGTAGAAACATCTGGATCAGTAAAGAAACCATAAGGAGGACAGCCTATAGTTATGTCAGAATTATATGAGATAAAAGAAGAGAAAGAAAAAGTGATTCTGGTTGCCGTCAGCGAAAATGATAATGATGATACCGAGGAGTCAGTAGATGAGCTTGTGGAGCTTGTAGATACTGCAGGTGCCATAACCGTTGGAAGAATCATTCAAAATCGTGAGAGCATTCATCCTGGAACTTACGTTGGTAAGGGAAAGATTGAAGAAATCCGTCTTCTGATTGAACAGTTAGGTGCCACAGGAATTATCTGTGATGATGAATTATCTCCTGCTCAATTAAGAAACCTTGAAGATGCACTGCAGGCAAAGGTAATGGATCGTACTATGATAATACTAGATATCTTTGCCCAGCATGCAAGTACAAGGGAGGGTAAGATTCAAGTTGAATTGGCACAGTTAAAATACCGTTCTACCAGGTTAATTGGTATGAGAAACTCCTTATCAAGACTGGGTGGTGGTATTGGGACTAGAGGTCCTGGTGAAAAGAAACTTGAGATTGACCGTCGTTTAATTAAGGATAGAATTGCTCAATTAAATCGGGAATTAGATGATATCAAGAAAAACAGAGAAGTTGCACGTTCTCTTCGTATGAAAAATCCTATTCCGGTTGTTGCAATTGTAGGTTATACCAACGCCGGTAAATCAACACTACTAAATCGTCTTACTGAGGCCGATGTGTTAGAGGCCAATATGCTCTTTGCGACACTTGATCCCACCACTAGAAATCTAGTATTAGAAAGTGGGCAGCAGGTATTATTAACCGATACCGTTGGTTTTATTAGAAAGTTACCCCACCATTTGATTGATGCGTTCCGTTCTACTTTAGAAGAAGCAAAGTATGCCGATATCATCGTACATGTTGTGGATGCTTCGAATCCTCAGGCCTATAAACAGATGCATATTGTTTATGAAACATTAAAAAAGCTACAGGTAACAGATAAAACGGTGATTACTGTCTTTAATAAACAAGATCTTGTTCAAGAGGAAGAACCAATGAAGGATTTAAAAGCAGATAAGACCGTAAAAATTTCTGCAAAAAATGGAGTTGGTGTAGTAGAACTTCTAAATCTAATTGAAGAAGTATTACGAGAGGCAAAAGTATTATTAGAGCATATATTTTCTTACCAAGAAGCGGGGAGCATACAGCTTATCCGTAAGTATGGGCAGCTGTTAGAAGAGGAATATCAAGAAGGCGGTATTTTTGTAAAAGCTTATGTACCGAAG
The DNA here is from genome assembly GCF_031997925.1 of Lachnoclostridium sp. Lineage (NCBI taxonomy): Bacteria > Bacillati > Bacillota > Clostridia > Lachnospirales > Lachnospiraceae > Lachnoclostridium > Lachnoclostridium sp. Next base: position 77,804 of record NZ_DAMADT010000012.1, on the reverse strand, counting down.
GATATTGCAAACCAATTGGTACGGAGTAAACAAGAATAAGCTTGGAGCAATTATAGCAACAAAATTTTTAATAAAATAATAAAAAATAGATTATATTGTGTTAGTAAAAAGTCCGTAGGTGAGCGAAACATAACGAAAACCGTGTGTTTAAGCTATTTTACGGACTTTTTTTGCGAACACAATGAAACACAATATGTAGTGGTAGGACTAAAATCTTAAAATATATGTTGTAGTTAGCCTTGACGTTGCTATTGCTTTCTGATAGAATTTATTATTGAACAATCTAGGTAGGAAGGGAGAAGTACACATGATTAAAGTTGTGAAACGGGACGGTGAAATTGCCGAATTTGCGCTTTCAAAAATCAGTAGTGCCATTGCAAAAGCATTCAATGCTACGCAAAAACTTTATAACGAGGATATCATTAATTTGTTGTCTTTGCGTGTTACATCAGATTTTCAAACCAAGTTGAAAGACAGTACGGTTACGGTAGAAGATATTCAAGATAGTGTGGAGCATGTACTTGAACAATCTGGGTATACCGATGTGGCAAAAGCCTATATTCTTTATCGAAAGAATAGGGAAAAAATACGTAATATGAAATCTACCATTTTAGATTATAAGGAAATTGTAGATATGTACGTGAAAGAGGAAGACTGGAGAGTAAAAGAAAACTCTACGGTTACTTACTCTGTTGGAGGATTAATTCTACATAATTCTGGAGCGATCACTGCAAATTATTGGTTGTCAGAGATTTACGATGAAGAAATTGCAAATGCCCATCGTAACGCAGACATACATATTCATGATTTGTCCATGTTAACAGGATACTGTGCAGGTTGGTCTTTAAAACAACTTATTAAAGAAGGGCTTGGTGGAATTCCAGGTAAAATTACCTCATCTCCGGCAAAGCACCTTTCCACCTTATGTAACCAGATGGTTAATTTCTTAGGGATCATGCAGAACGAATGGGCAGGAGCCCAAGCTTTTTCCTCTTTTGATACTTACCTAGCTCCATTTGTTAAAGTAGATAATTTAAGTTATGAAGAAGTAAAGCAATGTATTCAATGCTTTATTTATGGAGTAAATACTCCAAGTCGTTGGGGAACACAAGCACCATTCTCCAATATTACGTTAGACTGGACAGTTCCTAATGATTTAGCGGAACTGCCATGTATCGTCGGCGGAAAAGAGATGGATTTTAAATATAAGGATTGTAAGAAAGAGATGGATTTAGTAAACAAAGCCTTCATAGAAATTATGATCGAAGGTGATGCGAACGGACGTGGTTTCCAATATCCAATTCCTACTTACTCCATAACAAAAGATTTTGATTGGTCAGACACAGAGAATAATCAATTATTATTTGAGATGACTGCAAAGTATGGTACCCCTTATTTCTCTAATTATATAAACTCTGATATGGAACCAAGTGATGTTCGTTCCATGTGCTGTCGTCTAAGACTTGATTTACGTGAGTTACGTAAAAAGACGGGTGGTTTCTTTGGTAGCGGTGAAAGCACTGGCTCTGTTGGTGTTGTTACCATTAATATGCCACGTATTGCATATGTATCTGCGAATCAGGCGGAATTTTATCAAAGACTTGATCGTATGATGGATATCTCCGCAAGATCCTTAAAGGTGAAGAGAAAAGTAATCACGAAATTATTAGAAGAAGGATTATATCCATACACGAAACGTTATCTAGGAACCTTTGAAAATCATTTCTCTACCATTGGACTGATTGGTATGAATGAAGTAGGACTGAATGCAAAATGGCTTGGTAAAGATATGACAGATAAGAAAACTCAGCAATTTTCTGTAGAAGTGTTAAATCACATGAGAGAGCGTCTTGGCGATTATCAGGTAGAATTCGGAGATTTATATAATCTAGAAGCAACACCAGCGGAATCAACCAGCTATCGTCTTGCAAAACATGATAGAAAACGTTGGTCGGATATTAAGACTGCAGGAAATGAAGGAGATACCCCGTATTATACGAATAGTTCCCATCTTCCAGTAGATTACACAGACGATGTTTTTTCTGCACTTGATGTGCAAGACCAATTACAAACATTATATACTTCTGGCACCGTATTCCATGCCTTTTTAGGTGAAAAGTTACCGGATTGGGAAGCAGCTGCAAAATTAGTTCGTACGATTTCAGAAAACTATAAATTACCTTATTATACGATGTCGCCAACCTATTCGATCTGTAAAAATCATGGATATATTAAAGGTGAAAGCTTTGTATGTCCAGAATGTGGTGAAAAAGCGGAGGTATATAGTAGAATTACTGGATACTATAGACCAGTACAAAACTGGAATGAAGGAAAATCACAGGAATATAAAAATAGAGTAGAGTATAATTTAACTCATGCATTAAATACCGGTGATTTGCTTAGTGCGAATAAAGTTATTGAAGAGGCTGCGGTTACATTAAATCTTGATGATAACGAGACTTATATGTCAAAGGATGGATGTTATTTATTTACTACAAAAACATGTCCAAATTGTAAATTAGCAAAAGGATATTTGGATGGTTTTAATTATCAGGTAATTGATGCTGAAGAATATATGGAATTAGCAAAGCAGTATCATATTATGCAAGCACCTACTTTATTAGTTGTAAAAGAGGGTATAGCAACCAGATATGTGAATGCTTCGAACATAAAGCAATATGTGGATGCTGAAACCTCATATGTTATGCAATAATTACCGAACAATAAAGCAATAGGACATCGTGATAGAATATATTAGTATAAGTGAAAGATACAATCATTTATTAGTGATTGTATCTTTCTTAAGCTCTATATCAAGTCTTGAGTATGATTATTATCGATCATGCTCCATTTCTGGATGTAGAGCTATATTTTTAACTATATATAACTGCAGAGTAGTGATATAAAATGCTCGAAGAGACGGGGTAGTGTTTCGGCTTCAAGATATGGATATAGGAAATATTGTAAAAAATACTGTAAGAACCTAAAAACTAAGCCTCAATATATGACTAATTGGCTAATATTGTTACACTTATAGGCCAAAAGTCACAGAAAAAATTGATTTTTATTTTCCATATGTTATAATAAGGAAGTATCAGAAAGAAAATTCCAGTACATTTTTTACATATTTAAATAAAGAAATTGGATTGACTTGGTGATTTTGTAATATCATTATCCCTAAGAGGTGAGCAAATGGAAGATAATAAGATACTGACAAGAGGAGCATATGTGGGATGTGCTACTTTCGATAGTGACTTTCGTATCAGGGTTGGAGACGAAGGGATCTATCGAATTATTGACGAAGAGAAATGCTATCCTTATTCTCTTCTCCTGTTAATGCATGAAGAGGAACAGGAAGACTTTTGCCTCGTTGTCCAGAATTTAAAGGAAAATGAAGTACAAAATGGAACCTTACATATTCGACTTGAGGATGGACAGTTTTATATTGCGTATTATGTCTTAGAGAATCAAAGGATTCTATACATGGACGAAGTTCTATATCAAATACGTTTTTATAATATCATGTCATTTCAACAAGTAGTAGCAAAACAAGAGTGTGAGATTATGGATTATCGAACCATCTTAAGTTTAACTCCTAATCTCTATTTTTCGTATGATGTGAATACAACAGATTTTACATGTTATTGGATGAGTGGGAATCAAGAGATAATAGCTACGCAAAAACCTCTACTTTTATGGAAAAAAGAAGTATTAGACAATGGTTATGTGAAAGAGACGGAAAAAACCATTCTTACCAGTATGTGTGTAGATTTAATGGCGGGAACATCGAACTTTTATTACCAACTTATCAATAGTATCTTAACAAAAGGAAAAGAAGTAGTTCGTTGGGTTATTCGAGCTAGCGCAGTTCATGAAAGGATGAAGCTGGCAAAAATCGTTGGTGTTATAGAAGTTGAGAAGTTAACGAAAGATGTAAAAGAAGATTTCTTTTACGATCTGTTGAATCGGGATGCGCTTACAGGCTTATTAAATAAGAGAGCGATAACTCAGCTTGCTGAGCAAAAGATTCAATATGCTGGTAAGGATAAGTTCCGCTTTTTAATCTTAGATGTTGATAACTTT
>NZ_DAMADT010000012.1:65209-73711 GCF_031997925.1 Lachnoclostridium sp. | reverse complement strand
ATGACACCTACGGCCATATGGTTGGTGATGAGGCTATCGTAAGAGTAGCCAATATCGTAAAAGAGATGGTTGGTGATCATGGGGTTGTCGGAAGAATAGGCGGAGACGAATTATTTGCTATCTTAGATAATGTGGACGATGAAAAGAGCCTTAGAAATGTATTAAAAGCAATACGGGAAAATATTGCTTATGCTTATGTTGGTTCCGAGAACAATATCCATGTCACATGTTCTATGGGTTGCGCAGAATATCCTACCGATGGGGTAGTCTATAAGGAACTTTTTCAGAAGGCAGACTATAGTTTATACCTAGCTAAGGAAAAGGGGAAAAATCGTTATATCATTTATAATCCTTTAAAACATGGTGATATAAGTTGCAAGTTACCAAATGCTATCCCCCAAATGGACATAGCTTATGCAGGATGTAATAATACATATCATTTTTCAAATATGATGCAATCTTTATATGAAAAACGTAAAGATGGAATAGAAGAGGTTCTCTGCCAGTTAGGAGAATTATATCAATTTGATAAGATAAATGTTTATTGCGGAAGAGAATTACCATTGATTATGCATTGGGGAATATCCGAATCGGAAGATAAGAATGCAACATATTTGTTAGAACAAGGATATCAGAAAAACTTTACTGCAAATGGAATTATTGTGCTCGATAATATGAACATCAGTAAATCGTTGAAGGCTTACCAAGTTTTTATGAAGCAAAATCTAGCATTTGTTATGCAGGTTATGATAAAAAAAGAAAACAATATACTTGGCTTAATCTCCTTGGAAAGAATGATAAAAAAATCTAAGATGTCCGCAGTTGACATTAACAATTTGGAGCTGTTATGCCACTTGATCGGAAATATCATTCTAGATACAACATCTGATAAGAGTTTAATGCCACGTAGTGGCAATGAGGTTATGAGGAAGTAGCGTAAGCGGATCACGAATATCCGTTTTGGTAAGGAACGATAGAATAAGAAACTAATTGGTTGAATTACGAAATAGTACTTGAAAATTTATGGATGAAAGTCTAATATATTATAAAACGTAATCCTTGGCGCAAACGGTGCACAAATAGATGCGCAGGAATAAGGGAAAATACGTAGAAAGAAGGATGTACAGATGCTGAATATCAGATATGAGAAAACAACTGCACCTAAGGAACTTCCTGCAGCTGACAATCCATTAAAATTTGGTACGATATTTACCGATCATATGTTTCTTATGGATTATGAAGAGGGAAAGGGTTGGCATGACGCTCGAATCGTCCCATATGGACCAATTTCATTAGAACCATCCGCTATGGTATTTCACTATGGTCAGGAAATGTTTGAAGGATTAAAAGCATATAAGACAGAGGATGGAAGAACCTTATTATTCCGTCCAAATAAGAATGCAGAACGTGCGAATAACAGTAATAAGAGACTTTGTATCCCAACGATACCGGAAGAAGATTTTGTTGAGGCTGTAAAGGCCGTAGTTAAGATGGATGAAAGATGGATTCCGACTAAATCAGGTACTTCCCTTTATATTCGTCCTTTTGTAATAGCAACAGACCCATTCCTTGGGGTGCGTCCATCCAATCGTTATCTGTTTGCTGTGATTTTATCACCTGTTGGTGCTTATTATCCAGAAGGATTAAACCCTGTGAAAATATGGATTGAGGATGAATATGTCAGAGCCATCAAAGGAGGAATCGGAGAAGCAAAAACCGGTGGTAACTATGTAGCGTCTTTGGCTTCTCAGGTAAAGGCTCATGAAGAAGGATATTCTCAGGTGTTATGGTTAGACGGTAAGGAAAGAAAATATATTGAAGAAGTTGGTGCAATGAATATCTTCTTTAAGATTAATGGTAAAGTGTTAACTCCAGCGTTAAATGGTAGTATTTTACCAGGTGTAACCAGAGATTCCGTAATTTCGTTATGCAAACAATGGAACCTAGAGATTGAGGAAAGAAGAATTTCCGTGGAGGAACTCTATGAAGCTGGCAAAGACGGTAGTTTAGAAGAAGTGTTTGGGACTGGGACCGCTGCAGTTATATCTCCAGTGGGACACCTTCGTTTTGAAGACCATGTATTAATGGTTGGAGATGGCGGTATCGGAGAGTTAAGTCAAAAAATATATGATACGATTACTGGAATTCAATTAGGAAAAATCGAAGATACTCTTGGCTGGACCGTGGAAGTAGTGTGAAAATAGAAAGCAATTTTCGCACCGAAGTTTGTACCTGCGTCGTCCTCGGCACAAACTTCCAGCTACTATATGAATAAAAGGCAGATGATAAATTAACCATAGGCATTGGTTAATTTACCAACTGCTTTTTTTATGGAATGTTATACAGAGCATATGGCATAGATTATATGGTAACAAACGATTTGGAGCTTAATATGAAAGACAAGATTATCATGTTAGTATTGTTACTAATCTTCCTATCTCTTATTGGTAGGTTGTTCTATGATAAAGCAAATGAGGAGACTACCGCGGGAATCATTGGAAAAATAGAGTATGAATCACTCGATGAGTTGGCCCTTTTTGTTACGTTAGAAAATGAGGTACAGCTTAATAAACAAGGAATGGGCTGGATGGCTGGCAATAGTATATGGGATCATGACATTACTGCTAGTATCACTGTAGAAAGTGGCTATGTTAGTGATGGTGATTTAAGCAGGGAACCTGACTATGTACATCATTATCCCAATTTATATACGAAATCAGAAGCGGATTATACATCTCCTTCTGATGGCAGGAAAGTCTGCTTTCTAACATTTGATGATGGACCAAGTGCCAATACCTTGAAGGTATTGGATGTACTTGATGAAAAGAAGATTAAAGCTACCTTTTTTGTTATAGGAGAGGAGATTAATAAAGATAATGCTAGTATATTAAAAGAAGTAGTAAATCGAGGACATTTCATCGGTGTACATACACATATTCATGATTATGGTAAGATTTATAAGTCGGTTGACTCTTTCTTAAAGGATTATGATAAAGCATTTCAAAGAATTGAAGAAGTAACTGGTGTACGTCCATATATTTATCGATTTCCAGGAGGAAGTTATAATCATTACTTGAAGAGAATAAGAAAAGAGTTAGTCGCAGAAATGACAAGGAGAGGATTTACCTATTATGATTGGAACGTTAGTGGGGAAGATGCGGTAGGTTCTCCCACAGCATATTCTATCAAAAAAAATATAAGCAGAGATTTGAATCGATATCGGTGTCCAGTGGTTCTGTTACATGACGGTCAAACGAATCCTTTAACAGCTAAGGTATTAGGTGGGGTAATAGATTATATTGAGTCAAAAGGATATGAATTTGATACCTTAGATCATAGAGAACCTTGTCAATTCCGATGGTAGATAATGAAAGAAAAAGGGCTTTTGCGTGTAAGGTTACTTGCTTTAAAATGGCAGGTAATCTTACACGCAAAAGCCCTTTTTCATAATAAGTGGGTAATATTTAATCCACTTGTTTGTTAGAATGATTTATGAAAGAGGTATTACGAATCATTGATATTCTGCTATTCTTGTAATAGCAACATAAATAGCAGAGATTTTATACCAAGTTGGAAGGTCAACGATACCTGATTCAGGAAGATTAAATTGTTTTTGAAAAGCTTTTACTGCCTCTGCGGTTGTAGGACCAAAGACTCCATCGGCTGAGACGTTAGGAATTGGATAGTATACATCAGCGATAGCATTTAGCTGCTCTTGTAGCTGCATAACACTAGAGCCCGAGGAACCTATTGTTAAATTATAACCTGGGAAGGAAACAGGAACTCCGGAAACCTCATACGTAGAATTGATATAAATACTGTCTCCATAATAATATCTAAGAATTTGAATTGCTGTATAACCCTGATCGCCAAGAGATTTTGAACCCCATTGTGACATTACCTCAGGACAAGATACACGTTTACCGTCACAATACTGTGTTAGGATTGGTTGTTTCACATTTGGACGAGATAAATAGTTGTTAAAGATTGTATCAACAACTCTGCTTATGGAATCAAAAAAGTTTCGTCCAGGCATAAATTTATGATCGTATGCAGTGGAAGAGGTAATAGTAAACTGTAATCCTTTATTACGATACCATTCTGTAAAGACGCGGTTTAAGGTAAAGGATTGAATTGCTAATACATTTGCATAAATGGTTGCTTCTGGCCAAGTAGCATAGATTTCACTGGAGGCTACATTTTTAATGTAATCTCGATATGGAACCCAATAATCCATAGCCGTTTTGTCATTAGGAGGTCCATCATGAACGACAACGAATTCAGGAATAACAACGTTTGGAAGTACAATCTCACCAGCTTCTTCCAAAGGCTTTATTTCAGCTTCCAAAATCTTAGGTGGATAATCTCCATATAAGGTATGGTATGGTATTGCAAAAGACTCTGCAGTATCTCGGACTCCCGCTGATGGAGTTGGGTCTAGTGAGATATTTTGTAGGGCATTTACGGTAGGAAGTAATTGTGCTCCAGATATGATAACCGGTTCAAATCCAGGTGCTTTTATTGTCAAAGTATACTCAGCATATGGCATTGGAGCACTAGGTTCCAAACTGTAATCTACAGGAGGCGTTGGTAATTCGACGAGTTCTGTTCTTCCTGCATCATTTGTTCGCAATTCTTCTATAGGTTGGGTAGAAGGTTGACCGGTAATGTTAATATCAACTGTAGCATTGCTAATAGGTCGATTGTCTCTAGCAGAAAGTACATCTACAATAAGACCACCAAGAGACTGTGTTTCAACCTGAGCTGGATATACTCTGTTGTCGTTACGAGGCATCATATTAGTACGAAGAATTTGATTATCCATAGTGGGTGAAAATACATCTTTTTCTACCCCAAAACCTTGACCGTAGGTAGGGTAATGAAAAGAGTACGGGTTGTATACCATGTCTTACTACCTCAATATACTGGTTCAAGATAAGGTATGCGAAGTAGCCATGATTGGTGCAAGTACATAAGCCCTTAGTAATATTAAGAAGGAGTACTTATTAGACTTTATAAGTATGTATAATTTATCTAAGCCTAAGTAAATATGCACAATAAATGCATAGATTATCAATATTATTTTGTTATGTTCCGGAATAAATATTTCTTGTAATTTTAAAGATGGTGTGGTATCATTTTAACAATTTGAGTATAATTTGCAAAATTTAAGCCTCTGGACTTAAGATGTATCACCTTTAATTTTCATGGTTTCCATGAAATAAGTGAAGAGGCGATATATCTTATTTTTTTAAATAGGAGATGGAAAAAATATCCATTTAAAGCGAGGGGTAACTCAAAAAACATAACATAATAGGAGGATTTGTATGAAAGCTTTTCTGATACTGGAAGACGGGCACATTTTCGAAGGTAAACACATTGGTTCGAAAAGAGAGGTTATTAGTGAAATCGTTTTTAATACCTCGATGACAGGTTATCTGGAGATATTAACGGATCCATCCTATGCTGGTCAAGCTGTGGTAATGACATATCCGCTTATCGGCAATTATGGTATTTGTCCATCGGATATGGAATCATTAAAGGCATGGTCAGATGGATTTATTGTAAGAGAGACATCACGTGTACCAAGTAATTTTAGATCTGAACTTAGCTTTGAGGAGTTCCTGATTAAGAATGATATTCCTGGAATCTCTGGTGTGGATACAAGAAGCTTAACGAAGATTCTTCGTGAGAGCGGTACAATGAACGGTATGATAACTACGAATGAAAACTTCGTAATTGAAGAGGTAGTAAAAGCGTTAAAGGAATATAAGGTAACGGATGTGGTTAGCAGGGTAAGCTGTAAAGAGAAGAAGGCTACAACCCACGAGAATTTTACCCCAACTGACTTTGAGATGGCAAAGATGACTTACATGGCATCTCCTGAGATGAAGGAAGCAATTGAGAAGGCGACGAAAAACGGTGTTTGTCTTGGTGAAATAGCAATGGCGAGCATGCAGGGAACTGCTGGAATCGCTTATTTAAATAAGTTAGCAGAAGATGAAAACTTAGTGAAAACACATTATAAGGTTGCATTAATGGACTTTGGTTCTAAGAAAAATATTGAACATTGTCTATTAAAAAGAGGCTGTGAAGTTACGGTTTATCCTGCTGATACATTGGCAGAAGAAATCTTAGAGGCAAATCCAGATGGAATTATGTTAAGTAATGGCCCTGGAGATCCAGCAGAATGTGTTGAAATTATTAAAGAAATTAAGAAATTATATGATTCAAACGTTCCTATCTTTGCAATTTGTCTAGGACATCAGTTAATGGCACTTGCAAATGATTTTAAAACAAAGAAAATGAAGTACGGACATCGTGGAGCGAACCATCCAGTAAAAGATTTAGAAACTGGTCGCGTTTATCTATCTTCCCAGAATCATGGCTATGTAGTTGTGGAAGATAGCATTGATGAAGCTAAGGCAGAGGTTCGCTTTATTAATGCAAACGATAAGACAATAGAGGGACTTAAGTATAAGAATAAATATATTTTTACGGTACAGTTCCATCCGGAGGCATGTGCTGGTCCACAGGATTCCGAGTTCCTATTTGATGAGTTTATGAAGATGATGGAGGTAAATGCGTAATGCCAAAGAATAATGACATTAAGAAAGTTTTAGTGATTGGTTCCGGCCCGATTGTGATTGGCCAGGCAGCAGAGTTTGATTATGCAGGTACCCAAGCTTGTCGTTCTTTAAAGGAAGAAGGAGTTACAGTTGTATTGGTGAACTCAAATCCAGCAACTATTATGACAGATAAAGACATTGCAGATATGGTTTACATTGAGCCATTAACTCCAGAGGTTGTAAAGAAGATTATATTAAAAGAAAAACCAGATAGTGTGCTCCCAACTCTTGGTGGTCAGGCAGCGTTAAATATTGCAATGGAGTTAGAGGAATCCGGATTTTTAGCAGAAACAGGGACCAAACTAATCGGAACTACCTCATTAACAATTAAAAAAGCAGAAGACCGTCTAGAGTTTAAGAATACGATGGAGAAAATCGGTGAGCCTTGTGCAGCCAGCGTTGTTGTTACTACAGTAGCTGCAGCAGTTGATTTTGCAGAGACTATTGGATATCCGGTTGTAATCCGTCCAGCCTATACCCTTGGTGGATCTGGTGGTGGTATCGCAGCGGATAAGGAAGAGTTAATTGATATCTGTACGAATGGATTACGTCTTAGCCGTGTTGGACAGTGCTTAATCGAGCGTTGTATCGCTGGGTGGAAAGAGATTGAATATGAAGTAATGCGTGATGGTGCAGGAAACTGTATTACGGTATGTAACATGGAAAACTTAGATCCAGTAGGTGTTCATACAGGAGATAGTATCGTAGTCGCTCCATCTCAGACATTATCCGATAAAGAATATCAGATGTTACGTACCTCTGCTTTAAATATTATTACTGAGTTAAATATTACAGGTGGATGTAATGTACAGTATGCCTTAAAACCCGATAGTTTTGAGTACTGTGTAATTGAAGTTAACCCTCGTGTAAGCCGCTCTTCTGCACTTGCCTCAAAAGCAACCGGATATCCAATTGCGAAGGTTGCAGCAAAGATTGCACTTGGTTATACCTTAGATGAGATTCCAAATGCAATCACAGGTAAAACTGTAGCAAGCTTCGAACCAGCACTTGATTACTGTGTAGTAAAGATTCCAAAGTGGCCATTTGATAAGTTTATTATGGCAAAGAGAACCTTAACGACTCAGATGAAAGCAACCGGTGAGGTAATGAGCATCTGTACAAACTTCGAAGGGGCTCTTATGAAGGCAGTACGTTCCCTTGAGCAGAATATCTATAGTATGAACTATGGCGACTATAGCAAGGATAGTGTAGAAGATATTCGTGAGAAACTTCATTTGATTGATGACAGACGTATCTTTGTTATCGCAGAAGCTATCCGTCGTGGAATTACACCAGAAGAAATCAATGATATTACAAAGATTGATTTATGGTTTATTGATAAAATTGCAATACTTACTGAGATGGAAAAACGCTTAAGTGAAGAACCATTAACGAAAGAGTTAATGTTAGAAGCAAAGCGTATGGAATTCCCAGATCGTGTGATTGCACAGCTTAGTGGCAAGTCATTAGAAGAAGTAAAGAAACTTCGTAAAGAAGACTTCGGAATTCTTGCAGCGTTTAAGACCGTTGATACGTGTGCCGCAGAGTTTGAAGCACAGACCCCTTACTACTATTCCTGCTTTGCCAGTGAGAATGAAGTGGATGCTACTAAGACAAAGAAAAAAGTATTAGTACTTGGTTCTGGCCCAATCCGTATCGGACAGGGTATTGAGTTTGATTACTGTTCCGTACATGCAACATGGTCTATGAGCAAGAGCGGTTTCGAGACAATTATCGTAAATAACAATCCAGAGACAGTAAGTACAGACTTTGATATCGCTGATAAGCTTTACTTTGAGCCATTAACCCCAGAAGATGTGGAAAATATCGTAGATCTTGAACAGCCAGATGGCGCAGTAGTACAGTTTGGTGG
>NZ_DAMADT010000012.1:41904-65199 GCF_031997925.1 Lachnoclostridium sp. | reverse complement strand
AATTAACCGAAGCACTTCTTAAGATGGGAGTTCCAATCTTAGGAACCAGTGCAGAAAATGTTGATGCTGCAGAAGATCGTGAGTTATTCGACGAAATTCTAGAGAAATGCTGTATTCCAAGACCTGCTGGTAAGACTGTATTTACCACAGAGGAAGCAATTACGGCAGCTAATCATTTGGGTTATCCAGTTCTTGTTCGGCCTTCCTACGTACTTGGCGGTGCAGGAATGCAAATCGCAATCTGTGATGATGATGTCCGTGAGTTTATGGAAATCATTAACCGAAATGTACAGGAACATCCAATCCTTGTAGATAAGTATTTGATGGGGAAAGAAGTGGAAGTGGATGCGGTATGTGATGGTGAGGATATCTTAATCCCAGGTATCATGGAGCACATCGAGAGAGCAGGTATTCACTCAGGAGATAGTATCTCTGTATATCCTGCTCAGAGTATAAGTAATAAGGTACAGGATGTAATCGTTGATTATACAAGAAAATTAGCGAAGTCCTTAAATGTAATCGGTTTAATCAATATCCAGTTCATCGTATACAATGAAGAAGTTTACGTTATTGAGGTTAACCCAAGATCCTCACGTACGGTACCATACATTAGTAAGGTAACCAATATTCCAATCGTTTCGCTTGCATCGAAGGCAGTTCTTGGAGAAAAAATTGCAGATTTAGGATATGGCACAGGACTTGCAAAAAAAGCAGATTATATTGCGATTAAAATGCCTGTATTCTCCTTCGAGAAACTACGTGGAGCTGACATTGGTTTAGGTCCAGAAATGAAGTCAACAGGTGAGTGCCTTGGCATCGCAAGAACTTTCAATGAAGCATTATATAAGGCATTCCTTGGTGCGGGTATCAATCTTCCAAAGCATAAGAAGATGATTCTTACTGTAAAGGATGCAGATAAATTAGAAGCAGTAACGGTAGGTAGAAGATTTAAAGCTCTTGGATATGAAATCTACGCTACTAGAAGTACCGCAAGGGTTCTAAATGAAAACGGAGTGGATGCTATTCCGGTTCAGAAGGTAGACGGAGAATCTCCGACCATCCTAGACCTACTTCTTGGACATGAGATTGACTTAGTGGTGGATACTCCAACCCAGGGACGAGATAAATCCAGAGATGGTTTCGTAATCCGCCGTATGTCAATTGAAACAGGTGTTACCTGCTTAACTTCCCTTGATACAGCGAATGCATTACTAACAAGTTTAGAAAATGTTGCCGATGGTGAATTAAGTTTGATTGATATAGCAAGAATTTAAATAGAATAAGAAGAATTGGCAAGCCAATTCACTTGTCATGAATTATAGAAAAGAGGGAGAAACGTAGTTTACCCCTCTTTTCTTCTTCAAAACAAAGGAAGCTTCAGGTCTTTTTATTCTTTATCAACTAAAGTAAAAACATACCATTCCCCACCATCCATAATCAGTGTATTTAACCTAGTAGATTTGCCATATTCAATGGTGAATTTTTTTTCTTTAGAATTAAGGTTAATGCCGTCATCCTTATCAGAAAGCGGTATAGGTGTTGATATAGTGATAGAATTTTCATCAACTTTAATTACTTTAAACTTTCTTAAATAGTAGGTTGAGTCACCTTCAAGAGAAATATTGTACGTTTCCTTCGATGCAATATCCTCAAATAAAAATTCTTTTTCCGGATAATCAATATCTTGGTCTGACCATGAATCAATAACTAAACGAAGACTGTAATTACTTTTTTTTGATGAGCATGAAACGAATAGTCCTGCAAATACTACGATAACGAAACAAAATATTATGGTTTTTTTCATACCGAAATCCTTTCTCTTTTTTAGTAAAACCAACAATCCCCAAGTGTGTTAAGATTTATAGAAGATATCTCGCAGAGGAAGGGGATTTTTTATAGTACATATGAATGGAGGCTAGTTCTATTTTAACTTCTGCAATAATTATATTTTAATATGATAAAAGATACCATAATTTTCTATTATTATATCATACAACTATATAAAATTACAATTTGTAATCATACATATAGAAATAACATCATCATGAAAGTAACCCGGATAGACCTATAAAATCAAAAAGTGCTGTTATACGAACGACTTTCAATCGCTCGTATAACAGCACTTTTATCTATTCTATATGGTTATTAAAATTTCGTTCTTATAAAAGCTAAACCATAATGTCTTATAAAAGCTCACCATAATGTCTTATATATGCTTTCTTTAGGATGGTTGCCAATACCATATACGATAGAATGCAAGGAAGTAGAAAAGCAAAGTATGCCATTGGAAGAGCTACAAATCCAAGTACTGTTCCTAAAGCGGTAAATGGAATGATAGTTAATACCGCAATTCCAGTAAAGGAGAGTAGTGTCACAGGAGAGGACGCGTGGCTCTGTATAAATGGTAGTTTTGGTGTACGAATCATGTGTATTACCAGAGTTTGGCTCCACATGGATTCAACAAACCATCCGGCCTGGAACATGGCTGCATAACTTGCTTGCATTTGTAGTAATGCTGAACCAGAGTAGTGACTTGCAAGGTTATGGAATAAAACACCATTCGATACAAACATCGGGCAGAATACGAAATACATAAAGGCATAGGTCAACCAGTCAAAGACGGAACTTGCTGGGCCTATCCAAATCATAAAACTTCCAACAGAAGAAGCATCCCACTTCCTAGGAACGGTAAGAAACTCTTTATCTACATTATCCCAAGGTATCGCAGTACATGATAGATCATAAATGAGATTTAAAACAATTAAGTGTACGCTCATCATCGGAAGGAAAGGAAGTAATGCGGAAGCTACCAATACCGAAAACATGTTACCAAAGTTAGATGAAGCTGTCATCTTGATATATTTAATCATATTGGCATAGGTTTTTCTACCTTCAATAATGCCTTCTTCTAAGACCATTAAATCTTTTTCTAATAGAATAATATCTGCGGATTCCTTTGCAATGTCCACTGCGGTATCAACGGAAATACCTATGTCAGCAGCTTTCATTGCAGCTGCATCGTTAATACCATCCCCCATAAAACCAACAGTATGACCACTGTTTCGAAGAACAGTTACAACACGGGACTTCTGATCTGGTGAAAGCTTTGCAAATACATCCGTGGTTTCTGCAGCTTTTGCAAGTGCTTCATCGGTCATAGAATCAATATCTGCACCGAGGAGCAGATTATCAACCTCCAAACCGACTTGCTTGCAGATACAACGTGTAACCTTATCGTTATCCCCTGTGAGGATTTTTGTTGTAACGCCATGAGCTTTTAGAGCTTTAATCGCATCTTTCGTGGATTCTTTTGGTGGATCAAGAAAAGCGAGATAACCGATTAACACCATGTCGCATTCATCTTTTACCCCGAATGCACCGACAGGAGAGGGATTTGTTTTTTGAGCAACGGCAATAACACGCATTCCATCCTCATTAAATGCATTTACTGTTTCAAAAATATTCGATTTTAGTTCTTCTGTTAAAGGCTCTACTTTGCCATTAAATTCTACATAAGAACAGACAGAGAGCATTTCTTCTACCGCACCTTTGGTGACCATTTGTGTCTTGCCATTTTTATCGCTTACCACGGTGGAAAGACGACGGCGAGTAAAGTCAAACGGAATTTCATCAACTTTGACATAAGTTGCAGATAAATCAAGTAGCAACGGATCTGAGGCTTCTTCCTCTTCTGTCTTTCGTATGATAGCAAGGTCCATTAAATTCTTATATCCTGTTTGAAAATAACTGTTCAAATAAGCATGACGAAGTACACGATTGTCTTCCTTACCCATAACGTTTAAGTGATATTCCAAAACAACCTGATCCTGAGTTAATGTACCAGTTTTGTCAGTACAGAGAATATCAATAGCTCCAAAATTCTGGATGGAATTTAAATTCTTAACAATCGTCTTTTTCTTAGACATAGACACTGCGCCTTTTGCAAGGCAAGTGGTCACAATCATTGGTAACATTTCTGGTGTAAGTCCTACTGCAATTGATATGGCAAACAAAAAGGCATCAAGCCAATCACCTTTCGTAAGGCCATTAATGACAAATACGATAGGAACCATGACTAGCATAAATCGGATTAAAACCCAAGAGACAGAGTTTACGCCTTTTGTGAAGCTAGTTTCTACCGCTTCGCCAGCAACAGAAGAAGCCATGGAACCAAAGAGAGTATCATCACCGACAGTGATAATAACAGCAGTAGCACTACCACTTATCACGTTACTTCCCATAAATGCAATATTGGTATAATCCGTAATGGCATCACACGCAGTATCATATACAATAGGAAGCTTTTCTATTGGATCATTTTCACCAGTCAGTGAGGATTGACTGATAAATAAGTCTTTTGCACTTAAAATTCGTACATCCGCGGGTACCATATCACCAGCAGCAAGGTGAATAATATCGCCAACAACAGCATCCTCTAACGGAATTTCCATCTTCTTTTCTTCCAGGCGATCTACCGTACAAGTCGTTGTAATCATGGCAAGTAATTTTTCAGCAGCATTACCAGAACGTGCCTCTTGCACAAAACGCAAAGTACCAGAGATGAAAACCATAGTTAGGATAATAATTACCGTAATTGGATTTATATCATCGGGAGCGTTTTGTTTTAATGGTAAGATAATATCTGTTATGGTGGATACGATAGCAAGGCACAATAAAATAATTGTAAAAGGATTAATGAAAGCACCTGCTAATTTTTGTATTATGGGTTTTTTCTCTTCCTGGGTAACTTTGTTGCTACCATGCGATAAACGGCTTTCAAGCACGTCTTTTTCAGAAAGTCCATCCATAGATGTATCTAGCTTTTGTAATAGAGTATCGATAGGATTCGTAGCTACAAAGGTAATTGTTTTATTCGCTTTATCTCTACGTGCTTTTGTTTCTGCAATTTGTTTTGCAGAAACATTATGGTTTCTTTTTTTGTTCATATGTCGAACCTCTTTATTGTTTACATTTTTTGGAAGCGAGACATAAACCGATTAGGATATATACATATTCAGAAAAACAGATAGTGTCCGTAGTTCTATCTTCATGTTCTTCCGGAATATATTATATCCGGGTGGGTATATGTCATTGGAACTTCGGCCTTCCGAGTTTCCGGATTCCATCTGCTTTTCCTCCTTTTTTCTTTATTTTTTATATTTTGGGGTAATACTTACTGATTTTTATTTACCCATCAGTAAGTATAATGGAAAGGTAAGTCAAATCCAAGAGCAAAATTCTTGCGATTTTCTTGCTATTAAGCATAATAATTCTATTCATGAAAAGAAAAAGTACACGAAACTCGTTTTTCTTGTTAGATATTAATTGAAAATGCATCTGTTAAGTTTAGTATTGGTCATTAAATTTGTATCCTATTCCCCATATGGTAATAATGTATTCAGGTTCATCTGGATTTGGCTCTATTTTTTTACGGAGTTTTCGAATAAATGCCATGATATTACTATCCGCCATTAGATAATCTTCTTCCCAAACTGCTTGATAAATCTGTTCTTTCGTAAAAACGTTTCCTCTGTTTTGGGCAAGAAAATATAGAATGTCAAATTCTTTCGGTGTTAAGTTGATTTCTAAATTCTGGCGTAGAACTTTTCTGCTTTTTGGGAGGATAGAAAGGTCTCCAGCAAAAATGTCAACATCTAAATTATCTATAAAATTTTTTGAATTATTAGCCATACTTAACATTAGTGTAGAAACTTCATTTTGAATTAGATCATCTATTCCTTGAAGAAGTTCTTTTGTATATTCAGAGATTGGCTGTTCTGTATTTATTTTATCGCGAATCCAATTAACAAGAGCAGAATCCACTGTAATAAAACTTGAATTTTTTTTCATAATGAATTCGTCCTCCTTAAATTAGTTCATGATATTTCTTAATATAGAAATGTTTTGCAGCTGTAGTTAAGAGCATATAGCTGATAACGATTGCAAGTAGAAATAGAAAATACCAAGCTGGAAGCATCATAAGTCCTAGTAAACCTGCAACGCGTGTAAAGGTAAGTCCTGAAATTAAGATGATTCCAAACACCGTTATTAGTTGAACAGGTGTTGACGCCTTACTTTGAAGGAATGGTATTTTTTTCGTACGTAACATGTGGATGATTAAAACCTGTGTCCACATCGATTCTAAAAACCATCCAGTTTGGAATAAGGATATATATTGAAGTTTTGTCACTGGATCAGTCAATTGAGTAAATAGCAATCCTCCACTAAGGCTTGGGCAGAGAATAAAATATAAAAATAGGAAAGTAATAATATCGAATATGGAGCTGATAGGCCCAAAAAATCGCATAAATTTTCCGAGTCTTTTTCCAGACCATTCCCTTGGTGAAGAAATATCCTCCTCATCCACTTGATCCCATGGAAGTACGATGCAAAGTGTGTCATATAATAAGTTTAAAATTAAGATTTGAATCGCTGTCATTGGAAGGAAAGGCAAGAAGGCACTGGCACACACAATGGAAAATATATTACCAAAATTCGAACTTGCTGTAACCTTTATATATTTTTGCATGTTTGCAAATGTTTTTCTTCCTTCTAAAATACCTTCTTCTAAAACATTTAAATCCTTTTGCAAAAGAATAACATCTGCAATGTCTTTTGCAGCATCAACGGCAGTATCTACGGAAATACTGACATCCGCTTCGCACATGGCAGGGATATCATTCATACCATCGCCTAGAAATCCAACGGTATGTCCATTTTCCTGCAATGCTGTTAAAACTCTAACCTTTTGACTTGGAGTTAATTCAGCAAATACATTGGTCTGTTCGACGGTTTGACGTAATTCCAGATCTGATAGGTTGTTAAGATTTGAACCTGTTAATATCTGATCTGACTCTATCCCAACTCTACGACAGATGGATAATGCTATCTGCGCATGATCCCCCGTTAGAATCTTAGGTTTTACCTGAAGATTTTTTAGCTTTGTAATGGATTGTGCTGCTG
Organism: Lachnoclostridium sp.; assembly: GCF_031997925.1. Classification (NCBI taxonomy): domain Bacteria; kingdom Bacillati; phylum Bacillota; class Clostridia; order Lachnospirales; family Lachnospiraceae; genus Lachnoclostridium; species Lachnoclostridium sp. Next base: position 58,236 of record NZ_DAMADT010000012.1, on the reverse strand, counting down.
ATTTTTTAGGAGCATTAAAAAACACAAGATATCCTAATAAAATCATGTCAGATTCATCTAAAACAGTTACGTTATTAAGGTCAAGTTCTTTTCTAGCAACAGCAATAACTTTCATACCATCCTCTAACATTTCATCGATTACTGCAGCAATACTATTTCTGCCATCCTCTGTGATAGGAAGAAGATTCCCTTGATATTCCACAAAGCTACATTTCGAATAAACTTGGTCAATATCACCTTTCATAATAAGGAAGTGCTTCCCGAAATTATCCGTAACCAATGTACTGACATATTTACGATTGTAGTCAAAAGGTATCTCATCGAGTTTTAGATATTGTTCTGCTAAACTTTTATAATAGGCTTGTTTTTCGGGCATGGTTTCACAGCGAAGGATTGCCTCATCGATTGGATTTTTTATTCCAGAATGATACAGGCTATTTAAGTAAGCTAAATCTAATACCGTATTGCTTTCATTTCCTAAGACATCGATATAATATTCTAACAAAATAGAATCATTGGTCAGAGTGCCGGTTTTATCCATACATAAAACATCCATACTACCAAATGCTTGCATGGCATTGATATCACGGATTATTGTCTGTTTCTTCGACATTTGTATACTGCCGTTTGCCAGGCAAGTTGTAATAACCATAGGTAACATTTCAGGTGTTAGTCCAACCGCTATGGATAAGGAAAATAAAAAGGATTCGAGCCAATTTCCTTTTGTTATTCCGGTAACTACAAATACAACAGGAATTAAAATAGCCATAAAGCGAATCATAACCCAGGCAATTGAGTTAGCACCTTTTTCAAAGCTGGTGGAAGCTTGAGCATTCGGTTTTACAAAATTACCATATAGGGTGTCTTTTCCAACTGCTAAAACAATGCCCTCACCTTTTCCACTTATAACAGTAGCCCCCATATAAGTAAGGTTTTTATATTGGGAAAAAGCCATTTGCTCTGTGTAATCATGTTTATCGCTGTTTTTTTCGAGAATGGCACTTTCTCCTGTAATGGCAGCTTGAGAAACAAATAAATCACTTGTTGAAGTAAGACGGATATCTGCCGGTATGAAATCACCCGCAGATAAATAAATATAATCACCTACGACCAATTTTTCTGCAGGGACATTAATAATTACACCCTCTCTTTTTACATGGATGGAAGTATTTATTAACCGATCCAAACGATCAGAAGCATTTTTGGATTTCATTTCTTGAATTAAACGAATTGTACCACTAATTAATATCATAACGCTGATGATAATCGCGGTGGTTATATTTTTACTAAAATTTGAGGGTAGAAAAAAATCTGTTACCAAAGAAACCATGGCTAGTACGAACAATATTATTGTAAACGGATTAATAAAGGCTCTACGTAGCCGAAACAAAATGGTATCTGATTTACTACCAATACTATTTTCACCATAAGTTTTTTGCATAACCTCTATTTGTTCTATACTTAGACCATTTGGTGAGGTTCCAAGGTCATAATATACATCATCTAAATCTTTATGAGCATATTGAATCATGCGATTATTAAGCAAGGAAGATTTGTTCAAGTTAAGACCTCCTATAAAAACATCTTTTTAACTATAATTTTACCATATTGTTTCAAACTTGACTTGTGATTATTTCTTACTTTTTTCATGCGATATATCCTAACATTTCTTTTCCTACCTTGGTATTTTTAACCAAGTGCTCATGACATAACATAAATATAAGTTATTAATTTTTTTATTTATGAAAGGTAACGAGTTGTGCTTTTTCTTGTTTCACACTGCCAATATATCAGAAATAGGTAATTTGAAACGTTTTTATTCATAACGAGGACAGTTCATGATACGAAATTTTCCTTGTTTTACTCTATTTTATATTAAAAAATTAGATTGCATAACTTGTCTAACTCTTATATACTGTAATAGATTAGATAGAAGGGAGGTTCTTATCATGAAGATTGGAATCATCGGCTATGCAAAACCTGAGCTGGAAAGTCTTTTGCAAGCATATGCAGTGAAAAAAGTATTAGAGGATCAGGCTGTAGATTGCTATTGGTATCGTAAGAGGGACAATATTACTTACAAAGCCGTTAGAACCACTCGTAAAAGGAACTTACTTGACGCTTTAAGCGGGCGCCAACATGTCCATGTGGACATGAATGAGGCTAAGACCGCCATGGAAGGTTTTATTAAAGAAAAATTATCTTTGAATCCAAATAAATCAGAAAGAACGGATAGCTTTGTGATTGTTAATTACAAAGCCACCATTGATACAACAAACTCTACTGCGAATTATATAGACTTTTACCAAAGAAGTTTCGAACCAAAGGCCGAGATAACAGAGACATTGATGCTTTGTGGTTTGGAAGATTATGAGAAGATCATGGGAGAGACGATAAAGAATCAGGCCTATGTTTTTATGGATAGTGAAACTGACAAAAGTGGCATTATTCCCTCCATACGAAAAATTGCAAGGGCAAATAATCTAGAGGTAATCTCGAAAGCGTATAATCGTACCTATTATGGATTTGAAAAGGTTACAGAAATATTTACTCCATCGGAATACTTGGCATATATTCGTGATGCAAAATTAGTAGTTACTGATTCTTTTACAACCGCGTATTTTGCAATCTTAATGAAAAAGCCGTTAATTTGTTATGATCAGGGAATGACACAAGGAAAAATCAAACGATTTTTACAAAAACTATCCTTGATGGATAACTATTGTACAATGAAGCTATCGAATACCTCATTGACGGCATATAACATAAAACATCCGAACAAAGTCAGCAAACAATTAAAGAAGTATCGCGAAGAGTTGACGGATTATCTATTTGAATTGGTAGGAGCTTACAACCTCGATCAGCCAGTTAACTGTCCCACTAAAATAACTCGTGGTGAGTGTTGTGGTTGTTATGCATGTAAAGAGGTATGTCCTACCGATGCTATACAAATGGTAATGGATAAGGAAGGATTTTATTACCCACATGTGAATAAGGAAAAGTGTATCCATTGTGGGCTATGCGAAAGAGTATGTGTGAAAAAAGAAAATTCTCAGATCGTTTCCTATGAACCAGATTATCCAAAAGTTTATTGTGCAATTAATAAGGATGAGAGTGCAAGAATGATTAGTACCTCTGGAGGTGTCTTCCACGTATTATCAAAATATGCAATTGAACAGCGTGAAGGTGTTGTATTTGGTGTAAAATTTGATGAGAACATGAATGCAGTTTCAACCTCAGCTAGAACAATGAATGATGTAAAAGCATTCTATGGATCAAAGTATGTTAAGAGTGAGATTGATGGTGTATATGCCAAGGTAAAAGAACAGTTAAATGAGGGTAAATTTGTCTTATATTCAGGGTTACCATGTGAATGTGCTGGCTTAAAAGCATATTTACGAAAAGATTATGAGAATCTATTCATTAGCGAAATCTTATGTCATGCTGCACCATCACCAAAGGTATTTAAAAATTACCTAAAGTTCCTCTCTATAAAATATAAGTCTCCGATAACCAATGTGGTATTCCGTGATAAGAGGGATGGTTGGTTAATTCATAAGTGTAGTATGGTGATTGAATTTAAAGACCGTAAGCCACTTGTAGTAAATTCAAGAAGAAATAATTATTTTAGAAACTTCTTATTAGATAACATTCAGCGTCCAGGATGTTCCCAGTGTAGTTTTGTTGGTAGAAGTCGTGTGGGTGACATTACCATTGGAGACTTCTGGGGAATACACCACATTGATGAAGAAATGTTTGATGATAAAGGGACTAGTGCTATTATGGTAAATACAGAAAAAGGTAAAAAGGTTCTTGAAGAGTTAAAAGATTCTTTCAATATGAAGGAAAAAAGTATAAAAGAACTGTTTAAATATAACCACAGCAAGCCGTGCCCATATAAGCCAGAACGCACTGAGATTTTCAAACGTTTAGGAAAAGAAAACATTAATCCGTTATTAGAAAGCTTTAATGATTTAAAAAATAAAGTAGCTAAAGACATAGTAACAAAAGACACTGCAACAAAAGAGGTAGTGGACTAGCAATAGACGATTAAGACTAATTATTAATGTAAAAGAAGTAAGGAAAAAATTCAACAAGAAGCAAGGATGCTTTCTAGAGAATTTTTTGTTCCTTACTTCTTTTTTATTCGCTATTTTTTCATTTACAAAAATAGGATAGACATTTTTTATAAAAGTTTCTAATTTAGCCAGATACATACTACAAATTACTTTGGGGATAGTAATCATACAATAATTTAATCGAAAGTGGACATGTCACGTAATTTGATTAATTACTACACGAAGACGCAAGATGGAAAGGAACTATTGTATGAAAATAGGAATTGTAGCAGATCTAAATGATATGAATCTAGATGTTTGGTTGTCTACTTATGCTTTGCAGGAAGCGTTAAAAGAAATGGAACATATGTCAGTTGTAATTCACCATTCCTTTTCAAATAGTGAGGAAGAAAAGCGAGGGCCAAAAGAACTTGCTTATGAGTTTTATAATGTTGTGGAAGGAAGTTCAAGGCTAAGTGATGATGTTGGATATTATAAATTATTCGATATATATTTAGTGGCCGGTGAGAGAATGTGGCAGAAGGTAAAAAATAATGCCATTAAGGAATATTATCCAATCCATTATTTACGAGATTCTATCCTCTTAATGCAACAAAAAAGCTATCGCCCTCTTGCAAAGAAGAAATTAATTAACGAAGATTATCTTCTCGCTTATTATGAGCGTCCTTCTGAGGAAAAATTAGAGTTTCTTAATTTTCTTTTGGATGATAAAGGCCTTAAGTTAGTATCAAATAGGATGGAAAATGCAGAACTTAAAAGCGTAAAAAACTATACAAATCAAGATATTAGAGAGTTCTTATCTTATCTTCGTCATGCCAAGGTTGTAATTACGGATTCAGGATTTATCTCGTTTATGGCTCTTCTATATGAAAAACCATTTTTATTACTATCGGAAAAAACACAGGAGGTATTAGAAGCAGGAATCTTAAAAGAATTAGGATTATCTAGCCTTATCCTTTCCGACTTTTCAACATTAAAAGATATTAATATCTACAACTCCTTATTGGCAACCTACGAAAATAATCTACAGGAATTTAGAAAACGTATCAAAGACTTTAGAAATGAGCATAAGAAAAAATTAAGCCAATTAATAAGATTAGCCAGTTATGAGACATATGTCGACTGTCCAACGGATATAAAAAAAATCGAGTGTTGTGGATGTACTGCTTGTAGAGAAGTATGTCCTTATAATGCTATTGAAATGAAGGCGGATGAGGAAGGATTTATCTATCCGGTTGTGGATCATGATAAGTGTGTCAAATGTATGCTTTGTAAAAAGGTCTGTGTAAAAAGAGAAAACCCTCAGACGATTAAGTATGAAAAAAGAGAAGATCCACAGACGATTACTAACGCAAAAAAAGAAGATCCCAAAACGATAGCAAACGCAAAAAGGGAAAGTCCACAAACGACTACTAACGCTAAAAAGGAAGATCCACAGACGACTACTAACGTTAAAAAGGAAGATTCACAGACGACTACTAACGCAAAAAAAGAAAATCCGCAGACGAACTTTAATACAGAAAGTTACCCCTTAGTATACGCAGTAAATAATAAAAAACTTAAGGTGAGAACAAATAGTTCTTCCGGTGGTATCTTTCCAGAACTGGTCCAATATGTAATTGAAGAATTGAATGGATATGTAGTCGGTGTTAAGTTTGATAACGATATGAATGCAGTTTCTTCGATTGCACACACCATGGAGGAAGCAAAGGAATTCTATGGTGCTAAGTATACTAAGAGTGATTTTACTGGAATGTTCCGAAAGGTTAAGAGCCTTTTAGAGAAAGGAGAAACGGTTCTTTATTCTTCTCTACCATGTGAGGCTGCAGGGCTCCGTGCATTTTTAAGGAAAAGATATGATAATCTTATTGTAAGCGAAGTACTATGCCATGCGGGTCCATCTCCACTTGTATTTCGCAGGTATGTACAGTATTTAGAGTCACGTTTTCATTCAAAGGTTAAAAAAATTAACTTCAGAGATAAATCGAAGGGATGGCTAGCCCTAGATAATACCATGGTTGTTGAGTTTGCAAATCGGGAGCCGTTAAAGCTCCGCGCGAGAAGGAATAATTATTATCGTAGTTTTATTAAAGATAATATTGCAAGACCTGCTTGCAGCCAGTGTTCTTTTGTATACACCAATCGGGTTGGGGATTTAACGATGGGTGATTTTTGGGGAATACAGTATGCAAAACCAGAAATGTTTGACAATAAGGGTACTAGTATATTAATGGTTAATACTAAGATTGGTGAGAAGATTTGGAACATGATTTCCGATCGATTTGAATATGAAGAAAGCAACTTACAGGAAGCATTTCGTTACAATCATAAGAAGCCTATAAAATTAACAGAAAAGAGAAATGAATTCTTTGATCGATTTGAAAAAGAAGAAATCAATTCCTTGTTGCAAGAATTTAATGATTTAAAATAAATTTCATGGAATTTAATGATTTACAATAAAATTCTTTACCATTTGAAAGGATTAGTGATATAATAGTTTAAGTTAAGTGAAATATGACAGGCGAACGATAAATCTTTTGTCTAAAAAACCTGTGCATAAATAAAAGGCAATTTTCGCACTTCTTATTCTGGCAGTACAGTATCTGTGAGTAGATGGGGTATGCAACCTACTAAAAAGCCATGATTTCAAGAGTGAAAGAAAGGTATGATGTTAAAAGATGAAGAAACTAGAAGAGTATGTTAGAAGTATTCCGGATTTCCCTGAGGAAGGTATTGTTTTTCGCGATGTAACAAGTGTTTTACAAGATAAAGATAGTTTAAAGATGTCCATTGATCAGATGCAAGAAAACCTAAATGGGCTTGATTTTGATGTAATTGTCGGTCCAGAATCCAGAGGGTTTATCTTTGGAGTACCGATTGCATATAATTTAAATAAGGCATTTATCCCAGTTCGTAAAAAGGGAAAACTTCCTTGTGAAACCGTTGAGATGGAATATGCATTAGAGTATGGTACGGCTACGATTGAAATGCATAAAGATTCCATTAAACCAGGACAAAAGGTTGTCATTATTGATGATCTAATTGCTACTGGAGGAACTATTGAAGCAATCACAAAGTTAATTGAACAATTGGGTGGAGAAGTTGTTAAGATTGTTTTCCTTATGGAATTAGAAGGACTTAAGGGAAGAGAGAAGTTAAAGGGGTATGATGTAGCTTCTATCATAAAATATGCTGGTAAATAAAGCAGCATAATTGGAGGGTGTACAAAATTACTATTTTAAGCAGATGGGGGGTGTCTTTCTTTTGCGGAAAGATACTGTCTTAATGTAGGAAATGGGTTTGTACACTCTTTTTTCGTTCAAATCTTTCTAAAATCGCATGAAATTGGACGAAGAACAGTCATAGAATGTCAAAAAGATTGATTTTTTCAACTTTACTTATTATAATAGGAAGATAAGCTTATAAGCCCCCCAAAAATGAAAGGAATGGTTCTTATGGAGAAATCGTTAAATCAGAGTACAGACACAAACTTAGAACCGAAAAAACTTCATAATGATTGTGGCATTATTCAAAATGACACTTCTATTCAAAAGGATGGAAGTGCTTTTCTGAAGAATGAAAGTCCCATTCTAAAGGATGGAAGTGCTATTCTGAAAAATAGCACCGACTTAATGCAGGATGAAACTGCCATCAAATATCAAAAAGACCGCAAAATAGGTGTTGTTCCATCTGATTTTACGAGTCCTGAGGAGCTCTATGAGATTTTGCTTAAGACCATTCGTGCCTATCACCCATCCACTGATGTAGGAATCGTTGAGAAGGCCTATAAAATTGCGACTTTTGCACATAAGGATCAGCTGCGAAAATCAGGAGAACCGTATATTATACATCCACTTTGTGTAGCGATTATTCTTGCAGAATTAGAACTTGACAAGGAAACAATTGTCGCAGGAATTCTTCATGATGTTGTGGAGGACACAGTATTAACCGTAGCAGAGCTTACAAAAGAGTTCGGAGAAGAAGTAGCACTGCTAGTGGATGGTGTTACGAAGTTAACCAAATTAAATTATTCGAAGGATAAGGTGGAAATCCAGGCTGAAAATCTACGTAAGATGTTTCTTGCCATGGCAAAGGATATCCGTGTTATTCTAATTAAGTTGGCAGACAGACTTCATAATATGAGAACGATGCAGTACCAGACGCCTAAAAAGCAAATAGAAAAATCCAGAGAAACGATGGATATCTATGCCCCAATAGCACAACGTCTTGGTATTTCTAAAATAAAGATAGAACTGGATGATTTATCACTACAGTACCTAGAACCTGAAATCTATAAGGAACTGAATGAGAAAATTGCATCAAAAAAAGAAGAGCGGGAAGCTTTTATTAATAGCATCGTAGAGGATGTTGGAAAACATATTAACGAAGCAAATATTTCAGCAAAGATAGATGGTCGAGTTAAGCATTTCTTTAGTATTTATAAAAAGATGGTAAATCAAGGAAAAACCTTAGAGCAAATCTATGACTTATTTGCGGTACGAATTGTTGTGGACACTGTGAAGGATTGCTATGCAGCTCTCGGAGTCATTCATGAGATGTATAAACCGATACCGGGACGATTTAAAGATTATATCGCAATGCCTAAACCAAATATGTATCAGTCTCTTCATACCACTTTAATTGGTCCGAATGGACAGCCTTTTGAAATACAGATTCGTACTTTTGAAATGCATCGTACTGCAGAATATGGTATTGCTGCGCATTGGAAATATAAAGAAGGTCAGGATGGTAAAAATAATAGAGATACCGAAGAAGCAAAGCTTACCTGGCTTCGTCAAATACTTGAGTGGCAAAGAGATTTATCGGATAATAAAGAATTTTTAAGTTTATTAAAGAATGATTTAGATTTATTTTCAGATAGCGTTTATTGCTTTACTCCAACGGGAGATGTAAAAAATCTGCCAGCTGGTTCCAACCCAGTAGATTTTGCCTATAGTATTCATAGTGCGGTTGGAAACAAGATGGTTGGCGCTAGGGTGAATGGAAGACTTGTTCCTATTGACTATGTGATTCAAAATGGTGACCGTATTGAAATCATGACATCACAAAATTCGAAAGGCCCAAGTAGAGATTGGCTCAATATAGTTAAGAGTACTCAGGCAAAAAATAAGATTAATCAATGGTTTAAAACAGAGTTAAAAGAAGATAATATCATCCGCGGTAAAGAGATGCTTGTTGCATACTGTAAATCCAAGGCAATTACCATGAGTGACTTATTAAAACATGAGTTTATGGATGTTGTAATGAAAAAATACGGTTTCCGTGACTGGGAATCCGTTTATGCAGCGGTAGGACATGGTGGATTAAAAGAGGGCCAGGTTATCAATAAACTGCAAGAGGAATTTACAAAGAAGAATCGGAAAGAAATGACCGATGAGAAGGTCCTTGAAACAATTGCAGATGTGAAGTTTGACCGACCAGCAGTTATGAAATCCAAAGGTGGTATTGTAGTACAAGGAATTCATGATGTTGCTGTCCATTTTTCAAAGTGTTGCTCACCAGTACCAGGAGATGAAATCGTTGGATTTGTTACAAGAGGACGTGGAGTTTCCATACATCGTACCGATTGTATTAATATGATTAACCTTCCATATGAAGATAGGGAACGATTAATTGATGCTGAGTGGAATATTCAAGAGGATAAGAAAAATGCTGGCTTATACACTGCTGAGATTAAAATCTATGCGAACAATCGGAATGGAGTTTTACTCGATGTATCAAGAATCTTTACAGAAAATAAAATTGACGTCATCTCTATGACGGTAAGAACGAGTAAACAAGGTACCGCAACGATTAGTGTGGGTTTTGAAATTAATGGAGTGGAACAGATGCATTTCATTATTGGTAAGCTTCGAGGAATTGAGAGTGTAATTGATATTGAACGTACTACCGGCTAATTAATAAGATAAGACTTAAGGTATTGTGAACGCATAGGAATGAAAGCTATAAATGGTAAGCATAATTACACGAATATGCTATTTATTCTATGATGGATTTGGAGGAAGTTATGAGTAAGATTAGGATTGATATGCTTACCCTTGGTGAGATCAGAACAAATTGCTTTATCCTCAGCAATGAAGATACAAAGGATGCAGTAGTAGTTGATCCAGGGGATGAATGCGAACGTATTTTAGAACATTTAAATCGTAATGAACTCAGCGTAAAAGCTATATTGCTAACGCATGGACACTTTGATCATATCATGGCTGCACAGGAGCTAGCAGCACTTACGAGAGTTTCCATCTATGCATATGAGTCAGAGCGTGAGCTTCTTGCGAATCCGGGGCTTAATTGCTCTTCCATTTTTGGTAAGTCACTTACTTTAGCCCCTGTAGAAAGTTTGCGGGACCTTGAGAAAATTCAATTTGCTGAGATTGAATTTGTCGTGCTTCATACTCCAGGACATACAAAAGGCTCCGTATGCTATTACATTCCGGATGAACAGATTCTTCTAAGTGGAGATACATTATTTTTTGAATCAGTTGGACGTACCGATTTTCCAACTGGGAATAGTGAAGTGTTAATAAAATCGATAAATGAGCGGTTATTTCACTTACCAAAAGAAGTAAAGGTATATCCTGGACATGGCTGTAGCACAAGCATTGGGTATGAGATGCAAAATAATCCGTATGTGAATGGAGAGGGAAGTTTTTATTAGATGATGCAAGTAACGATGATTGGGGAGGATTACGAGCAGGACATAGCGCCTTTGCTAAAGTCATTCTACCCAAAAGAAGAAATTAATATAAAGAAATATCAAACAGAAACGGAACAAGCGCTGTCTACTGAGACAACGCTTGTCTTACGACTATTCCTAGACCGATTTAAGGTTTCCTTATATGAGGATGCTATTCTAACGAAAAGCGAAGAGGAAATCTTATCCGAATATCCGCTAACAAGAAGTATATATCGTAATGCTCTTTTGCGTGTACTCTACCAGCTTCTTTCTGACTATACAAAGGAGGCTCTTCCTTGGGGAATCATGACCGGGATACGTCCTACCAAACAAGTACTCGAGAGACTTGAAGATGGGGTTACAGAAGAAGACATAGTGAAGTATCTAAAAGAGGAATACTATTGCTCTGATGAAAAGATTGCATTAAGTCTCAACGTAGCAAAGCGTGAGCATGAAATACTAAAGGATCTTAGCTATCAAAATGGGCATAGTATTTACATTGGTATCCCATTTTGTCCTAGTACCTGCCATTACTGTTCTTTTACTTCTTATCCATTGGAACGCTCCCAGCACTTAGTGGAGCCATATCTGATGGCTTTAACGAAGGAAATGGAATATGCATCTACTTGTTTAGAGAAACCATTAAGCACTATTTATGTCGGAGGTGGCACCCCAACGACACTTAGCGCGAAGCAATTAGAGTACCTACTAACTAAGGTCGACCATTATTTTGGTATCAAAGGGCTAAAGGAACTAACCGTGGAAGCAGGACGACCGGATAGTATTACTAGAGAGAAACTAAAGGTATTAAAAGACTTTGGTGTATCAAGAATATCGATTAATCCTCAATCCATGCGACAGAAAACCTTGGATTTAATAGGAAGAAAACATACCGCTACTCAGATTGAAGAAGCATTTTACTTAGCAAGGGAGATTGGCCATGATAATATCAATATGGATATTATTATCGGTCTAAGCGGAGAAAATCCTTCTGATGTCATATATACTCTTGATAGAATTAAGTCAATGAATCCAGATAGTTTGACCGTGCATACACTTGCCATAAAGAGGGCTGCTAGATTGAATACGCAAAAGGAACAATACAAGGATATGGAAGCAGTTCGCGTTATTGACATGCTAGCAGAAACAGTGAAATTTGCGAAAGAAAATAGCTATGATCCGTATTACTTATATCGTCAAAAGAATATGGCCGAAAATCTTGAAAACGTTGGTTATGCAAGACATGGAAAAGAAGGAATCTATAATATCTTAATTATGGAAGAAAAACAAACAATCCTGGCACTTGGTGCTGGAGGTTCTTCGAAGTTTGTATTTCATAAGGAAAATCGTATCGAACGAGTAGAGAACGTGAAAAGTGTAATTGACTATACAGAACGTATTGACGAGATGATCCAAAGAAAGAAAGATTTCTTAAGAAATTCCGTAAAGGACTTATAAGAATGGGGATATTAGGATTTAATCAAAAAGAAGAACTTGGGCTAATTCAAAAAGAAAACTCCTATGCATTCGGAAATCTATCAGCACCTTCTGCTACTGGAATAGCAATCATTCGTGGATTAGATTATCCTGGTTTATGTGAGGAGATTAAAGAAGAAGCTATTTCTCATGGAATATTGGTAAGCAATCTTGCTTACTCTTTAGCAAAAGAGCTTAATTTATCAGAAAAGATTTGTTTAGAGCTTGCAGAGGCAGGAATCGTGCATGATATTGGAAAATTAAAGCTTGGTGAATATCTAGATGGTAAAGAGAATGATACCTTAAAGATAGAAGAAATGAAGTATATAAGGCTCCACCCAGAGCTTGGAGCTCAGATTTTAAAAGATCATCGCTGTCACTCGGTGGAAGTATTAACTTCAATATATCACCATCATGAAAACTTTGATGGTTCAGGATATCCTGACAATTTGTCAGGAAATGCAATCCCGTATGGGGCAAGAATTCTTCGTACCTGTGATGTATTTGCAGCACTAGTGACGGAACGAGCTTATCGATCTTCTTTCGAAGTAGATACAGCAATTGAGCTTATGATAGATGAAGTAAAGAATTTTGATATGGAGATTTTTTTGGCATTCTTGCGTTTTGTCCATTCCAAAGAGTTTGAACCGATACGTGACTATGTTATTTATGTAAATAATAACTCTATGGCCAAATCTGAAGTAGAGCTGTATTAAGAAGTATATTGATTTGGTAATCTAAATAGTTTGTGTGAGGACACGAATATCTAATGTTACTATAAAGACGTTAAAGCGCCAGAATGGAGGATCATATGATTACGCAACGCCCAAAAGGAACCCTTGATTGGTACGGGGACAATATGTATAAAAGAACGTTAATTGAAGAGTTGGCAAGAAAGCTATGCAAAGCTTATAATATAAAAGAAATTATTACTCCGGTATTTGAGCATACAATTCTTTTTCAACGTGGAGTGGGAGAAACAACAGATGTCGTTCAAAAAGAGATGTACACATTTCTAGATAAGAAAGACCGTAGCATAACACTAAAACCAGAGGGAACTGCTGGTGCTATTCGTGCTTACTTAGAGAATAACTTATATGCGGAAAGTGGGCCAACGAAACTCTTTTATGTAACGCCAGCATTTCGTTATGAACAACCACAAAGTGGTAGATTACGTCAGCATCATCAGTTTGGTGTTGAATTTGTTGGTTCCAAAAGTCCTTTGGCAGAAGTTGAATTAATTACTTTAATCACAACCTTTCTAAAGGAAATCGGATTAAAGAAAGCAAAGCTTCATATCAACAGCATCGGTTGTAAAAACTGCAGAGCTACCTATAATGAAGCACTTTTAACTTACTTAAGAAAGCACGAAGATCATTTATGTCCAACATGTAAAGAGCGTATGCAAAAGAATCCGCTTCGTGTAATTGATTGTAAGGAAGCTGCTTGCAAAGAAATTGTAAAGGATGCACCTAGAACAATTGAATATTTAGATGAAGAGTGTAAAAATCACTTTGAAGAATTACAGAGTCTCCTTCATACATTAAATATTCCATTTGAAATTGATACTGGTATCGTAAGAGGACTAGATTATTATACAAAGACGGTATTTGAATTTGTGAATGAAGATGGATTTACCTTATGTGGCGGTGGTCGCTATGACGGATTAGTTCATGAAATTGATGAAAAACAGGACATTCCAAGTGTTGGATTTGGTATGGGAATCGAACGTATTTTATATTTTCTTGAAAAAGAAGAAGTTTCGTTACCACCACAACCAGCGATAGAACTTTATGTTGGTATTCTTGGAGCAGAAGCAAAAGCAGCTGCTTACCAGCTTGTGACCAAACTTCGTAGTGAAGGAATCATTACAGAAACAGATTACATGGATCGTTCCGTAAAAGCACAGATGAAATATGCAAATAAGATTGGGGCAAAAAATACGGTAATTCTAGGAGCAGATGAGCTAGCGAATGGAAAAGCCAACGTAAAGAATATGGAAACCGGAGAACAAACGGAGCTTCCACTAGAGAATATTGCAGATTTTATCCTTAAGAATGCATAAGAAATTATAGTGCTATAAAGTACCACTATAATTTCTTGCAAATTAATTCTTGGATGAAACCATAGATTAACTCTATGTAAAGTGCCTACTACTAAATAGGCATGTTTTCAAGTGTGAGAAGATTTCACATGGTATGTTTGAAAGTGTAGAGAAATAATAATTTGATAAGAATAAGATTGGAAATAGGAGGATTTGACATGGCAGAGTCAATGAAGGGATTACACAGAACTCATCGTTGTACAGAGCTTAGCAACAGTAATGTTGGTGAAATAGTAACAGTAATGGGCTGGGTACAAAAGAGCAGAAATAAGGGCGGCATAATCTTTGTAGATTTAAGAGACCGTTCTGGTTTATTACAAATTATCTTTGAAGAGGGTGATATCGGAGCAGAAGGATTTGAGAAAGCCTGCAAGCTACGTAGTGAATTTGTTGTAGCAGTTGTTGGTAAGGTAGAAACTCGTTCTGGTGCAGTGAATGAAAATCTGTTAACAGGTACCATTGAAGTTAGAGCGACAGAGTTACGTATCTTATCAGAATCTGAAACACCTCCATTTCCAATTGAAGAAGATTCAAAGACAAAAGAAGAATTACGTTTAAAATATCGTTATCTTGATTTAAGAAGACCAGACTTAGTACGTAACTTAATGCTTCGTAGTAAAGTAGCTACCTTAACAAGACAGTTCTTATCAGACGAAGGATTTCTTGAGATAGAGACTCCAATGTTAACTAAATCTACACCTGAAGGTGCGAGAGACTATCTTGTACCAAGCCGTGTGCATCCAGGTAATTTTTACGCGCTTCCACAGTCACCACAGATTTTTAAGCAGTTATTGATGGTGAGTGGTTATGACCGTTATTTCCAAATTGTTAAGTGCTTCCGTGATGAGGACCTTCGTGCTGATAGACAGCCAGAATTTACTCAGATCGATATGGAACTTAGCTTTGTTGATGTAGATGATGTAATCTCTGTCAATGAGCGTTTATTACAGAAGATGTTTAAAGAATCAATTGGTATCGATGTTTCTCTTCCAATTCAAAGAATGACATGGAGAGAAGCAATGGACCGTTACGGTTCTGATAAACCAGATACCAGATTTGGCATGGAATTAAAGAACGTATCAGAACTTGTAAAGGACTGTGGATTTGCAGTATTTACTGGTGCTTTACAAAATGGTGGTTCTGTTCGTGGTATCAATGCAAATGGACAGGGTGAAATGCCACGTAAGAAGATAGACGCTTTAATTGAATTTGCAAAAGGTTATGGAGCCAAAGGATTAGCTTACTTAAGTATTAATGCAGATGGAACTTATAAGTCTTCCTTCTCTAAATTCATGACAGAGGAAGAATTATCTGCATTGGTAGAGGCAATGGAAGGAAAGCCAGGAGACCTTCTGTTCTTTGCAGCAGACAAAGATAAAGTGGTATTCGATGTTCTTGGTAATCTTCGTCTTGAAATCGCTAGAAATCTAGAAATTTTAGATAAGAATACTTATAACTTCTTATGGGTAACGGAGTTCCCATTACTTGAGTACTCAGAAGAAGAGGGAAGATATACAGCGATGCATCATCCATTTACAATGCCTATGGATGAAGACCTTTCACTTCTTGAAACTGACCCAGGTAAAGTACGTGCGAAAGCATACGATATCGTATTGAATGGTACAGAAGTAGGCGGCGGTAGTGTCCGTATCTTCCAGAATAATGTACAGGAAAAGATGTTTGAAGTTCTCGGATTTACGAAGGAAGAGGCTTATGAGCGTTTCGGATTTTTATTAAATGCATTCAAATATGGTGTTCCACCACACGCAGGTTTAGCTTACGGTTTAGATCGTCTTGTCATGCTGATGGCAAAAGAGGATTCCATCCGTGATGTAATCGCGTTCCCTAAAGTTAAGGATGCTTCCTGTTTATTAACAGATGCACCAAATGTTGTAGATGACAAACAGTTAGAGGAACTTTCTATTGCACTTGCAAAGAAAGCTACTGAAGAATAATGAAGATCTTAGATTCTACAA
>NZ_DAMADT010000012.1:18713-41842 GCF_031997925.1 Lachnoclostridium sp. | reverse complement strand
TTTAGCATGTCGCATTCTGACGCTAAAATATTGTATATATTGTTATGCTATCTTTTGATTGTTAATCTGTTAGGATTTAGCAGTATGGGAATTGATAAAAAGAGAGCCAAAGCTAGAGAGTGGAGAATTAAAGAAAGAACGCTGTTCTTCATTGCATTCATTGGGGGGAGCTTAGGCTCCCTTCTTGGCATGAAGGTATTTCGCCACAAAACGAAGCATAGAAGTTTTCAGATATTGATTCCTACTTTCTTAATATTGCAAATTATACTTGGAATATTTTTCATTGTGAAAATGTAAAAGTTACTAGATAAAATGTGTAGAAATGTGTCATAATTTAGCAGTTAACAAATTTTTGTTTGACAATATTAGAAATCAATGGTATTATAATGATGTTGCATCTAGCCAATAGGCAGATTGATTGTAGCAATATTATATTTTTTTTTGGAGGATTATCTCATGAACAAAGGTACTGTAAAGTGGTTTAACAATCAAAAAGGTTTTGGTTTTATCTCTGATGAGCAGGGTAACGATGTATTCGTACATTACTCAGGACTTAACATGGACGGCTTCAAGTCTTTAGAAGAAGGACAGGAAGTTGCTTTTGAAGTGGTTCAGGGTGCTAAAGGACCTCAGGCTACTAACGTAACAAGATTATAATTCTTGTAAGTAGCAGATAACTGATTCGTCTTGTTCTAGACATAGAAACGTTTGATATCAGACGATTCCATGATCGTGGAATTACTTTCAGTGTACCTTTTTCTATAATATAAATGTAATATTTTATACGGAAATAGCTATATTGTAAGACAATTTTGTAACGAATCTAAAGAAAGAAAATAGAAGTTGTTTGTAACAACTTTTGTTTTCTTTCTTTTTTTAGTTTGCAAAACTAGGAAAGTTCGTTGAACATAATTTTCCTTGTCCTGAATTAAAAGTCATAGGATGTGAGCATTTTCAATTACTACACCTTGTATCTTATTTTACTTCACAGAATATGCAATAAATGATATAATATTTTCTAGTTGAAGAAATAGCAGTGAGCGAGTGAATGGAGGTTCTTATGAAAATATCTCAAAGACCGTTTGGTAAGACCAAGCAGGGAGAAAAAGTAACATTATACACGATAACAAATGATCATGGTATGGTAGTATCCGTCAGTGATTTTGGTGCTAATATTATCAGCATTATGGTACCGGATAAGAATGGAACATTTGCAGATGTAGCTTTAGGGTATGATAATGTAAAGCAATATGAAGTGAACGGACCAGGATACGGTTCTTTTATCGGCCGTCATGCGAATCGTATCGCAGAAGCTTTAGTCGTAATAAATGGCAAAGAATATAAGTTAGAAAAGAATGATGGCAATAACAATTTACATAGCGGTAGTACGGGCTATAATAAATACCTATATGAAGCTGAAGTTTTTAAAGACAAGGATGAGACTACAGTAGAGTTTTCCAGATTAAGTCCTGATATGGAACAGGGATTACCAGGTAATCTTGATCTTGTGGTTTCCTATACATTAACCAATGATAATGAATTAGTGATTGAATATTATGGCGTATCGGATAAGGAAACCATAATCAACTTTACCAATCATTCTTATTTTAATTTGGCTGGTCATAATAGCGGTAGCATTGAGGGTCATCAGGTAATGATTGATTCGGATGAGTTTACATTAACAGATGAAGCGCTAATTCCTACAGGCGAATTTGCAAAGGTGGAAGGAACACCGATGGATTTTCGTAAAATGAAGAAAATAGGAAAAGATATTGAAGCTGATTACCAACCTCTTCGTGTTGCTGGCGGTTATGATCATAATTATGTTATAAAAACCTCAGAAGAAGAAGCAGTTAAAGTTGCAGAACTTTGGGAGGAAAAGAGTGGACGTCTCATGGAGGTATTTACAGACGCGAAAGGTCTTCAACTCTACACCGGTAATTTTATTCTTGGAAATGAAAATGGTAAAGAGGGATATTGCTATCAGAAACGTGATGGAGTTTGTTTTGAAACACAATATTATCCAAATTCCTGTAATATTAGTAATTTTCCATCCTGTCTTAAGAAAGCAGGGGAACCATTTGAAAGTGTTACAATCTATAAATTCTCAGTGAAAAAATAAAATGGAGCTGTTGCGTTGTAAACTGCTCATTGTCTCTAAGACAGGGAGTGTTTACAATTGCAACAGCCCATTCTCTTTTATAATACTAAAACATAGCAGCGGAGCTGCTGTAAGGTTACGAGGAAGTCAAAGCGGATTCCGAGCATCCGCTTTGACATTAATCTCGGAACAAAAAAACTATCTGAGATTTAGATTGACAGTACAAAAAATGCAAAGAAATATTATTTAGTACCGTAGATACGATCACCTGCATCACCTAAGCCAGGTAAAATATAACCCTGTTCATTTAGACGTTCATCAAGTGCACCAATATAAATATCAACGTCTGGATGAGCTTCTTGTAATCTTTTAAGACCTTCTGGAGCTGCAATTAGGCACAGAAAACGAATTTTATCAATTCCACGTCTTTTTAATAATGTAATTGCAGCAGCAGCAGAACCACCAGTAGCAAGCATTGGATCCACAACAAAAATTTCACGTTCAATAGCGTCAGATGGTAATTTACAGAAGTACTCTACAGGTTCAAGAGTTTCTTCGTTACGATATAATCCTATGTGACCTACTTTTGCATTCGGTGTTAGACCAAGAACGCCGTCTGCCATATGCATTCCGGCACGTAGAATTGGAACGACACATAATTTCTTACCTTCGATTTCTTTTACAATTGTCTTAGTAAGTGGAGTTTCCACTTCTTTATCAGTTAGTGGAAGGTTGCGGCTTGCCTCGTAATAGATAAGCATAGCTACTTCGGATACTAAATCACGAAATTCTTTAGTAGATGTGGATTTCATTCTCATAATACCAATCTTATGTTGGATTAGAGGATGATCCATAATGCAAACATTTGACATAATGATACCTCCAGATATTTATGCATTTTTCATGCACTTAAACTTTTGTTGCAAAATTTTCTGTGTACTAATCCATAATATGTGGGAGTTCACAGAAATGTATTCATGGCTAGAACGCCCGCTATTGCGTGCGTCCCTACTTCGAATTTTTTCTTACCGACTATTATAACAAAAAGTGATAGTAAAATAAAGAAAAGTTTTAAAGAAAAAAATGGAAAATCTTGATTTTAGGCTTGAAATTTGTTAGGATATGGGAGACAAAGTGAATGAATGGAAAAACTGTAACATTGTGATGTGTTAGATAATAAAAGTTAAGGGGGGATGTTGTGTGATTAATACACTCTTTCATAGGGGGGACAAAATAGGAGCCACAGCTTTAATCGTAGATGATAATCCGGTTAATCTGATAGCAGGAGGAATGATGTTAAAGACTTATGG
This sequence comes from Lachnoclostridium sp., assembly GCF_031997925.1. Classification (NCBI taxonomy): domain Bacteria; kingdom Bacillati; phylum Bacillota; class Clostridia; order Lachnospirales; family Lachnospiraceae; genus Lachnoclostridium; species Lachnoclostridium sp. Next base: position 38,431 of record NZ_DAMADT010000012.1, on the reverse strand, counting down.
CCTTTCCGTGGAAACTGCTGGAGGAGGAAGGGATGCATTAGAAAAAGTAGTTGAAAAAGATTATGACTTAATTTTTATGGACCTCATGATGCCAGAAATTGATGGAGTTGAAACTGCGCAACGAATACATAACTTAGAGGGAAAGTCAGGTCAGGTGATAATTGCGATTTCAGGTGCTCTTATCGGTGAAAATGAAAGAATTGCAGCAACAAATGAATTTTGTGATGTATTAGAAAAGCCAATTGAGGCAGATAAACTAAGTCAATGTTTAAAAAGATGGTTACCAAAAGAAAAATTATGTGAGAATTTGATAGATGCCTTTCATGACATTGGGGAGGGAACGGATGAAGTAACAGAATTTATGGAAATTTTTCAACAGGTCACTACTCTGGATTGTAGCTTAGGCTTGCATTATGCTCTAAATCAGGTGGATAATTATATCCGCATAGTGGAAGCATCGATGAAACAGTTAAATCAATCAAAAAGTAAGCTGGAACGAATTACGGGAGTGGAAGAACGTCGTATTGTAGAAGCAGAATGCCATTCTTTAAAAAGTATATTGTATCATTTGGGATCAAGAGAATTAGCGGAAAATGCAACTGCCCTTGAAATGAAAAGAATGGGAGTGGATCTGTTAGAGAATAATAATTCTATCAATGAATGTCAGATGGAACAGTTGAAGAGATTTCTCATGCGTATTAACTTATTTTGTAGTGAACTCGAACAAGCGTTAATCGCATATAATAATAGAAGATATCCTAAGAATGAAACTATGGGGATTTCGACCTGTTCTAAAGAAGTAATCGCAAAGCAGCAGGAAAAAATATTATATCATATTAGTCATTATGAGTATTTTGAGATAATAAATGGATTAAGACTACTGTTAACGATGGTATCTAAAGAGGATCAAAATAAGATTTATCAAGCGATGGAAGCGGCGGAAGAATTTGATTATGAAAACACTGCAATGTATGTGAATCAAATTAAAATTTGATCATTTAAATTTGATGAAATTGAATATGATGAAATTAAGATTTGAAAGAATAGAGATAAAAAGTCGAAGTAATTTCGATAAATGGGCAGAGGAGAAGCCCGGTAGAGGGGGAGGGTAACTGCCGGGCTTTGTTTTATGAAAAAAATTATCTTGTAAACAAATTTATGTTATATTTGTATTATAAGATATGAATGTGATGATAGTATGGCTAAGTTATGAACATTTTGTGAATATATAATTTATTGTTCACGACATAACCATTTTTGTCATCTTATTTTCAAATTTTACAAACTAACCAGAAATTACAAGACTTTATTAGAGGACTTCGCAAATACTAAAGACAGGTTCAATTCCACCGAAAGGAAATGGGGATATGATGAGTGTATTCAAGAAATTAATACGCAAGGAATTAGGAGAAGTCAACTACAATAAGTATTTCACATACATTCAAAAAAATCTCAAGAACAAATCACTAGAGAGTAAAGAGGTCTTTGAGGATATCTACACTAGGCTTAAGGATAAAGATATTGAAGCGATTGCACATATGCATGATAGATTAAATGATGCTATGTTACTTGCTTTTCGAATCAGTAAAAATTATATGTTTGCCGTGGTATTCTATATTGCTGCCTCTACATTTATTCTATTGAAAGGTTTAGTACCATTTATAGCGATTACTGCTCTTGGTACAATGAGTGTTCTGTTTCTAATAAAGACATATGAATTTGTCGTCAATAAATATTGCTTTATTGATGCTCAGATCGTTCTAGTATATAAGTCTGTCTTAGAAAAGATTATTTTGGGCCATGTGAAAAGGCGTAACTTATGATGTAGATACGTTCGCTAATGTATATTTAATATATATTAAATGTATAATCAGGATGATAGTATTTCATAGAATAAATAGGTTGGCTTTTCTAATAATGTTACAAAATGAAACGGAAATAGAGAAGGACTGTCATTAATTTTTTTATGACAGTCTTTTTTTGACGAGCAATTATAATCTATGAGAATTCTTGTTGTTAAAATTTACTTGTAATGTACTTAAGTTACGGGTATAATAATTGCGTCCATGTGGTGCTTTATAATTGAAGTTAAAAGGGAATGTGGTGAAAATCCGCAGCAGCCCCCGTTACTGTTATTGGAATGAAAGTTGCAAAAGTGTCATTGTATCTTCTTTGGCATTAAGGATACGGCTCCTAACCTTAAAAAGTAAAGAATGATATGAGAAGACAGCGATGAGTAAAATGACCATTAGCCAGGAAACCTGCCATATGAGAATGAATCATCTGCACTCGGAGGGAGTTGCGGATCAAAAGGAGTAAGTGTGAAGAAAATATCTAAGACGCCAAAAGACGCCGCCTAAGAGATTCTAAAAACTTCACACAGACAAGTTTGTGCTGCGCCAAACTTGAGCCATTAGCTGCTCCTAAAAGATAGACGCAGCATGGAGGCTTATATGAAAATATTTAAAAAACTATTGACACTTGGATTGATTCTAACCATTGTCATGACAGGTTGTGGAACAAAAGCAGGCAATGAGAAGAATGAAATTACGCCTGCACCAACTTCGGAAGCACAAATTACTGTTTCGCCATCACCAGGTGAAGAACCAATATCTCCGACTGGCTTGCCAGAGGACACTACAAAAAATAATGTAACTAAGTATCCACTTACTGTTACCGATTCTTTAGGAACTACCATTACGTTTGAAAACGAACCTCAAACAATGATATCGTTTTCTCCTAGTATCACAGAGATATTATATGCACTTTCGTTATCGGATAAGTTGATTGGTCGTACGGATTATTGTGATTATCCAGCGGAAGCAATGACGAAAGAGTCTATCGGAGATTTTTATAATCCTGATGTTGAAAAAGTTGTAAGTCTAGCTCCGGATGTTGTTATAGCCTCTTCCCTATGGACGGAGGATGTTATTCAAAAATTTAAAGAGGTTGGTATTACAGTCGTTGTACTAAATGAAGATAAAGAGGTTGCTGGTATCTATGATATGATTAATTTAATCGGACAGATATTTAATTGCCAGGATAATTCAGCAAAACTTATTGAAACAATGAAAGCTCAAATAGAAGATGTAACAACGAAGGTTGCCTCACTTCCTAAGAAGACTGTATATTATGTAGTTGGATTTGGAGAATATGGAGATTATACAGCCGGAGGCGATACCTTTATCGGAAATTTATTAACACTAGCAGGCGGAGATAATATTGCAAAAAATGTTAGTGGATGGTCATATACATTAGAAAGTTTAATTGATGCAGACCCAGAAGTGATTATATTAGATTCAAGTATGAAGGATAGCTTTATCTCCACAGATAATTATAAAAATTTAAGTGCTGTGAAGAATAATCAAGTGTATAGTATTGATAATAATTTACTGGAACGCCAAAGTTATCGTGCTGCTGAGGGAATATTAGAGGTAGCAAAAATACTACATCCAGAAGCATTTCAATAAATACTGGAGGTAGTTGAAAATGAAAAAGCAACTTTTACTTTTCAATATGGCAGTATCGCATCCACAAGTAGATGTGGTATACAAATGGGAAAGGCATGATTATTAATATGAACAAAAGAAAGACTTCATTTTATTATCTAGTGTTTACCTTGCTATTGCTTATTACGATTGTTATCACAGCATCAGTCGGTTCAGCCAATATAACAATATATGATAGTTTAAAGGTCCTTCTAAGTAAAATGCCGCTTATTAGAAATCTAATGGATACTTCAGATATTCCTAAAAATTATGTTACGATAATTTGGAATATCCGAATACCTAGGATTTTACTCTCTGGCTTAAGCGGAGCTTCACTTGCGTTAGTGGGTGCCTGTTTTCAAGGATTGTTTCGTAATCCACTTGCAGACCCGCAGATATTAGGTATCTCCTCTGGTGCAGCTCTTGGAGCTACGATAGCTACACTAAGTGGTGTGACAATATCATTTTTTGGCCTGGGAGTAATAGGAGCATTTGCCTTTATTGGAGCTTTGCTTACCGTTCTCTTAGTATATCAAATTGCGTTTACTGGAAGTACTGGTTCAGTTACTCATATCGTGCTTACTGGTACAGCGATTAGTTCTATGCTGTCTGCTATGATTTCCTTGTTAATGAGTATTAGAAGAGAGCAGATAGAAAAGGTTTACATGTGGACTCTTGGAAGCTTTTCTGCAGCTAGCATGAAGAAAGTCGGATTTCTTCTCCTGTTTTTTATTGTCTGTGCTACGATAATTATTGTACATGCGAGAGAATTAAACATTATAGCGGCAGGTGAGGAAACAGCAGAAAGTCTTGGTATTGATACTTTGAAAGTGAAGAGAACACTTATCATAGTTGGTTCGCTTTTGGTAGCAGCTTGCGTCTCGGTGTGTGGTATTATAGGGTTTGTTGGATTAATTATACCTCATGTAATACGATTGTTACTTGGACCAAGACATGAAAGATTGCTACCTTTTAGTTGTATCTTCGGTGCCTTTTTCTTAATCGTTTGTGATACCTTAGCAAGAACCTTAAGAGCACCTGGAGAATTCCCGGTCGGAGTCATTACTGCTTTATTTGGAGCACCATATTTTTTACTGTTACTATATCGTGACAAGAAAAGGATGGTGTAAGTTGAAAAAAATAAAATTTTTCAACCCTGAAATTTGTGGCTGCGTAATCCCTGGCACAAATTTTGGATGCGCAAAAAACGCGCGCAGAAATGGGGTGTAAGATGGATAAATTACAGACAATACAAATAAACGAACTGACTTGGCAGCCGCAAAAAGAAGAGGATGCAATTTTAAAAGAGATAGGTACGACTTTTTTACAGGGAGGGTTTTACGGTATTTTGGGGCCAAACGGATCCGGAAAAACCTCATTTATTCGTCATATCCTAAGATTACTACCAATTGAGCCAGGAAGAGTATTCCTTGAAAATAAAGAAATTACAAGCTATAAACGTAATGATATAGCTAAAAAAATGTCCCTAGTCCCACAAAATACCAACATCGAAACAAGATTCACAGCTTATGAGATTGTAATGATGGGGCGCGCCCCTTATCAAAAACGGTTTCAGGCAGTAAGAGATAAGGATCGAGAGATTGTGAACGAAGCGATGAAGATGACGAATTGCTATCACTTACGTGAAGCGATATTTTCTAGGTTAAGTGGTGGAGAAAAACAGAGGGTTATTACAGCAAGGGCAATTGCTCAACAGACACCTTGGTTGTTTTTAGACGAACCAGTGGCTCATCTGGATGTTCGGTATCAGATGGAATTGATGAAATATTTAAAGAAGTTAAATGATACGAAGAATACATCGATTATAACAGTACTTCATGATATCAATTTAGCTGCAAGATATTGTAAACAGATTGTTTTAATGAAGGATGGAAGAATTATTGCTGCAGGAGAGACAAAACAAGTATTAACGATTGATAATCTAAATCTTGTGTTTGAAATTCCTTTCATTGCATTAGAGAACGAGACCTTAGGTGGTACTTATTTCATTCCAACTTCATCTTAGAAAATTATAATTATAATTTAAATACAATAAAAGCAGGAGTAATTGAAGTGCACTTCAACTGCTCCTGCTTTTATGAAATTAACAGATCCAAATCCAAGACGCTGCTACCTAAACATTGAAATAGTTAGGTAGCAGTGTTCTTTTTAGATAAATAAAAATAATTCCATAAAAAAGTTTGCCAAATTAACTTCTGGTTTGGTACTGGGAAAATTGGAATTTACTTTGGCAATTAAGGAAATAAAAATAAAGTTAAAAATATTTACATATCATGGAACATATGGAAATTTGCATCGTCTAATGCTTAGAACCGATGATTAAATAACGTAATCGGAAGTAAAGTGCCTGTAGCGTAAAGTCTGCAGGATGTGGAAAGGAATGGTATTTATTATGAAAAGAAAGAGTTTTATAGCACTAATGTTAGTAGGTGGTATTATTATTACCAGTATTCCAGTCCATGCCAATGCAATGTCTACTGTAGTAGCGGAGGCGGTTACCAAAGAAAGTGTACAGAATAATTCTACGGAAGATACGAAGCTTCAAGAGAATCTTACGAAGATTATAACAGAAATAAAGAAAAAGGTTACTATTCCAACGGACTGTACAAAATTTGAATCAAATTATTACGGTGCTGAATATGGAAAAGGAACACAGTGGAACTTAAATTGGTATAGAGAGAAAGGTTCTCATTATTTTAATGTGGTTTGTGATGATAATGCTAATATAACTTATATTAATGATAGGGACTATGATAAGAATGATAAGCAAGAGCCGATCAACTATCTTATCAAAGAACTTCGCCCTGTTGCAGATGCCTTTATTAAAAAGGTTGCGCCTGATGTATGGGGGCATGTTACATTTCAAAACGCAACTTATGTAGGTTATTATAACAATTGTTATCAGTTTGAGTATGTACGTACCGAGAATGGTATTGTGATGCCTGATAATACGATTACAATTCAAATTAGTACAGCAGATAAGAAAGTTAAGCAGTATAATGCAAACTGGCTATTTGGGTTATCCATTCCATCTAAAGATGTAAAGATATCGAAAGAGCAAGCCACAGAAAAGATAAAGAAACAAGTTACTATGGAACTTAAGTATCTAACAAAGTGGAGCGAAGATGGTAAGACCAGAAGTGCTTACCTTGTATATGCGCCTAGTAATAATTATTTCGCGGTAGATGCAAAAACCGGGGAAGTTTACACATCGAGAGAGCAATGGATAGAAACTTCCAAAAATGATAGTGCAGTGCAAGATACTGCTAATGAAAGTAATACAGGTGCACCTTCTTTAACCAAAGAAGAGTTAGCACAAATTAAGGAATTAAAAAGTTTAATTACGAAGGAGCAAGCGATCGAGAAGGTAGTGAAGAATAAATATTTACTGATGGATGCTAATATAAAGGCGATAACAGCTTCCCTTTCCGGATATCGTTTGTATGGTAATGAAAACGAAAAGCAATATGTATGGAGTATTTCATTAACAGATCCTAGAGTTCCAGATGATAGTAAAAATGATTATTATAGAGCAAGTGCGCATGCAACTGTTGATGCAAAAACTGGTGAGATTTTGTCCTACCGTTCAAGTGTAAAAAATGCTGATCAGATGACTCCGGAAGAGTTAGAGAAAGCGAAAACGAAACTTTCCAAAGAAGAATGTGCAAAAATCTATGAAGCATTTGCGAAATCTCAGAATGAAAAGCAATTTTCAAATACGAAGCAGTCCTCTGTAACTCCAGATTATATCTATGATTATATAAAAGAAATCCCTGTATATGGGGGATATACGTTTGGATATCAAAGAGTAAATGAAGGAATTCCTTATGCAGATAATTATTTCTCTGGTAGTGTGGATTCTATTAGTGGTAAAGTATTCGATTATCGTAAGAACTGGGATACTGCAATAAAATTCGAGTCACCAAAGAATGCAATGACTCCAGAACAGGCATTCAATGCGTATATTAAATTGGAAGGCTATGAGCTTGTATATGAAATTAATACAGTTCATAAATTAGTAAAGGGTGGAGATATCAATGGTTATATAGAGAATTCATATTCCATGGATTATCAACCTAGATTAGTATATCGTACCAATATCAATCCAAACACAATATCACCATTTACCGGTAAACAATTAGATTGGTCTGGTAAAGTTTATGCTCCAGAATTAAAGAAGTCCGTTGACTATACGGATATCAAAGGTCATAAGTATGAGAGAAGTATCTTATTATTACGCGATTTAGGAGCAGGTACCGGAGAATTAAAATTCCGACCAAATGACGTGATTACAGGGAAAGAGCTACAGAGTCTTGCTGAAAAGCTATTCTATGAAGCTACTAGAGATGATATAAAATTAAAGAGTAGTAGTGGAATAACCAAACAACAGTTGGCAAAATATAGTGTGCAAATACTAGGATATGAGAAATTTGCGACGATGGGTGATATCTTCCGTTGTGGTTATACCGATGATGCAAAGATAGGAAAAGATTATTATAATTATGTAGCAATAGCCAAAGCACTTAAGTTATTTGGAAATGGTCAAGAAAAGGCGTTCCAACCTACAGCTAAAATAACAAGAGGTGAGGCTGCAGACATCCTGATTAAAGTATTAAACAGCAGTTCAAGGTAAGAAAAAATAAGAAATTTGTCAAAATATTGGTAAAATCTTGACAATATAACTATATTTGGATAGTATATAAGTACTTTGTGCAAAAGCAGAAAGAATAATAGGTCTGGGAGGACTAAAGATGAAACTTAGAAAAAATGCACTACTTGTACTATTAACCTTAGTGCTTGCGCTTTCACTCATTGGATGTAGTAAGGGGAATAATAGTATTGTAGGTACTTGGATTGGTGAGGAAGAAGGAGAGAGTGTAGAATTTACATTTAACGATGATGGTACAGGTGCTATGAAAGTAATGGGGATGAGTATTGATACAACTTATAAGACAGAAGGCGAAAAGTTAGCGCTAACCGTAAGCTTATTAGGTATGGAAGAAACTCAAGATTGCACATATAGTGTAAAAGGAGATACTTTAAAATTAGGACTTGAAGATTCTACAGTAGAATTAAAGAGAAAATAGAACGTAGGAAGGGGAGTGTCAGAAGACACTCCCCTTTTGAATGAATATAGAACGATGAATAGATACTTGCATAACTACTAAGACTTGACGTATAATAAAGAAAAGTTTAAAACCAACACACACATATGGAATGAAAGCGAGAATATATGGAATTCAAGAGAATAGATGATGAAACGGTTCGCTGTATTATAAACGAAGACGATATGAAGGAATACAATATAGAAATCGACGATTTCCTTAAGAATAAAGGTAAGATTCAGGAATTTCTACATAAAATCGTAGAAATGGCAGTGGATGAGGTCGGATACAATCCTAAGAATGGATTATTAGCGATGCAGGTTATGCCATTACCAAGGAATCGTCTGGCAATTACTTTTTCTGAAAAGGGTGCTGAGGGAATGGAAGATATCTTACATCAGATTAACGATGCATTGGGTGGCAATGGAGAATTTACTCCAGAAAGCATGATGAGTCGGTATGAGGATTTATCCAGCATAGAAAAAGTTGAAGCCTTTGATAAGTTTATAAGAAATCTGATTCAGGATGTAACTGATGAGTACGAGGAGCAACAATATAAAAAGAAAAAGGATGAGAACAAAAACAAAGAGGATAAAAAAGGTAAACATAAGCAAACAGTGGATTCAACCTTACAGTTGTATACATTTGCGACACTTACCGATGTGGAAAGGTTTTGTGTAATTTTACCTGAGTCTTGGGCAATCCGAAGTACTCTTTTTAAGGATGAGAAGGAACAGCTATTCTATATGGCATTAGAAAAGGGTAGACTGTCCAAAGTAAATTTCCAATTTGTCTGTGACAGGGCTAATGAATATGGAAAATTTCATTCGGAGAACCAAGCTAGAGTAGCATACCTTAAGGAACATGCATCATGTCTTATCGATAAAAAAGCAATAAAAGTAATGAGAAATATAGCGAATGGCTAATAGGAATGGCTGTAATACTTTGGGTATTTGAATATCTAAAGTGTTACAGCCTATTTTTAATATAATTTCGGAAATATATGTAAAAAACGTGAAGTATAGAAAGCTGTCTTATAATAATTGTTTCCTATTGAATATTTACTTTTAAATTGGTATAATTTTCTATGTTATTTACAAATATTACAGAAAGAAGGTGTCCAATAGTAAGAAGGTGTCCACTTGAAATAAGGGAACCTATAGAAATAAGAGCTGTAAGCCTTTCATTATGGTTCTATTGGTGTGAAAATAGATGAAATTTCTTTAAGCTAGAAATTATAGAATGCGATTTGCAGTAACAGAGAAGTTATGGACTAGATGTAGGTTGAAACAGAATCTTTTTTCAACGAACAATTTCCATGCGTGATAATGCTCGCAGATGGGAGCTTATATGAAATACTTAAGAGTTATTTAAGGGGAGGTAGTAATGGGGTTAAGGTATGACTTAGTATTTGAGCGAGGGTTTTTTCGAAATCCAACACAGAATCTTGTTCTCAAGGGAACTATTGTAGGCGATTTTGACAAAACGAGATTTGAGCAGGCAGTTTTAGAACTAGGAAAGGTCCACCCAATTTTGCATTGTGTTGTGGAGCAAAGCAAGGATGGAAAAGTTAGTTATGTTTATCAAGAAGGGGTTAACCCCCAAGTTACATACCTAGAAAAAGAAAATGAAAGCCAATGGATTGAATTAGCGAAGCAGCAAGAGCATGTAATTTTTGAATTTGAAAAGGAACCAACGATTCATTTTTTTATTCTTTCTCAAGAAAAGGAATTTGATTTCATCATGATTGGTCACCATATGTTAGGAGATGGCCTATCGCATTTATATTTATACCATGATTTTATCGAGTTTTATTGCAATGGTAAAAAAAATATGGAGTTAAAAGAACCGAAACCGATTCAATCCATAATGGATTTGCCAAAGGGAAGTCAACCATCTTTTCTAATTCGATATGTTATAAAGCGATTGAATCGCAGATGGGCTAAGAATCGGAAAATTTTAACTCAAAGTGAATTTCAAGCAGCACATCAGAACTATCAAAAGAAGCAAAACATAGATGTTGCTCTTTTTTATCTTAAGGGTGATGAATATCACAAGCTTAGACAATCCGCAAAAGATCATCAGATTACAATGAATACGGTTATCTTAGTTGCATTTATGAAAGCGTTAAGAGAGTTGACAGAGTTTTCAGAGGAAAAAGTAACAGTTGCAATAAATCTAAGAAATAGGCTATTGTTTCATCCAGGTAGGTGTGTCGGAAACTATGCTGCAGCTATAACAAAGGTACTAAGTTATGATATGGAGAAAGATTTCTGGAAAAATGCGAATTCTCTAGGTTCAATAATTAAAAAAGAGATTCAAAATCCTAAAAAAGCGTTTCAATTGGTTCATTTGTTTTGCTTATTGGATAGCAGTATTTTCGACGGTTTGTTTTATTCAAAACATAGTGATTACAAGAACGATTGGCTTAATAAGGTGTCAAAGCTACTTAACTTTAAAGACTATGAAGAGGGGATAGATATTTCAAATCTTGGAGTTTTTGATGTTAGTTTAAATACTGAAAAGTACCAGATAAAAGATATGGCTTATCTACCACCTGCAGCTTCTGTTTATGACAAAACGATTGGTGTAATTACTTATCAGGATGAATTAGCGATATGTATCTCACATAAAGTAAATTTCTTAGCAAAGGATAAAATGGAACGTATAATGAACCGAACAAAAGAGATTTTACTCGAGCTCAATTAGATATTATGGAAGGACGAAATAAATTTAGATACACAGGAGGGTGATTATGCGTAAAAGTATTCGAACAAAACTAGTAACGGTTGTATTGGTGTTGTCTTTATTCAGTATATTAGCCAATATTACAAACTTAAATTCACTTAAACAGATTTATGAAGCTGCAGATACTGTAGATAGCAGTGATCCAGAGGTTATTGAAACTGCTAGGCTAGAACTTACAGGAATCTATGAGAGTAGTATTCAATCCAATTATATCGGTATTGGGGTTATGATATTACTGACTATTGTGGTTATTGCAATTACAAGAAAGTCAATCATTGGACCAACCAAAAGATCCACAAAGCAGCTAGATGATATATTAAATGATTTTAATTCTGGGCAAGGAGACTTAACAAAAAGAGTAACAGTCTATACGAAGGATGAAATTGGACAATTAGTTTCAGGTATTAATACCTTCCTAGAAACATTACAGCGAATTATGGGACATATGATTTCTGATTCTAAGCAATTAAACTTGAGCATATCTTTAGTTTCAAACAGTATCAGTCAAGTGAATGATAATTCTTGCGATATTTCGTCTACCATGCAGCAATTAGCCGCCAGTATGGAGGAAGTTACAGCAACAATATCTTCTATGTTAGATAGTATCGGTATTCTTAATACGAATGCCACCACCATGATAGATAAAAGTGTGGGCACTATGGAATATATAAATGAGATGAAGATAAGAGCGAATGCGATGAAAGAAGAAGCAACTGATAAGAAAGGTACGACCAGTGAGATGCTTAATAATATAGGTGATACCTTACGTGAAGCTATCGAAAATAGTAAGAAGGTGGAACGTATTGATGAATTAACCAATGATATTTTAGTTATCTCAAATCAAACAAATCTATTAGCATTAAATGCATCGATAGAAGCAGCTCGTGCTGGAGAGGCGGGAAAAGGTTTTGCCGTTGTTGCGGATGAGATTCGTCAATTAGCAGATAATAGCCGAAATACAGCTACAAATATTCAAGAAATCAGTGGGTTGGTACGTGATGCTGTATTAAATCTATCAGAAAGTTCAAAACAAGTATTAGATTATATTCAAACTACGGTATTAAGTGACTATGAAAAAAATGTAGGCAGTGGAATACAATATGATTTGGATGCTTCTTTTTTACATAGCAATATCTCTCAATTCATGGAGCACATAAAAGAGATGAACCATATGATAGTAAGTATGAGTGAAAACTTTCATGGAATTGCTTCTGCTGTGGATGAAAGTGCAATTGGAGTTTCTAATGCTGCAAATAATGCATCGAGTCTTGTGGAAGAGATGGCTAAGATTAGTAAGGAAGTTAAGAATAATGAAATGATTTCAGTGAGCTTAAATGAAGAAGCAAATCGGTTTGTTGAAGTATAAAAGTAATTTTAAAGAAAAGGGATCGTGTTAAAGAAAAAGAGGGTATCTTTCTAAGATATCCTCTAATTTTATCGATATGTTTCATAATAAGGAAAAGTTCGCGAAGCGTACTTTTTATAAAATATAACTCAGTTCTTATAAAATATAACTCTTTTCTTAAAAAATATAACTTAGTTCTTATAAGATATAACTCAGTTCTATAACTCATTTCTCATAAAACTCTTATTCTGCTTTTTTGATATCTGTATCTCTCGTAAAGTCTTGATACCAATTAATTTCATGATTCTTCTGTGCTTCTTCGAAGGTAGTAATAGCTGGAGGTGTTCCACCGTATTGATGATACCAACTATCTGGATAAATTGGATTCTTATTTTTTGTGACGGATTCCCTCGATAGTTCTTTGGATTCTCCTGGTCTTAATTTTCTAGCTACAATAACAGTTCGATAATTAGGTAGTTCATAAGAACAGGTTGATAATAATAGTAGTTGATCCTCTTCGGAAATTTCCAAAGGGATATTATAAATGGAACGAACTTTTATCTGGTAAATAAAATTTAAGAAGTCTGAGGAATCTTGAAAGCTTCCGCGTTGATAATCAAAGAGTTCTTCCTTTGCTGAGGAACCGTTAGTTTTAAAGACTGCGAAGATTTTCCATAAGCTTTCTTCATACAGTGTATCGAATTGAATGATTGGAGAGTTAATCAAAAAGTCTAAATCGTTATAATTCATTAATTCATGAAACATATTACCGGTACTTGTCATATTATGACCATGGATTAAAAAACATTGTGTTGGTGTCTCGATATCAGTATTCGTATCTAAAAAAATACTTCCAAATCGGTCATCTTCCTTTTTCATATTCCTGGTCAAGTAATATTCGGGCTCGTCCTTACTAGATTGCAGTACCGGATAGTTGATATTGGTGCCTTCTATTTGAATCCAGCCTTTTACGTCGGGATTAAGTTCTAATAGGTGATTGAATTTTTCTAAAGGAATTATTTCTGATGTTTCTGCTGTTGTTAATTGATCATCTGTTTCCTTCGGAATTGAAGGAGTTTTTATATCCTCAGGAATTGAATTATTATTGCCATAAATCTCTTGAATTTCTTTCATTTCTTTGTTTGATTTCGTAGGACTAATCCATAGGATATCAATCAATAGATAAGTTCCTATCATTATTATAATAATAGAGAGTATATGGATGGCTTTATTAAGCTGTAATTTTTTATTGTTACGTATTGGATTATCTTTCGAGTCGTTCTTATTTTGACTTGAATTATCTTTTGAGTCGTTCTCATTCTGATTTGTTTTAACTTTTGTAGCTTTTACTTTATCCTTTTTTTGTTTTATTGAATTTGTGTAGCTACCCATAAGTACCCTCCTTTCTTGCATTTATGAAGAGTATAGCACAATTATATATAAATGATAAGAATCTTTTTCATTGTCTTAAAGGTATATAACACATAGATATTGTATATCGTCTTTCAATTCATACAATAAAAAGGTGTCTAACAATAAAATTATCTAATGTTGGATACCTTTTTTTATTTTAGCTTTTAAAATTATAGGTTATATCAGGTTGAACTTCTCTCAACGAAAGTAGTTGGTAGGATGATTTTCTGTGGTAGAGTTGCATAACCTTGAATTCTTGCAAGCAACAGATTGACTGCGATCTTTCCAATTTCTTCTTTTGGAACATGGTAGGTGGTAAGTGGAGGATTTGAATACTGAGACATTTCAATATCTGACATTCCAATGACCGCTACTCTCTTAGGTACGGAGATTCCATTTATATAAAAACTCTTCATTGCAGCCATAGCCATTAAATCACTGGCTGCAAAAAAAGCAGTAGGAAAGTGAGTGCTCTTACACAAGTCATCTACTTTTGCTACACATTCATCTTCGTTCCAGCCACAATCTATGATCCATTCTTTCTGAATCGGTAAACCTGCTTTATGCATTGCAATGAGATACCCTTGATAACGCTTACTATCTTTGATATCTTGGGATTCTCCGCTTCCGCCGATAAATCCAATTTCTTTATGCCCTTTCTCAATGAGATGTTTTGTGGCAAGGATACCATTTTGTAAGTGATCATACCCAACATCATCAATATCATCACGTAAAGTATCAATACCAACGATATGAGGAACGCGTTTTTTAATGTAGCGATAGATTTCCTCGTTTAAAGGCTCCATCAAAATTAACCCGTCCAAAGAATCGATAAAGGTTGAAGCTAGAGAAATTTTGTCCTGAAGAATTGGTGCTGATTTGATAAAGGTTAGATCGATTCCAACTTCTCTTAATTGTGTTTCTACCCCGGAAAGGATTGACATATAGTAAGGATCGTTATAGCCCTTTTTTGTTACTCTTAAAATACAACCTATCTTTGCGTCTTTACAAATGATTGAATTCGCAACTATTACCTTTTTTCGCTGGGTCGTAGTAGGTATATAATTTAATTGAGTTACTGCATCAAGCACACGATTCTTGGTTTCTTCGGTCATCTTATATTTTGTATCATTATTTAAAACGCGAGAGACTGTAGCGATGGAGACATTCGCTAATTTTGCAACTTCTCGTATGGTACTCATTGGTAGAATCCCCTTTCTGTTTATAGTAATGATAAAATAGCAACTGTTTGTTTAGTCATTTGTTACGTTACATATTTACATTAACTCATTTTTGTTTAGTTGTCAATGTTTCAATGGAAAATACAAGATTTTATAGTAGTAAATCATTCAATAGAAAAAAACAAGATTTTATGATGTAGTAGTAAATCATTCAATAGAAAAAACAAGATTTTATAATGTAGTAGTAAATCATTAATAGAAAAAAACAATATAATGTAGTAATAAAGTATTCAATGGAAAAAACAAGGTTTTATAATGTAGTAGTAAATTATTCAGTGGAAAAAATAAGATTTTATTATATAGAAATAGATCATTCAATGATAAATTTTGCAGCATTATTAAGAGAAAGACAAAATAAAAAATAAAGTAAGAAATAAAGCAAAAAAAATAATTATCTACTGTTTACAAATGGTGTGACACGTGATAATATAAACGTAACAAAGCGCTGTACCTTGAATATGTTACGCGGTGTTACGTGAAATAAACAAAAAAATTTGTTAAAAACTTTAAAATAAGTTTAAGAAGGGAAGTATTATCATGGAAAAGCCAGTATTAGTAATTATGGCTGCTGGAATGGGAAGCAGATATGGTGGATTAAAGCAAATTGACTCAGTGGATGAGCAGGGACATATTATCATCGATTTTTCAATTTTTGATGCAATCAAAGCAGGTTTTAAGAAAGTAATCTTTATTATTAAGAAAGAAATAGAAGAAGACTTTAAAGAAGTGATTGGTAATCGTATTGAAAAGATTGTTGATGTTGAGTACGTTTACCAAGAAATTAGCAGAGTACCAGAGAATTTTACTATCCCAGAAGGTAGGGTAAAACCATGGGGAACTGGTCATGCGATTTTATGTTGCAGGGATAAGATTCAAGGACCATTTGCAGTAATTAACGCGGATGATTTCTATGGTAGTGAGGCCTTTATAAAAATCTATGATTTCCTAAGTTCTGTAGAACAGAATAATCTTTATTCTATGGTGGGATATCAGTTAAAAAATACATTGACAGAACATGGCTCTGTTGCAAGAGGGGTATGTAATGTGAATGAGAAAGGTTTCTTAACTAAGATAACGGAGAGAACAAAGATTGAAAAATTCCCTGAAGGTGCTAAGTATTATGATAGTGAAGCAGATACCTGGGAAGAAATCTCATTTGACAGTACAGTCTCTATGAATCTGTGGGGATTTCAAGCAAATATTATGGCAGAACTAAAGGCTGAGTTTGAAACTTTTTTAACAACAGAAGTTGCCAATAATCCAGAGAAAAGTGAGTTTTTCTTACCAACCGTTGTACAGCATATGATTGAAAATCAAAAGGTGCAGGTAGAGGTATTACATTCTAAGGATCAATGGTTTGGTGTTACATATAAAGAAGATAAAGAAGCCGTGCTAAACGAGATAGCGAAGTTAAAAGAACAAGGGGTTTACCCAACAAATCTTTGGTGAGGATTGTAAAATCATAGTGGAGGTGCTATTATGGCAAGAGAAATAAAAAATGAGTTAATAGAAAATGCTATTGCGCAGTTTCAAGTAGAAGGAACAGTTGAGAGTTATGAAAGATACGGAAATGGCCATATTAACGATACATTTGATGTAGTTTATAAAGAGGATGAGAAGAAAAAAAGATTCATATTACAGCGTATCAATCATAGTATCTTTAAAGAACCTGAGAAATTAATGTTTAATATTGCTAAAGTTACTTCATTTTTAAAAGATGAGGTAAGAAGACTTGGTGGGGATGAATTACGTGAAGTATTGACGATAATCAATACGAAGAATGGAAACTACTTCTATTTAGATGATGAGGGTTCTTACTGGAGAATGTATATCTTTATAGAGGATGCCACCTCCTTTGAACAAGTTAGCAAACCAGAAGATTTTTATCAAAGTGCTGTTGCATTCGGAAGATTTCAGAAACTATTATCCGCATTTGATGCATCTAGCTTATATGAGGTAATACCAAACTTTCATAATACACCATTACGTTATGAAGCATTCTTAAAGGCTGTAAAAGAGGATAAATGTAATCGCGCCAAAGATGTAAAGGAAGAAATCGAGTTTTTTATCAAAAGAAAAGAGGATATGGAGTACTGTAAAAAGTGCTTAGACGAAGGGAAGCTTCCACTTCGTGTTACACATAATGATACAAAACTTAATAATGTAATGATAGATAATAAGACAGGTAATGGCTTATGTGTTATTGACTTAGACACTGTAATGCCTGGATTATCTATCTTTGATTTTGGTGATTCTATCCGTTTTGGTGCAAACACGGCAACGGAGGACGAAAAGGATTTATCGAAAGTGAGCTTAGATTTAGATTTATTTGAACTATATGTCAAAGGGTATTTAACGGGTTGTGAAGGCAGTCTGACAGACACTGAAATCTCTATGCTGCCTCATGGAGCAAAAACGATGACTTTAGAGTGTGGAATGCGTTTTCTAATGGATTATTTAGAAGGAGACGTTTACTTTAGAATTCATCGTGAGGAACATAATCTTGATCGTTGTCATACACAAATGGCACTTGTTCAAGATATGGAACGTAAATGGAAGGAAATGAATGATATAGTATCTAAGTAACATTAAGGAGGATAAGAGATGTCAATTTTAGTTACTGGTGGTGCAGGATATATAGGAAGCCACACATGCCTTGAATTACTAAGAAAAGGATATGATGTTGTTGTTGTCGACAATTTAAGCAATTCATCGAAAGAATCTTTAGAGAGAGTAAAAAAACTAGCGAATAAGGATATAACTTTCTATGAAATTAATGTAGAAGATAAAGAAAAGTTAACCAAAGTATTTGAAAAAGAGAATATTGAATCAGTAATCCATTTTGCTGGTTTAAAAGCAGTCGGAGAGTCAGTACAAAAACCACTTGCATATTACTATAACAACTTAGTTTCTACCTTAGTACTTTGCGAAGTTATGTCGAAGTTTCATGTAAAGAAATTAGTATTCAGTTCTTCTGCAACGGTATATGGTAATCCGCATACCGTGCCAATTAAAGAGGATTTCCCTCTTTCTGTTACCAATCCATATGGCAGAACGAAATTAATGCAGGAAGAGATGCTAAGAGATTTGACAGTTGCTGACAGTGAATGGAAGATTATCTTATTACGTTACTTTAATCCAATTGGTGCAGATGAGAGTGGTATGATTGGAGAGGACCCACTTGGTATACCAAATAATTTAGTACCATACATTACTCAGGTAGCAGTTGGAAAACTAAAAGAGCTTCAAGTATTTGGTGATGATTATGATACGCCAGATGGAAGCGGTGTTAGAGACTACATCCATGTTACAGACCTTGCGATTGGCCATGTGAAGTCAATTGAGAAACTTGATCAAATCGAAGGTGTAAAGACCTATAACTTAGGGACTGGGAAGGGCTACAGCGTATTAGAGATGGTAGCTGCTTTTTCAGAAGTTTGTAAAAAACCAATCCCTTATGTTGTGAAAGATAGAAGACCAGGAGATATTGCAACTTGTTATGCTGATCCTAAACTAGCAAAAGAGGAACTAGGATTTACAGCAGTCAGAGAACTTCCTAAGATGTGCGAAGATGCATATCGCTGGCAGTGCAACTATCCTAATGGCTATCGCGATTAAATTGTAGTAAAAATGCGTTATGAAATGGATTAGGTAAAAAAGCTTTTCTAGTAATGAGAAATCTTTACTAGAAAAGCTTTTTTTAGTGTAACATTAACTTTTTTTATCGCATATTCCCCATATAATAAATACCAAACCTAATACCAGGAAGATATACGATACTATGAAAGACGGAAATAAATGATCCCTCTTTTGATTGTAAATAAATCACATAATTTTTTTTGATTGTCAACGTTACATTTTCCTGTAACGTCTCGCAGGAATCCTGATTTCAACCTCGGTCTCAACGCCCTCAGTGCTTCGAAAGGTGAGCCCGTACTCATTACCGAAGTAGACCTGGAGGCGAGTATGAGTATTCATGATGGCTATATTGCTTCCTTTGTCAGTATTCATTATACCCATCAGAATCCCAGACAGAATATCAGAAGGAATACCGACACCGTTATCGGATATAACAAAAACAAGGTCAGCGTCATCCATCCAGCCCATAATCACGATATTCCCTTCCTTGGTATTCTTCTCCAATATTCCATGGAGAATGGAGTTTTCCACTATCGGTTGAAAAATTAGTTTCGGTATTTCATAATCCAACATTTCATCGGGCACATCTATAAAAAAATGGATTTTATCATCAAATCGCATGTTTTGGAGCTGAACATACAGCGTGATATGTTCCAATTCACTTTTAACACTGACGATATTATTCCCTTTACTTAAGGTTAGCTTGTAAAAACGGGAT
>NZ_DAMADT010000012.1:4435-18703 GCF_031997925.1 Lachnoclostridium sp. | reverse complement strand
CTTTGAACAGCTAATGATATTTCAGAGGATTTACCAGCCTGTGCCATCCAGTTAATCATATCTAATGTGTTATATAAAAAATGCGGATTAATTTGAGATTGAAGTGCTTTGAATTCAGATAAACGCAGTTCTTTTGACGCCTGCTCCTGCGCAAGCATCAGTTGGTTCAAATGATCGGACATATAGTTATAGGTCTCAATCAGGTCACCAATCTCATCCGTACCACCTTTGGTATCTAGAGGGGAAGGAACCCCATACTTTGCACTTTGCATTTTGGTGATGACAGAGGAAATACGGTTAACAATTGATTTATTTAACTGAAGTGCGAGTGTCACACCAAATACAAGAATCACAAGGTAAAATAAGAGAAAGCGAAGCAAAAGCTGGTTACCTTCTTCCAGCATGTTTCTTGCTGGAATGGTGGTAACCATATACCAGTCGGTTCCAAGAATTGTTTTATAATTGCAATATACCTTGGAATTTGAGAAGTCTACCGGCATAAATTTAGTCGTTGTTTTAATCAATTCCGGAACTTTCTTGTATTTTAGTAGATAAGTTCCGGATAAGGTAGAACTTGTTGTAGAAACAAGGGTATCCCGTTCATTTATGATATAGATAACGCTATGAGTATAAGGGAGATCCTGTTTTAAGATGTCATCAATAACATCCTGTTTAAAATATACTACAACATGTATATAATCATCATTTACCTTCAGACTGTGTACAATTGCAAGGTCACCGTATTCTTTAATTTCATTCGGGGAGAGATACATACTCGGACAGACAAGAATAGACTGCTTGGTGTTTGATAAGATACCGTGCCAATAAGTACCCAAAGTTGCTTCTACGGAATCAAAAATACCCTCCTTATTGAAAGAGGAGATTACATTATAATGAATATCATCAATATAGATTTTGACAGCCGAGGCTTTGTTATTGTTCATAAGGAAATTTACGGTTTCAAAAAAATTATTTAGACTTACCTGAAAGGTAGAATTGTTCTTGTATTCTAACGGAGCATCACTATAAAGGAATTTGGTGAAAAATTCTTGGCTTTCGATACTAGAAGCAATGCCTTCAATCTGACTAATTGTGTTACTGAGGCTATTTTGTGTCTGATATGAAATACTCGCTAGGGATTTTAATGTATTATTCGTAGTGATACCGAGTAATTGTTGATAACATAAAATAGTAATAAAAATAGTTGGAACTAAAGCGAGAAGAAGATGTGAAATCATAAATTTCGTTTTCAGTTTCATTCGAAGGACATAATAATCATATAGCTTTGAACATATATTCTTTATCATAGATTTCCTTTCCTTCTGATTGTAATTATTTCAGTACATAAAATGACGTATTATAATCCCAGTTCCTTTTCACGATATTCTGAGGGAGTGATACCGACTATCTTTTTGAATAATTTACCGAAATAATTATTGTCGGCATATCCGACGCGTGAGGAAACCTCAATAATTTTATTACGTGGGTCGGATAGAAGCTGCTTTGCTTTCTCGATACGAAAATTGGTTATGTACTGATTCAGTGTTTCTCCGGTTTCCGTTTTAAAAACGGTACAAAGATAAGAAAATGACAAACGAACATGATCACTGATATCTTTTATGGATAGGGTATAATCTCCGTAATGCTTACTAATATAATCCCGAATTAAAAAGATGGTCGAGCTTTCCTTGGGTGTGGACTGAAGCTTCTCTTCAAATCTATTAATCTTTGCTAACAGCATCTGATGAAGTTCTTTCAGTATTTTACAGTTTGTGATATTATCGAGCATACTTTCTGAGTCGGAAACAGCATGTTCTGTCTGAAGTTTCAAATCATATTGAGCTGAATTAATTTGTAAAAAGGCCTTGTAATACAAATCTTTAACGACATTTGTCAAAAGAGTTCTGTTATTCTTTAAGGATTCGTATAAGGCTTCTACAAGTTCTCTCGCTCTAGTGAAATTCTTGTCACGGATAGCTACCGTAAAATCGTTAAGAAATTCATTCGGGTAGATGCTTGAAACCGCCTCAGGTGAATTTTTATAGATTAAAATGCTACCATAATCAAAGAAAAAGGAACTTTGTAGTAGGATGGCTGCTGAGTTATAAGAATCAAATACTTTTGATGGACCTACGACAGTTCTTCCTAGTGTTATAAAATATTCCAAATCATTCGGTATTACGGACTTCATGTATGCGCCGATTTTGGATAGGACAGATTCCTCCGGGCGTTCATTTCCGTAAATATGTATTACGATATGAGTATCGTTTTTGATAAAATGTATCTCATTTAAATGCCATTTTGCAATAAATTTATTAAAATTTTCAAAATAGGAGGAAAGGTTGCTACTATCAATGATAACATTAAAAGGTGAATTAATTCGAAGGATGCAGGTGGTAAACATGGTGGAATTATTGATTGATCCTCTCAGAACAGCTTCATCAATAAGGGTGTCATTTTTCATATCATAACCGTTATGTGTTAGCTTATGGGCAAACCTAGATACAGCCTCCCTTGTGAATAGGACATTGGAATCCTGTTGTGCCTGATGTTGTCTGACGGTTTGAATGGACTGTTTTAGTGCGTCCATGATTTCGAAAGGGTCAATAGGTTTTTCTACATAACGGATAGCTCGAAGCTTAATCGCTGCTTTTAAATACTCTTTATCCGAATATCCGCTCATAAATATAACGGAACAGTTTGGATAAAGTTTCAAGATTTTTTCTACTAATTCAATTCCGTCCATTCTTGGCATTCGTACGTCGGTTAATAAAACATTAGGAGGATGCTTTCTGGCAATCTGAATCGCATTTATTCCGTCATCAGCCTGATCAATCTGATCAAATGAGAGTGCCTGCCAGTTAATATTTGCTATTAAACCGTCTCTGGTAAGCTTTTCATCATCTACAATTAGAATTCTCATGATACCTCCATTATGCCATATAAGGCTTTATGAATACACTAGTTTTGCATCAATCTTTATGTTCTGGTTTCACTTTTTAAGCGTAGGTACCGTAAAAAATAAATTTATAATGTGGTGTGACAACACATTAAATTAATATCAATTATAACTAAATTTAAAATAGAATTCAATCCTATGAAATAACAGAAAATTACCCTCAATCAAACAATATTACGATATGATGTAAGAACTTCCGATGCTAAGATATTAATAAGAAGATAAAAAGAAGATTAATGTAACCTTACAGCGGCGGAGCTGTTATAAGGTTACAGGTAAGTAGCGAAGTGGATTCTAGTATCCACATTGGCATGAAGACAGCGAAAGGAGTAAGTAGATTGGCTGAGGAATATATTCTTGAGTTAAAAGGTATCACAAAGGTTTTCCCTGGTGTTCGGGCTTTGGATGATGTACATTTTCAATTAAAAAGAGGTGAAATACATGCACTAATGGGAGAAAATGGTGCAGGAAAATCAACCTTTATTAAGGTGATTACGGGTGTACATAAAGCGGAACAAGGAGAGATCTATTTAAATGGAATAAAGGTTGAATTTAAGGGACCAAAAGATGCCCAGGCAGCAGGTATTGCAGCAATCTATCAACATGTAACGGCATATCCTCATTTGACCGTAACTGAAAATATTTTCATGGGACATGAAAATATAAAGCATGGTATCATTCAGTGGAAGCAAATGAATCAGGATGCACAAAAACTATTGGAACAGTTGAATGCAGATTTTAAATCCACCGATGAGATGGGCTCTTTAAGTGTTGCACAGCAACAGATGGTTGAAATTGCAAAGGCACTATCGTCCAACGCAAAAATTATCATTATGGATGAGCCTACAGCATCACTTACGAAAAATGAGTCTGAGAATCTTTATAGAATTGCTGAAAGACTACGAGATGACGGCACTTCAATTATATTTATATCCCATCGATTTGAAGATATGTACCGCTTGGCATCAAAGGTAACCGTATTCAGAGATTCTAAATATATCGGAACCTATGATGTAGATAAGATTTCAAACCAGGATTTAATAACTGCAATGGTAGGACGTGAGATCAATGATATGTTCCCAAAACCAGAGATTAAGATAGGTAAGGAAGTATTAAGAGTAGAAAAACTTTGCAGAGAGGGCTATTTCAAGGATGTATCCTTTTCAGTGCATGCTGGCGAAATCTTAGGTTTGACAGGTCTTGTCGGTGCAAGAAGAACAGAAGTAATCCAGACTATCTATGGTGTGGAGAAACTTGACTCCGGAAAGATCTTTCTGGAGGGTGAACAAGTAGAGATTCGTAATGTTCAGGATGCAATTAAAAACGGTATCGGACTTCTGACGGAAGATAGATCAAATCTTGGATTGATACTTAGTTGGGGCATCGGAAGAAATGTAACGTTAACTGAAATTGAGAAATATGGAAGTAGGTTGTTTACAAATGAAAAAGCAGAACTTGCTATTTCAAAAAAACTTGCTGAGGAAGTTGATACAAAGGCAGCTTCCATCTTTGATAAAGTAAGTACATTGTCTGGTGGTAATCAGCAAAAGGTTGCAGTTGCAAAGATACTTGCTTCCGACTTAAAGGTTCTAATCATGGACGAGCCGACAAAGGGAATTGATGTTGGTGCAAAAGCCGAAATTTATGATATTATGGGGCAGTTGGCGAAGAAGGGCTATGCAATTATTATGATTTCTTCTGAAATGCCTGAGATCCTTGCGATGAGCGATAGAATCATAGTAATGTGTGAAGGAAAAATAACAGGTGAGTTATGTCGTGCAGAAGCATGTCAGGAATTGATACTTGAAAAAGCTATGGCAAAATCATCAAAAACAACTTCAGGGAAGGGGCAGGGTGATCAGTAATGAAGATTAAGACTATGTGGAAAAAAATCACCGGTTCGCGTGAGGTGAGTTTGGTGTTTGTATTATTAATCCTTTGTGTATTTATTCAAAGCAGAAATAGTACTTTTCTTACGCCTGAAACGATAGAATCTTTATTTAAAAACTATGCAGTTGATTTTGTAGTAGCAGCTGGTATGATGCTGATACTTTTAATCGGTGCAATTGATATTTCGGTTGGTTCAACTTTGGCATTTTCGGGTATGGCTGCATCTTTATTTTTAAGAGATCACCCTGGAACACCGGTGAGCGTGGTATTCCTGATTTCAACCGCGATTGGACTCCTATGTGGACTTTTAATCGGTATCATTATTGCATATGGTAAAGTTCATCCACTTATCTGTACACTGGGTTTCATGAGTATTTATCGTGGTCTTGCTTATTTGATTGCAAATAATGAATGGGTTGCTGCATCACAGTTTTCAAAAGCGTATAAAGCATTTGCACAAAGCAGATATTTGGGATTTGGAATTGTAAATAATCTTGTCGTAATTGTCATTGTAGTTTATGTTGTATTCTATTTTGTTATGAAATGGACCCCTACAGGAAGAAAAATATATGCAGTAGGAAGTAACGCAGAAGCAGCATTGGTCAGTGGTATTAAGATTAAAAAAGTAAAAGTTGCCTGTTATTCTGTCCTTGGCGCCTTATGTGGATTATCTGGAGCAATGTATACTTCGCTATATGCTTCTTCGCAGGGGAATATGGCGGAAGGATTGGAAATGGATGTTATTGCAGCTTGTGTAGTCGGTGGTGTAAGCCTTAGTGGGGGACGTGGAAGTGTGATAGGAGTATTCCTAGGTACCTTGATAATTTCTATTATTGGAAAGGGACTTCCGCTTATTGGTGTATCCCAATTCTGGCAAAAAGCAATTAAAGGTCTGATAATTCTTATTGCAGTAATTATCAACGTAATTGTTCAAAGGCAGATGAATAAAGCAGCATTAAAGAGGAGGGAGAATTAATCATGGCAGGTAAGTCTGGAAGAGTAATCAGCACGGATCAGAAATTCTCTTTGAATAAATTTCTCTTTCGGTGGGAGACGTTCTTAGTAATTGTTTTTATCGCAGTTAATATTATGAATATCACGATCTCGAATCGTTATTGGAGTGTGAACGGGTTGTTTAATGCAACCAATACATTCCTTTGTGTAGCATTCCTAACGTTACCGATGTGTTTTGTATTATTGATAGGAGAAATTGATATTTCGGTTGGTTCACAAGTGGCACTTGCAGCAGTTATATTAGGTGTCAGCTTTAATGCAGGATGTCCGATGTGGCTATCTATAATAATTGCAGTAACTGTTGGTGCAGCATGTGGTTTGCTTAATGGAATTATTTTAGTAACCTTTCATGAATTAAATCCGATGATTGTTACGCTCGGAACCCAAATCCTATATAGAGGTATTGCAGAAATGATCTTGAAGGATCAGGCAACCGGCGGTTTCACTTCGGTAAAATGGTTTAGTAAGCTATATTGGGGTAAAGTTGGTGGAGTAGTACCAATTATGTTTCTTGTATTTGTAGTTTGCGCAATCATTTTTGGAATAGTAATGCATAAATCAACATTTGGACGCAGAATGTTTGCTGTTGGAAGTAATCAACTGGCAGCAAGGTATTCTGGAATTAATATACCAAAGATGCGAATCATCATTTATACCTTAGCAGGTATTTTCAGTGGTATTTGTGCGATATTCGTTGCAGCACAAATGGGAAGTGCAAGACCGAATATCGGAACAGGTTATGAAATGGATGCCATTGGTATGTGTGTACTTGGCGGCGTTTTGACCGATGGTGGTAAAGGTAATTTTATTGGAGCAATGATTGCAGTATTCTTATTAGGTTTCTTGGAGTATGGTCTGGGCTTAGTAAATATTTCATCCAATATCATGATGGTAGTAAAGGGTGTACTTTTAATTTTTGCGGTAATGGTACCAAATTTAAATCTTGGAAAGATACTTAAAAGAGATTCAAAGGAAGTATAAGGAAAAACTATTTATGATACTCGCACTCTAGTGTTAGTATAAAATTTTAAAATTTGTGGAGGTAAGGAAAAATGAAGAAGATTTTTGGTTTAGTACTTTGCTTAACGATGATGGCAAGTTTACTTGTTGGATGTAGTAGCAAAGCTAACGACACAAGCAGTAACAAAGCAAAAACCCCTACAACTGCTGCAACAACTGGTGGGAATGGTTATGCAACAAATGCAACTTACGCGATCATCGTTAAAAGTGCAGGGAACCCTTATAACCAGAAGCAAATCGAAGGTTACAAACAGGTGATTGAAGAAAATGGAGGAAAATGCGTTATTCAGGAGCCAAAATCAGCTACTGCAGAAGATCAGATCACTTGTATAAACAACGCCATTGCGCAGGGTGTTGACTGCATCGCAATTGCAGCAAATGATACCGATGCTCTGGAGCCAGCTTTAATAGAAGCAAAAAATCAGGGTATTCACGTCCTATCCTTTGACTCTTCTACCAACGCAAACAGCCGTAAAGTATTTGTTAATCAGGCTGGTACCACCCAGATTGCTCAGGCATTAATGGATGCTATTCTTGACATTTCTGGAGGATCTGGTGATTGGGCAGTTCTTTCTGCAGCATCAACTGCAACAAACCAGAATGCTTGGATTGATGGTATGAAGACAGTGATGCAGGATTCTAAATATTCAAAACTTAACTTAATAGGTGTATATTACGGTGATGATGAATATCAGGCATCTTGTGATCAGACGGAAGCTATTTTAGCGGCTGATCCTGATATAAAAGTAATCTGTGCTCCAACCACTGTAGGTATTATGGCAGCAGCTAAAGTCCTTCAAGACAAAGGCTTAAGTGGTAAAGTTAAATTAACAGGACTTGGATTACCATCCGAGATGGCTGATTATATCGGTGATGACGATCAGCATTCTTGTCCTTATATGTTCTTATGGAACCCAATTCAGTTAGGCAACTTAGCAGCTTATACTTCTATTTCATTAGTAAATGGAACTATTACAGGTGCGGCAGATCAGAGCTTTACTGTTCCTGATATGACATTAGGTGATAATGGCTCTTACAAAATTACAGCTGCAGCAGATGGTGGAACAGAAATTATCTTAGGTGCACCTTTTAAATTTGAACCAAGCAATATTGCTGAATGGGCTAAGGTTTATTAGTTCATAGGTGATTAGAACAGTTTAGATAAATAATTGTATTAAATTACATGATACATAACTAGCAAATATTTTTATGAAACATATGGGATGGAAGGGGTTGCCAAGAAGCAACCCTTTTCTATTGTGAAAGGAAGTGATATTTGTGAAAAGAATGAAAGAAGTTAAAGCCTGCGAAAAAAGGTTCGGATTGATTCTAAAAGACCCCAAATAGATATTGACAGAATAAGGAAGAGATGATACTATTTAGTTAAACGTTAAACTATACAATTTATACAATACATCCGGGAAATATTTTCAGTTTTACGTCAAACTAAATAACACAAGGAGGTATTTACTATGAGAAAATTAAGAAAATCTATTGCAACAATTTTTGCAGCACTTGCTATTATGTCCTTGTTTTCTGTGAATGCATTTGCAGCTACGGACTTAATGAAGGATGGTAAAATGATAAGTGGTGGATTTGTGAATGCAGGGGAAGAAGCAGAAGGATGCGTAAAGGGGCCTGGTAACTGGACACAGCTTAACATGGGCGATTACGAGGTAAATGCAAAGTACTTACATATAGTGATGAAAGCGACAGGAGCCACAGATGCTGCACAAATCGTAATTTCAGACACCGCAACCTTTAATTTAAAAGATCTTGGTATCACTTTAACAGAAGAATACCAGGACGTAGTTCTTCCAGTAGATCAAAATGATCTTGCGATAATTTCTTGGGTTAACTTTACGGGACTTGACGGTGGAAGCAGCGTATATTATGTTAAAGATATGTTTTTATCCGATGACCAAGCTTCAAGTTTAGGAACCCCAGTGGCTGGAACACCTGCTGTTACTGAAGCAACAAGCAATACATCAGAGAATTTACCAAAGACTGGAGAAAATATGATGCCAGTTGTTATACTTCTTGGTGTCGTAGCATGTGCTGGTATAGTATTTGTAGTTACAAAGAAAAGCGAGAGAGCATAAATTTTATAATTTGTAAGTGCTTATGATAAATTATTTAAGAATTATAATGTCGTTAATAGCCAACCTTTTAATATAACAAAAGGCTGGCTATTTTTTTTGAGACACGATCTTTTTTACGATTACTATTTTTATACTAACTAAGTTAAATGTCACTATAGACTTTCATACTCCAAAAGATCTGCAAGTGACTTTTTATATTCGCCTAACTCGGATTCATTGATTTTCGAAGAAATTGTTACATTTTAGAGAGGCCAATTCATTAAATAATGAGAAAGTATCAGTTTTGTTTGTTGTTGAAGAAATGTACTGTTGGTACAATGCTAACATAGACTTGAATAGATATCGATTAAGTTAGGAGGATACAATGAAAAAAGCATATGAAATAGCCAAAGACAAGAAGAAATTAAAAAAAGACAAAAATAATAAAATAGACTTTCTTGATGTAATTGGGTTAAAGATACAGCTTGCTATAGGATTTATTATCCCGATTGCCTTTATAATTTTAGTAGGACTAATTTCATATAAAAAAGCAGAAGATGGCATTGTAAAAAAGTTTGAGGAAACAACGACTAGTTCTATTAATATGGCAAGAGACTACTTAGATTTTGGCTTTGATTTGGTAAAATCTGAAATATTACAGTTAGCTCTTGATGACGAAATTGCTGCTTATTCTTCAGGTATGTATCATGATAATCCAATTAATTATAATTCTATCTATAAAAAAAAGAAGAAAAATTTATTAGCTATTTCTTCGACGAACCAATTTGTTGAATCCATAATGATTATTCCGAAAGCTTTAAGTGAAGTCATTACTTCAAAGGGGGTAGTGGAAGCCGGTTTTTTTGAGAAATGGATTGCATCTGAGGAAGGACAGAAAATAAATAAAGATTCGAATACAGTTAAGTCCATAGGTAATCATAAAACTTTGGATGATATGACTAATACAAAATCTGATAATTATGCACTTTCCTTCATTAGTATTCTACCAAATGATTCCGCATTTGTTGTAATAGATATTAGCAAAGAGGCTGTTATGCAAAGACTATTACGACTTAATATAGGGGAAAAAGGTATGGCGGGATTCATAACAAATGATGGGAAAGAAATAAATATCAACGCTGAAGATACCAATAGTTCTAAAATTTCTGAATATAGCTTTATCCAACAATGTGTAAATGATAAAGAGGAGTCAGGGTCACATTATGTTACATATCAAAATGAAAAGCATCTTTTCATATATAGTAAAAGTTTAAAATCAGAAGGATTGATTTATGCGCTGATACCAATGGAATCAGTGATTAAAGATACATTATCGATTAAAATGGTGACGTTATTTTTAGTTGTTCTAGCTTGTATATTAGCTATATTTGTAGCTACGATGATTTTGCTAAATATAAATAAAAATATCAAGAACATGACGGTTGTATTAGCTAAGGCTTCGAAAGGGGATTTGACCGTAACAATCAATAATAAAACGAAAAATGAGTTTGGTATATTAAATAGTAGAATTAATGAAATGATTATTAATATGCGAAATCTAGTAATGAAAGTAGAACATAGTGTAGAACAGGTCTCAATTTCATCAAACCGTGTTTCAAATGTTTCACAGGATATTGACAATAGCACTAATAATATAGTATATGCAATTGAAGAAATTGATAGAGGGGTTTCACAACAAGCCGAAGATGCACAACAATGCTTGGTACAAATGGACAGCCTTTCTTATAAAATGGAACATATTAATATGCAAGTAAACGAAGCGGAAGGTAGTACAACTACGGTTATGAATGTTTTGACAGAAGTAATACAAGTTATGCATGAGTTAACGAAACAATCTATTTCTACAACGAAGATTACTGGTAAAGTAAAAGATGATATTACAGAATTAAAGGATAAGTCAGAGGTAATAGAAAAGTTTGTTGATATAATTAAAAATATCGAGCAACAAACAAACTTATTATCCTTAAATGCTTCGATTGAGGCTGCAAGAGCAGGAACCTATGGAGGTGGTTTTGCTGTAATTGCAGAAGAAATTAGGAAGTTAGCGGATGCATCACAGGAA
This sequence comes from Lachnoclostridium sp., assembly GCF_031997925.1. Lineage (NCBI taxonomy): Bacteria > Bacillati > Bacillota > Clostridia > Lachnospirales > Lachnospiraceae > Lachnoclostridium > Lachnoclostridium sp. The sequence goes on along the minus strand of NZ_DAMADT010000012.1, from coordinate 7,656 downwards.
GCAGCAAATGAGATTCAGAAGGTTGTAATTTCAATTAAGCTTCAAACAATTGAAACGGTTGATGCAGCAAACAGTGCAGAAGTTATCGTTGAAAAGCAAGCGAACATAGTTAGTCAGACGATTAAAATGATTAATCAAATGAATGAATGCATTGAAAAACTAATAGGAAATATGAATCAAATAGGATGTTACGTACAAGATGCTGATATTGATAGAATTAATGCTTTAGATTCAATTCAAAACATCTCTGCAGTTTCGCAAGAAACAGCAACATCTTCAAATGTTGTTACGGATTCGACCGGAGGACAAATGGAAATTGTAAAAACTTTGAAAGGAGCTGCTAATGATCTTAATAGTAAAATGAATGAATTAGATAAAGAACTACAAGTTTTTAAAATTCTTTAAAAATGAATCAAAAGGCTATTGTTATTAATATGCGGATGTCCATCTTGGTAAAACAAAAGACATTGGTTATGTATTGGGAGAGCATGATTATTTTATAAATGATTTTGAAAATATGCATACTTAATCGATGGTGTTTACTTTCATTGTTTCATAACGAATGAGGAACCAAGTGGATCTTGTCAACTGGGATTCGGATGTTCTTTAAGTTGTGTGATTTTTCGGTATTCTAAGGGAGCTACTTTTGCATTTCTTTTAAAAGCCTGAGAGAAATAGCTAGCGGAAGAAAAGCCCATAATACGTGAAATAGAGGAAAGCGAATGGTTTGTGCTAGTAAGCATATATTTGCTTTCCTCAATTCTTTTTAATAGAAGATAATTAATTGGAGAAATACCATATGTTTTAGTAAAATTATGTACAAGGTAAAATTTGTTAAGATGAGAAAGGCTTGCCAATTCGTCAAGCGTGACATTGTTTTTAAAATTATTATCAATATATTTTTTTACTAGTGCACACTCTTTACTAGCATTATTACTTGCAAAAATTGAGATATCTAAATTTTTGTTTCGAAGGATAAGAATTAATATAGTACTTAATAAGTTTTGACAGATTACTTCTCGAAATAATCGATCTTTTTTCATCTCTATAGCTAACGCATTCAGATAAAAACGCATATCAGTTTTAATAGCATAACTATTTATAACAATATAATCCTCTTCCAGCGAATTAAATGCGAGGCCATCGATTCCTAGAATAATATATTCTAGAGGGGTATCTCCGACAGATGTTTCAGTATGCTCAACTTTTGGATTTATAATAACCATATTATCAGGATCAACTTGAAATTTTTTAGAGCCTACGATAAATTCACCTCTACCACTTGTAATATAGAATAATTCTGAAAAATAGTGGGTATGCAGTAAGCTATTCCAATCACTCTCATATTTAGAAACAGAAACATAAAGAAGGTCGCCACTAATTGAAGAAGTCGATTCAGTAATGCTTTCATTACTATTTGTATTGAATACATAAGAGAGTTTACTGTCAGTTTTAAAATTGGCACTTTTATTGCTAGTATTTTTCAAATAGTACATGTTATTACTCATAGTGACATCCTTCCTTTCAATTTAGATAAATTGTTTTACAATAAATTACTTCAACATAAAAATATTATACACTAGAAAACATATTTGTGCAAAGCATATAATAAAATAAAAAATTGATAATGAAGATGTACGATATGATGAAAAAAACATTAATAACTTTTTAAATATAACAGCAATATATATAAAGAATTAAGCAAAAATAGTGTTGCATTATTCGGGTAAAAAGATATACTCAAAGTACAAGTTTGATAAACTTAAATTAAAGGAGAATGTAAAATGAAAAGAGTAATTGGCATTTTTTTAACCCTTATCTTAGTAATGAGTACATTAGTAGGCTGTGGACAAAAAAATACACCGGCAGATACATCAGGAACTAAGACAGAAACTAAAACAGAAACTAAAACAGACACTAAGACAGACACTAAGACAGACACTAAGACAGAAACAAAAACAGACACGAAGACAGAAACTAAAGAATCTACAACGATAAGAGTAGCAGCTCTTGAGGGGGCTTATGGAAAAGAACTTTGGGAAGATGCCTGTAAAGCATTTGAAGAAGAAACGGGTATTAAAGTAGAACTTATTATTGACAAAAACATTGAAGATGTAATCGGTGCTAGCATGAAAGCAGGAGATTATCCTGATGTTGTATCTTTAGCAACAGGACGACCAGCAGCCCTTACTGAAACCATGATAAAAGAAAATGCTATGGAAGACCTTTCAAGTGTGTTAAGTATGACGGTTCCAGGTGAAAATGTAAAAGTTGGTGATAAAATTGCAGGTGGATTTACCGAAACTTCTTTAACAAATCCATATAGCGACGGTAAAACATATATGATGCCTATGTTCTATAATCCTTGTGGATTATTCTATAATGAGGGATTATTTGCTGAGAAGGGTTGGACAGTACCAAAGACATTTGATGAAATGTGGAAATTGGGAGATAAAGCAAAAGAAGAAGGTATTGCGCTATTTACATACCCAACTGCAGGATATTTTGATGCATTCTTTTATGCATTATTATATGAAGTAGGCGGAGCAGATTTTTTTGAAAAGGTAACTCATTATGAAGAAGGAGTTTGGGATTCTCCAGAGGCACAACAAGTATTTGATATTATGGATAAAATGGCTTCTTATATTGAAAAATCAGTTCCATCTAATGCAAATAATGATAACTATTTAAAGAACCAGCAATTAATTCTTGATAACAAAGCACTATTCATGCCAAATGGAACATGGGTAACTGGAGAAATGAAAGACGCACCTAGAGCGGATGGATTTAAATGGGGATTTACAGCACTACCAGCCGTAAAAGAGGGCGGAGAGTCTTACTCTTTCACATGGTTTGAGCAAATCTGGGTTCCAAGTGAAGCTGTGAACAAAGATGCAGCAAAACAATTTATAGCTTACCTCTACTCGGATAAAGCAGCAGAACTCTTTGCTAAACATAATGCGATCCAACCAATCATTGGTTTAACTGATAAGCTTGAAGGCGAACAGAAACTTTTCTATGGTATCTATGACAATGGTTCCAAGGCAGCCTTAGGAGGATTTGCAGCAACAGAACCAGTAGAAGGTATTAACTTTAATGATACTGTGTTTGGTACTATTAACTCTTTAGTAACTGGTGATAAGACAAAAGCAGAGTGGATTGACGCTGTTAAAAAAGATAGTGATTTACTTCGTCCTGCTTTAAAATAATAATTAAAAGTG
>NZ_DAMADT010000012.1:0-4423 GCF_031997925.1 Lachnoclostridium sp. | reverse complement strand
AAAACCCCCGCCGTTATCTTTATTATGTTTAAAAACTGAGGAGGTTCCTTATGAAGAAATCGAAAGACAGAAATTGGTTTATTGTACTTTGTGTCGCTCCAGCAACAATTCTTTTTTTCATTTTTATGATAATTCCTACATTCAATGTTTTTAAAATGTCTTTATACAAATGGGGAGGTTACTCCGCAAAAAAAACATTTGTAGGATTTAATAATTTTAGATTACTGCTGAATGATATGAAGTTTATACAATCCTTTCAAAATACAGTAATGTTAATCGTAATTGTGTGTGTTGTCACTATAGGTATTGCGCTTATTCTTGCATCTATACTTTCTAGAGAGAAAGTAGTATGTAAAGGGTTATTTCGAGTTATATTCTATGTTCCAAATGTACTTTCCATCGTCGTAATTAGTGCTATATTCAGTGCAATATATGATGCTAAGAATGGCATGCTTAATAGTCTTTTATCTATTTTTAGAGTGGGTAAAGAACCAATCTATTGGTTAGGAGACCAAAAAATAGTACTGTTTAGTATAGCCGGTGCTATGGTTTGGCAGGCAATAGGATATTATATGGTAATGTATATGGCAAGTATAGCTAGTGTGCCTGAAAGTTTATACGAGAATGCTAGTCTTGAAGGGGCTAGTAAAATAAAGCAGTTTTTTGAAATTACAATACCACTAATATGGCAAAATATTCGAACAACACTTACGTTTTTTATTATTGGTAGTATCAACATGAGTTTCTTGTTTGTTAGAGTAATGACAAGTGGTGGACCAGACGGCAGTACTGAAGTATTCCTAAGTTATATGTACAAACAGGCGTATACAAATTCTAGTTATGGCTATGGTATGTCAATTGGGGTTGTAGTCTTTATTTTCTCATTTGCATTAAGTGCCATAGTAAACCTTATTACCAGACGTGACCCGGTTGAACTTTAAGAGGTGAAAGAGATATGAGGAAAAAAATACATGTACCACAGCACTTGTTTAAGATTATTACATATATAGCGCTGATTTTATTGGCAATGGCTATTGTTGTACCAGTGGCTTGGAGTTTTATGGCAGCCTTCAAACAAAACCATGAGTTCTATGGAAATCCTTGGATACTCCCTGAAAAACTTTATTTTCAAAACTTTGTTTCTGCTTGGGAAGAAGCAAGAATGGGTGAATTTATGCTTAATAGTGTAATCACAACCATACTTGGATTATTAATGCTATTAATTACTGCATTGCCGGCAGCTTACGTATTAAGTAGATTTAATTTTAAAATTAAAAAAATCTTAAGAGCTTTGTTTATGGGAGGGTTATTCATTAATATAAATTATATTGTTGTACCCATTTTTCTCATGTTTGCTGATGCAGATAGATGGTTGAAATCAGTAGGATTGAAAAGCTTTTTCTTAAATAATATATTTGTTTTGGCAGTAGTGTACGCAGCAACTGCACTACCATTTACCATTTATCTTTTATCATCCTATTTTATAACGATACCAAAGGCTTATGAGGAAGCAGCCTACATAGATGGTGCAGGATACCTAAAAACCATGATAAAGGTTATCTTTCCAATGGCAAAGCCAAGTATCATAACCGTTATTCTATTTAATTTCTTGTGGTTCTGGAATGAGTACATTATTGCAATAACTTTACTTACAGATCCAAAGGGTGCCAAAACATTGCCTGTGGGATTAATGAACTTGATGAAAGCACAAAATGCGGCAGCGCAATATGGTCGGATGTATGCTGGCCTTGTACTAGTTATGGTTCCAACGCTTATTTTCTATATTTGCGTACAGAAGAAATTGACACAAAGTTTAAACATAGGTGGATTGAAAGGATAGGTGAATTATGGAATATATAATAAAAAAAATTAAAATAATAATCGCTGTTTCCTTTTTAATCATCTTTTTAAGTCTTATAGTTCTAGGGCATAACAATATCGGATATACGGGACTCGGGCAGATGATGATAGGTCTTATAGGCATATTAATCTTGCTATTTATTTACAATAAAGGCGCAAATAGTGGAGGAAATTAATTAAAATGAATGATAATAAAGTGACATCAGGACGCGTTACGATTCCTACAGATACCGATGTAGTGCAGGAAACACTCGAACTATTAGATGTATTAGGTGCAGATGCAATAAGGGATTGTGACGGGACAGATTATCCGGAAGAATTAAGAAAAGTGGGCGCTAGGGTATATAGTACTTATTATACAACTAGAAAAGACAATGTATGGGCTAAGGCGAATCTGGATGAGGTACAGCAGTGTTATATTATGACAGAGATACATACTGCTGTGAAAGATACATTGACCATCTGTCTATTAAAAGGAATTTCGTCTGAGTTGATGCAAGTTAACGACCGCGATGATATAAAACGATGGTGGGAAGTAATCGATAGAAGTACTGGTAAAGTGGTTCCAACAGATAATTGGAGATATGAAAGCATAAGTGGAGAAGTTATAATAGAGCCTGTGGATCTTTTTCATAATTATACAGTAAGTTTTTTAGCATATCTAATTTGGGATCCGGTTCATATGTACAATGCAGTCACAAATAGTTGGGAAGACTTCGAGCATCAGATTACGTTTGATGTTCGTCAACCGAAAACCCATGAATATTCTATGAAACGGCTTCGACAATTTATTGAGGAGCATTCCTATGTTGATGTAATTAGATATACTACCTTCTTTCACCAGTTTACCTTGATTTTTGATGACATGAAAAGAGAAAAGTATGTAGATTGGTATGGTTATTCTGCCTCAGTTTCACCGTATATATTAGAACGATTTGAAAAGGAAGTGGGTTATACCTTTCGACCTGAATACATCATTGATCAAGGCTACTATAATAATCAATACCGTGTACCAAGTAAAGAATTTAAAGACTTCCAAGCATTCCAACGTAGAGAAGTAGCAAAAATAGCGAAGGAAATGGTTGATATTACCCATGAATATGGAAAAGAAGCAATGATGTTCTTGGGTGACCATTGGATTGGAACGGAACCTTTTATGGAAGAATTCAAAACAATTGGTCTTGATGCTGTGGTAGGTAGTGTTGGAAACGGTACAACGCTTCGTCTGATCAGTGATATTGAAGGCGTAAAATATACAGAAGGTCGTTTTTTACCTTACTTTTTTCCAGATTCTTTTTATGAAGGTGGCAATCCGGTAAAGGAAGCAAAAATTAACTGGGTAACAGCGAGAAGAGCTATTTTACGAAAACCAATTGATAGAATTGGATATGGAGGATATCTAAAACTTGCTTTAGGATTTCCAGATTTTATTGAATTTCTTAAAAGTGTTTGTAATGAATTTAGACTTCTTTATGAAAATATTAATGGTACGACACCATATTGCGTTAAAACTGTAGCTGTTTTAAATAGTGTTGGGAAAATGCGTGCATGGGGAGCGCATATGGTTCATCATGCAGTATATCACAAGCAAAACTATAGTTATGCAGGTATTATTGAGGTACTTAGTGGGGCACCTTTTGATGTGAGATTCATTAGTTTTGATGACATTAAAAACAATGAGGAAATATTAAATGATATCGATGTGATTATCAATGTTGGGGATGGTGATACAGCGCATACTGGCGGAGTAGCTTGGGAAGATGCAGATATTACTTCTGCTATAAGGAAATTTGTCTATAATGGTGGAGGTTTTATTGGGATTGGTGAACCAGCGGGACATCAATTTGAAGGCCGTTATATTCAGTTACAGGATATATTAGGAGTTGAAAAAGAAACCGGCTTTACTTTGAATTATGATAAGTATAATTGGGAAGAAGAAAAGTCACATTTTATTTTACAAGACTGCAATCATGATATTGATTTTGGTGAGGGTAAAAAAAATATATACGCACTTGAAGGAACTAAGGTTTTAGTTCAAAAGAACAAAGATGTACAGCTTTCGGTAAGAGAGTTTGGTAAGGGAAGAGGCGTATATATAAGTGGACTTCCGTATAACTTTGACAACAGTAGATTATTATATCGAAGTATATTATGGAGTGCAAATGATGAAGAAAACCTTTACAGATGGTTCTCTTCTAACATTAATGTAGAAGTACATGCTTACTTGGAAAACAATAAGTACTGTGTTATAAATAATACTTATGAACCACAAAAAACAACGGTTTATCGTGGCGATGGTAGTAGCTTTGAGTTGAATATGGATTCGAATGAGATAATTTGGTTCGAGATATAAGTACCACTGGGGGAAACTCCTGATTAAAGTGTGAAAAGATGGATTGATTTAGGTCAGTCCATTTTTTTTATTGGCAGAAAGCATAAGCTAGATGACATTTATTTCAAATGTATGGTAGAATAAGGTATATTGTGACTTAAAAAAAGAGGTGAGATGATGACGAATCTGGAATTTTAGTACTTTCCATCATCTTAGTTATAGCGGTAGGGG
>NZ_DAMADT010000011.1:67159-117555 GCF_031997925.1 Lachnoclostridium sp. | reverse complement strand
TTTGTGTTCACTTGTTGTTCATCCGTTGTTCGCTTGTTGTTCACTTGTTGTTCAATCTGTTGTTCGCCTTTTTGGTAATCATCCCAATTAAGTATAGTTATTAGGCGGTTTTCATTACTTGTTTGTTGTTCGATTTGATGTTCGATTTCAAGCTTTTTTATAACTCGTTGTACCTTGCTTTCATTGATGTTAAATTGCTTTGCAATAGACTTTCTGCCAGTTATTAACTGTCCAGGTAATAGGGTTATTCGCTCGCCTTTGAACACCGCGTCACACTCTTTGTGCGTTGCATTTAACAGTAGATAAATCCATATTGACAAGTATTCACTGTCCTTACAAACAACCGGATTTTCCAATATTTTTCTATGTAGTTTTATGTAACCATCCAACTACACCACCTCTTCCAAAGTTACCTCAATACGAGGATTATTTTTATCAACCGAGAAGATATGTGTAAAATTCTCTATCTCATTCCATCCATCATTTTTTAATACACTGCACTTAACAAGACTGTCTTGAATAAACTTCATAGCTGCACTAAGGATATTGTCCTTATCTCTACGCTTGTTTTTCTCGTAGAACGCATAATGTATTATTACCGGATTCGATATACTAACATCTTTTAATTGCTGTCGTATGGACCATATAACGATACTCTCATTGTCTCGTTTCATCTTTCCTCCAACATATGGATTTTGACGATTAGCTGAGGTGTATTCGTTTAGAGCATCCAACCGACCTGGTATAGTAAATTTATATTTCATCGGATTCCTCCGTTTCTTTTTGCTATAGGGGAGTGGCTAGCTCCCCATGTACCGAATAAGGAGTAATAATTTGTGATATGTACTCTTCGGGTGCACTGCCTTAGTTTAGACAGTGTAGTCAATAGTTACTTTATAGATACGACTTTCCGAAATCTCTACGGAAATCGCTTCTATTTCCAATTTTAAGCTCATAAACTGTCTGTCCCCAACACTTCAACGCTAAATCAATAATTCGGTTCTTGTGAGGGCAATTTGCGCTTCCTGTGTGGTGTTCATTGCAAGCTGGTATCGTTAAGTGATACTTTTCTGCCTTTGCTCTATTTGCTGTACCGAAGAAAACATGATGTTCCTCAACATTCGGATTACCACAGAATACGCAATGCTCTGTATCTTCAACTAGAATACTTTTCATCTACACCTCTCCTAGTAAATCACTGGACCATATCGGACCTGTAAGAACCTTAGTGTGCTTGCAATAATCACAAATTCCACAACGGATAGGTGTAAACTCTTTGCCTTTCAAGGATAGAATTTTCTGAGTGTTGCTTTTAATTTCTGTTAATGCTTCATCAAGCAAACCTTGTTCACATTGGATAATTTCAATGTTCGGAACTTTTTCTTTACTTACTGCAGCAATATAGAACGGTAACCTCATTCCAGTGTTTAACCTAACTACTTCTTGGTATATTGCTCCTTGAATGTAATACCCCCATTCTCCGAGGAAGTTAACATATCCAATATCTTTATGGTAAAAGTGTTTAGTAATCGATTGGCATGTCTTAAGGTCTACAATGCATTTACCTTCGTGATAGCTGTCAATTCTAATTTTCCACTTTGCTCCGAACATTTCAGCAGTCATGATAACTTGCTTTTCGCCTGCCATATACTTCATAAATTCACTATCTCTTTCGCATCTTGTAATCATGTCATTTGCTTTAATATATTTAGCTAGTAATTCACCGTCTTTTTTGAACATACAAGAGTGTTGAGCTTTGAATAAATCCAATGTTCCTTCAAAGTGAGAATCAACATAAGAACCAACCATTAAAGCGTCTGATTCTTCCATGTCCTCAACCCATGTACCATCTAGCTTTGCAATGCCGTATTCTTCGCAACCAGGCTTTCCATACGTACCCATAAAGTCTTTATATTGGCTTGCAGATATATACTCTCTATTTGCTTCTTGACTATAATAATTTTCACTAGTTAACATCATGTTCGAGTACCTCACTTTCATTCACTGCAAATGGATCTGTTGTCTCCTCTTTTGCTGGTTGATTATCTGTATATTCTGCTTGTCCTTCATCATCAAAAACTTTCTGATCATCTTGTATCGCTCTTTGCATTTCAATACTCAACACGCCCCATCTGGAAAGAAGAAGTTTCAAAACTGTTTTTCTTGCCATTGCATCAAAATCAGTTGTCCATTTGCTTGTACTCCACCCTTTTTCAAGGTCTTTTTTATAACTAGCAGAATATGTTGTTGCATGAACTCTTACTTCGTCTACTGTCATAAAATAGTCTTTTCTAAATCCAGTAAGTAATTTAAACCATGCATAGTAGCCTACTATTTTATCTTTTTTACCTTCTTTTCTTTGTGTGCATAAAGAAAATGTTTTTGCAAGATTTACTTCACCTGTTATGGGATTATAATCAACCAATTCATCCTCATAAACTTCCGAAACATTCATTCCCTCATATGCACCAGAACGAATAGCAAGCTGTACAAACCCCTTATACATCATTTGAAATTGAGCTTTAAATATCTTGTTTTTATTGTCATAATAAGGAACTAAAGCACTGAAACCTAAGTTGCTATCAATCGGCAAATCATACGTTGCAGCTACTAAAGCAGAACTCATAATTGAGTTAGCTTCACATTTTTGTAAAGATGCATTACTTCCGATTGCATTCGTAATTGAGGTCATGAATTGGGGAGCTTTATTCCCCAAAACCTCATTAAATTTACTTTTTACAGTCTCCTGTGACAAGTAGCCTTTAACCTGCCCTAATACTGTTAATTCATTTCCCATAAGACTACTCCTCCATTTTATTTATAGATTCGAAATAAACACATTTGAGCTTTTTCTTATTTTTTAGCTCTCTATCACACACTTTTACAGCATATCCGGCTTTTAAGAGATACTTGGCCAACTCGAGAGTTTCATCCTTTGTAAGTGTACCGGATGGAATACCAATCGCTTGCATAAGGCACCTCCTAAAACTCGATAACTGTTAATTCATCATCGTCAGTAGTTCTAGTTGCAATAAACTGTAGGCCTTTGTCCTTGCACTTCTGATATAGCTTATCTCTAAGCTCAGTAGATAACTTCTCAGCTCCATCAATTAAGATGATCTGTAATCCGTTAGGCTTTTGAATTGCTACGTCTACGCAAAGGTCAAGTTTCTCGCCATCGGACAGATTAGATACTGGTAATCCATGAATTAATGGGATTCCATCTACTACGGTTAAACCATTAATAGGAATAGTACAATTTGCAAGTATTTCACCTGGAAGAGTTCTAGCTTTATCGATCTTGTCAGTGAGTACTTGAGATTGCGCTCTAAGTTCATCAATTTCTCCCTCTGTACGTTGCATACGACGATATTCGTTGATAAGGCCTTTCATTTCTTCTACCTTCTCGGCATCTTTCTGCAGTCCAGTAGTATCTTGTGGTTCCATCGTGAGATACTCTGCATACTCAGAAACTTCCGCATCAAACTTAGCGACATTCGCTTTATATTCTTGTTCAAGCAATGCAATCTTTGATTGTTTCTTTTCTCCAAGTCCACTCTTTTCGGTTTCTAACTCTTTTATTTGATTTTGTAGCTTGATAATCTCTTTCTCTATGTAACTCTCTTTGTTACCAAACTCAGTATCTAAAGCTGCTTTCCCAATTTCTAAATCTGCTTGGAATTTACGGACCTTGCTTTCGCGACCATCTTGCAACATTTTTGCACGATCAATCATTTGATTGGTTTTTCTGATTCGCTCAATCTTGGTGTAAATCTCTCCAACATTAGCATTCTCCCAATACTGCACATTGTAGTTCGCTGGGATTTCTGCAGCAATATCCTCACAGATTGCCTTTTTATTTCGAATGTCACGATTTATATCCTGTCTATCTTGAAAATAGCGACCTTTCTCTGATTGAACATCATTCAATATCTGTAAAATGTTCTGATCATAATTAATCCATGAAGGAATCTCACCAAACCATTCTTTAATAGTGTTTAAATCCCATGGATACTCAATCATGTTGAGGATAATAGAGTTTTGCTCGTTCTTATTCATAGCCAAAAACTCGACAGGGTTAAGCTGCAATGATGTAAAGATATCCTTAAGGAATGTCTCTGGACTAGCTACCTCCGCACCGTTCTGTTTAATACTCTTATAGTCAGCCTTGTTAGTACGAATCTTACGGTCTATCTTTAAACCGGTATCAGTCTCAATGATGATCTCGCCTTCTGTTTCTCCATTTCTAACTTTATAATCACGATTACTGCTGTTAGTAAGTGCTAATCTAATACTGTCGATAACGCTAGACTTTCCAGCTCCATTCTTGCCAATAAGCTCAACGCTTTCTCCTCCAAGTTGTTTTTCTTTAATTCCAAACAGGCTTTTAATACTAATTTTAGAAATTCTCATTTACAAAGTCCTTTCCGGTATGCTATGATACCCATAGATTATTTTTAGTTGTTGCACCTTAGCGATTCGCACTCGCTTGGGTGCTTTTTACTTTTCTTATTAGTTTTGCTCTGCACTTAGGGCATGTGTAGTTATCTTTTGCATATTCAACAGATTCCGACACATTCCATGGCTCTCCGCAGTATTTACTCCAAAAATATAATGCTCCTATTCTATTCTCCTCCTCTCATATATCCTGTAAATATACTCCAATGCTAGTAGACAAATACAAAAACCAACACTTCCAGATACCGCAAGAATAACACATGAAGTCCGAGTATCACGGTTAGGTGATGCTATAACACATACTGCAGATACTATCATTGCTAATAAAAGTAAAACCTCTATTGCACCGCCTAAAATTTTATGTAGCAAATCACTTTTCCAATTTATAAACGTATTAGTCTCTTGACATTGATAACATTTTGATACATTAGGTCTTATATCTCTGTACTTACAATTAAGGCATGTCCTCATAATCCACCTTCTTTCTATGCAATTAGTTTTCTAATATAGTCAACTCCTCTTTGATAAACCAAGGTTTTTATATTGATACAGGTATCACCGTTTGGTTTTGTATATTTCTGCTCGACAACTCGGAAATATCCATTGTCAATATACTTTTGATATGGCTGATTATTATTCATCAATACCCTTTTATCTCTTAGTAACTCGAAAAGTCTGTTTCTTCCTATGCTTCCGATTAATTTTGCAACTTGTCCAATTTCAATAGCATCTTTACTATCAGCTACGGTATCGAAAAACTCTGCCTTAGGCTTCATTTCAATTATCTTTTGTTCGGCTTGTACCCTTGCTTGACGTTCTTCTTTAAGCTGCGTTGCTACTGCTATAAGCAAGTCTGGGTTATTAATCAATTCATCTGTTGCATACATTCCATGCTTGCGAATCGAAGGTAGTACTTCGCTTGTTAACCACTTCTTAAATCGTTTGGCATTTTCTAACTTGCTCCCTAAAATGAGAGCATATAATCCGCTTTCGTTAATAACTGTTGTCTCTTGCAATCTTCCAAGCGAATCGGTGATGCCTTGTTTTAGGGCATCATCTTTATCTATGTGAGTAGCGATAGCGTTTTGTGTTTTTGCATATCCTAATATTGTTGCAACATCAGTTCCCACAAAATAAGGCTCATTGTTAATAGTTACTGTTCTAACTTGTCCAAACTCAGGATTCTCAAATACTTTTAATTGCTCCACTTATTTCCTCCTTTATGGAATATTTTGTTTTTTTGTGTTAGAATCTCCTTACAGGATCTGCAAAGCCTAGTACATATGAGAGGAGAGTAATTATGCCTAATATAATTAAAACTGAGCTTTCACAAATTGATACCGAGAAAGCTTCTTATGACATGGCTCTTGTGTATGCCAAGTCTAAACTAGAAGAAGCTATACGTAACGATACTTTTAGCGGTAGATCTATGCCAGAAGATATTGCACAAATGGAATATTTATCAGAAGAATTTTATAATGCATTTGGATATTTTTCTAACATGACGGACGAATCAATTAAGTCTATGATTGACCATGAATAATAGTTCTGTTATATACTAATCCATCGAGTATCATCTTTATTCTTTCGTAATCTGAGATACTAAGGCTATCGCTTTTACAAATCGAAAACATTGTTTCGGCGGTAGCCAAAAGTCTTGATTCTCTTTCTTTGATACTTTCGAATTCATATGTTTTTCCGCTTTTAAGTTTTTGTTTCAATCTCTACACCACCTGTCCACTTTTTTCATAGTGCTCCTTTCTACAAATTTATAAACTCTTCAACTGCTTCTTTTGTGATTCTTAATCTACCTAAGTATTTAATACTCTTTAACTTTCCAGACTTTACTAACCGGTAGACCGTAGTTACACTTACTCTTAAATACTTTGCTACATCCTCAACTGTGTTAATTGAATACAATTGTTCCATTGTGCTCCTTTCTTAATTAACCGCTAGTCTTTCATCAACATATTTCTCAAACTTCTTTACATCGAAAAGCCATTTACCTCCTCCCGGAGTTTTAAATGCTGGTGAGTTCTTACTTCTTGCAATTTGAAGAAGTGTATCTTTCTTCCATCCAAGCTCAACCAGTTCTGAAATGCTTATTACTTTCCTCGGTTCCATTTAATCACTCCTTTTACTTAATAAAATAATCAATGCTTACGTCGAAGTAATTAGCTAAAATTAACAGCTTATCGACTTTTGGCTTACTCTTCCCATATTTCCAGTCATATAGAGTTGCAATAGGTATTCCTGTATCTTTTGCTACTCTGTAAGCTGTAATATTTCTCTGGAATAATAGGTTATAAAACTTTTCGTACATTTTTCCCTCCTTTTGTAAAATTTCACTTGCTTTTATTACGGATTTCTGTTATACTACGATTGTTAAGGTTCGTAAATACATTATATACCGCATATCAGTTTTGTTACTTTTTAGATATACCGCATTTCCGTTACATTTATGTTATCACGGTTATGCGTTATAGTCAAGAGGTTTTATTGTGGTTTTATAAAATGTTTTATTATTATGAAAGGTGCATAAAAATCATGTATGAAATCTTCGAAAAATTATTAATATCACACAACTTATCGCTCTACAAAGTTGCTAAAGACACAGGAATCCCATACAGTACATTATCCGATTGGAAAAATGGAAGAAGCACTCCTAAGCAAGATAAGATGTTAAAAATAGCTGAATATTTTGGTGTAACTCTAAATTATATGATGGGAATAGTGAAAGAAATTGACATGACGATGCAGTTTGATTCTGACGAAGAAGCTATGTTATATCTTGATATTATGTCTTCAATTGAAAAATTAAATAAAAATGGTATGAATGAAACAAAAAGATATTTAAGTTATTTAGTTAGTCTATCTGAATATGCAAATAACGATGATCGAAATATCTTAAATGCTGCTCATTCAAGGACAGATATAGAACCAACAGATGATGAGATGAAAAACGATGATGATATAATGAATGATAAAGATTTTTAATTTAATTTAATATACTATAATCATACAACTACCTGAGGTGAATTATATGGAATATGATGATTTGCTAGTTGAAGCCGATAAAATTGGTCTTATTGTTAAAGAAAAAAGACTATTAGGAAACGATGGAAGAATACTCGGAAACAAAGTTGCTATTAGATGTAATATGAGTCTAATACAGAAGAAATGTGTTCTCGCAGAAGAAATGGGCCACTACGAAATAAATGTAGGGAATATTTTAGATCAAAATATCATATCAAATCGTAAACAAGAGAAGAAAGCTAGAATAAGAGCTTATAACAGATTATTTACGCTTGATAAAGTAATTAGTGCCTATCTTGCAGGTTGCAGAAACAAGTATGAAATAGCAGAACATATGGATATTACAGAAGAGTTCTTCGAAGAAGCATTGAAAGAATTATTAAGTAAAAAAGGCCCTTGTTTTAAACATGGAGATTATATTATTTACCTTGAGCCATGCTTTGGTATTTTAAAATTTTATCAATGACAAAACGTTATATTAACAATACTTGAAAAGTCACTATTTCATGAAAGGAACGGTAGAATGGCTAAACAAGACAAATATAAGCCTAGATCAGATGGACGTTATTTTACACAGGTATCTACAGGTAAATTTAACGACGATGGAAAACCAATACGAATATCTCTTTATGCTAAAAGCAGTAAAGAATTAGAAAAACTGGTAGCAACAACAAAATACGAAATCGAGCATGGAACTTATGCACATGACAAAGGTATAACTTTTGGAGAATACGCAAATAAATGGTTAGAAGTAAGTAAGGCTTCAAGAAGCATAAGAACAAAGGAAATGTATAGAAACATTATAAAAAACCATATAGTTTTTTTGGAAAATAGAAAACTAAAAGATATAACTAAATCTGATATTCAATTACAGATTAACAAAACTATGGACAAACCTAGAGTTTGCGAACAGATTAAAATTACTGTTAAACAGATATTGGATTCTGCTATTGATGATGGATTGGTAATAAAAAATCCATGTAAAAATATTGAATTACCACGTAGAGTAAAAAAGCAACAACGTGCACTCACTGAGGACGAAAAAGTCGCACTTAAAACCGTTAAATTTACACCTATGGAAAAAGCATTTATATATATCCTTTATGGGTGCGGGCTACGTCCTGGTGAATTATATGCCATAACAAGAAGCGATATAGATTTTAAAAACTTAGAGATTAATATCAATAAATCAATATCATTTGATGGAAAAAAACCAGTTGTTGTATATCCTAAAACGAACTCAGGAATACGAACATTACAAGCACCTAAGTTTGTTTTTGATGCTATAACTGAATACATTAATACTACGACTAATATTATTCTATTTTCGGATGAAAATGGTCAGCATCGTACTAAAAGTGGATACAATAATATTTTTGTTCAGGCTCTTAAGAAGATTAATAATGAAATAAATAATGATAAACCAATAAAAGATGCAAGCATTAGTGATCTTACTATGTACACTTTCCGTCATAATTATTGTACTGAACTCTACTATTCTGGAATAAGTTTAAAAGAAGCCCAAAGGTTAATGGGACATGCAAGTTATGAAATGATAATGAAAGTATACTCTCATCTAGATGAAAAAAAAGAAAATACAAGAGCAAAATTAGAAAGACTATGTCTGTAGTCTTTCTTTTTTTGACTACATTTTTGACTATATGACTACACCTTGACTACACATATTTCAATATTATACCGTATATTTCAATATGGTTTAACAAAACAAAAAAACACTTGTAAACCCGCTAAATTAAAGGATTTATAAGTGTTTTAGATAGCGGAGACGGTGGGATTCGAACCCACGTGCCCTTGCAGGCAACCTGATTTCGAGTCAGGCTCGTTATGGCCTCTTCGATACATCTCCTTATATTGATGGTATTGCTACCACACGAGTATTTATTATACATGATAAATTGAAATTTGGCAATCCTTTATTTCTACCTCTTATATTCTAAAAATATTTTCCCATCATATATAGCTTTTTGATAAAATATATTATTAATTTTATTCCATTTTTTATTTCATCCACTTGAATATTATCAAATAATTACCTATGATATCCTTAAGAGATTTCAATTTCATTTTGCTATCATTTCTTTCTATACGAAAATTTAACAAACTCATAAGGAGGTATACTTATGTCTCAAAATTCAGTTAAACAATGGTATGAAGCCAAGGATAATGTCGATGAAATGAGGTCATGGAACGGCTTAAAGACATGGGAAAAGGAGGTTATTAGGTACTTTTCTAAAAATGCATCGATTTTAAATATTGGATGTGGTTTGGGAAGGGAAGCATTTGCACTAAGTGACTTGGGCTTCTCCGTGGTCGGAATAGATATTTCACATTCTGTCATAGCAGAGGTTACTGCTTTAGCAGAATCAAGAGGTTATTCCATTCCTTTCTATTCTTACGATGGACGTCATATTCCGTTCAATGATAATTCTTTTGATGTAATTATCCTCTGGGCACAAACCTTTGGGTTACTATACGGAGTTGATTATAAGCAAAGTTTTTTCTCAGAATGTAATCGATTATTAAAAAAAGATGGTATTTTAAGTTTTTCTGGTCATGATTATGAATATTTATCGGATACACATGAACTACACTTAGAAGGTCGAAAGTTTTTTCCGTACGATTGTGAAGAAATATATTGGGAAACGTTTCTTCCAGATGAGCTTTCCTCTTATGCAAGGCAGAATAATTTTACTATTATTATGTCAGGGCGTGGTGCAATTTATAAACCGGAAGATGGTGTAATTCTCCACTGTCTATGTAAGAAATAGGATATCGAAGGATTTTATTGAAGCATTTAAAACAAATAAGATATGAAAGCATTTTAATAGAAATAAACAACTGTACTATTTAAATTAAGAATTGCGTCTATCTATAAACTATATGTATAATAAACTTCAAAGTTTTTAAAGAGGAGGTTTTATATGAAGAAAAAATTATTAGCATTAGCTAATCCTGTGGGTTTGCTAATCTTTCTCATCTATACTATAACGAATCGATTTATTACTGAATTACCTGATAGTATTTCTATACCAATTTTTATAGTATCAATTATACTGATATTGATTGGTATTACATATAGCGGATATTGCTTAGGTAAACGTAAAAATCCATATGATTTTAAATAGCAATTTGGTGATGTAATTAGCATTATATAAAGAATAAATCTAAGGGTTCTTTCATAAACCCTTAGATTTATTTATGATAAGGAAAGTTTGTAAAGCGTACATTTCTTCCTGTTCTAATTGGAGTCAAAAATATTATAAATACCCCTTATCCCCGAATCCTAATATCACCAGAAGTTGTAATTGCTTCAATCTTACAACCACCATTTCCAAAAACATTACTTCCATTTCGATATAAATTACTATTGCTTCCTTCAAAAGTTAGGCTACGCGTACCACTTACGGTTCGAATATTTGCTTCATACCCATTGCCATGATTTTGTAACTGCAAACGAACATCACCACTAATAGTGCTCACTTTTATCATCGCATCGCATTCTGCTGTTATGGATACTTCACCGCTAATCGTGGAGGCTCTCCACTCTTTTGATTCTGCCGTAGCGCTAACATCCCCACTTTTACTAGAGGCATTTATGATACTACTTTTAATTCTTGATGCTCGAACATCCCCACTTATACTTTGGAGAGAAAATTGAGATATCCTTGAATCTTCTGCTCTAACATCTCCACTCGTGCTTTGCATATGAAAAGAATCTCCCATTACGTTTGCAATAGTAACATCACCACTTAATGTCTTCGAATCCACTTTATTAATTCTACAATCTCTAAATGAGATGTCTCCTGATTTATTTTTACTAATAACAGAATGTCCTTCCGCTCTAATTAATTCGATCTCCCCACTACTGGTATCTAAACTAAAGTCCTTATAATCAACTCTTTCTAATCGTAATTCCCCACTCGTACTATTACAGCGAAGCATTTCACCATTACTATTTTCTATTTTTACATCTCCGCTTAGAGATTTTAATTGCATAGTTTTAGCATGAAAGTTCTGCAATTCTATATCACCACTAACTGTACTAACAACTACCTCATTACTCTTTGAACCAGTTAGCCTCATATCACCACTTTTAGAATTTAAGTGTAAATTAGGGAAATAATCAGGTATTCGAATTTCTATTTTCATACGAGGAGTTTTAATGTAATTAAAGAAACCAAAGTTTGTCTCTTTTTTAAAAACCTTAGCAAATATCTTATCTCCCTCTTGCCAAGACTGAAATTCATACATCATCTGTTGATTTTGATCACCATAATTCACATAATTGAGGTTGATTTGATTGCTTCCTGATGGAATCACAATTACATCAGCAAATAATGCATCTACTATGATGTCATTTAGATTTACTTCTTCTGCCTTCTCTTGCTTCCATTCGGTATTAGTGGTTGAATTTCCATCCTTAATGGTATCAGAAGAACTGTGCTCTTTCTCTAAACCTTTCAATTCCTTCGCTATTTCATTTATATCGCCAAGTTCCTCACAGATTTGTTCTTCTGATTTTCCTTTCTTAAGTCCCATTTCAAAGTGTTCTTCATAGTCTTCTAAGATTTCTCTTGTAGTATCTGCTTCAAATCCAACTAAGGTTTCTTTTAATTTTTCTATATATTCGCTCTTTGTCATACTAAAATCTCCTTTTCTAATGATTTGGTTTTATAATATATAACAATATCCCATAAGCTCCTTATCGAAGTATACTGACAATAGCCGCACTTTCTACAAACTACGGAATCAACTAGCTTATTTCTACTCACACGCTCTATCCGGGTGTTCCTTATACAAATCTCGCGCCACCTTACGTATTTCATTCTCAAATGGAAGCCATGCACCCTCACATTCCTCAAATTCCGCATAAAGTAACTAACATTCATTCATTAATTCACTAACTGCAATTACAAATTCGTCCCATTCTGACTTAAGTTTATGATAATACTCCATTCCCTTTTCTGTAATGTGATAGTATTTTCTTGCTGGTCCTTCTGCTGATTCAACTAAATATGTTTCAACATAATCTTCATCTTTTAATCGTTTTAAGATTAAATACAATGTTCCGGATGCGATAGACATTTTTGTAGAAATAGCTTCTGTCAATTCATATCCATATTGATCCTTAGTAATCAATTGAGCTAATACACACAATTCTAAGGCTCCTTTTTTTAATTGTGTATTCATAATGTTTTACTCCTTCCCTCAATGTTTAGCGTAAATCTTCAAACATAACATGCGTCAACATGAGTATACGAATATAAATTGATTTACTCATTCTGAACAAAGTAATACGCATTACAAGTAATAATTTAATTGCTCTTCACTATCTTTCTTTATGCTCTATATATTACCACTTACTATTCTATATTGCAATATAGTGAATTAAAAAATATATTAGAAATTTATTAGAGACTGGTGAATACACTTCACCTTAAAAATACCCCGAAACAAAAGACTCTTTTGTTCGAGGTAAAAAGTAAATATTAACTTATTATCGTCTTAATAATTAACAACTCAACACCAATCTGATCAATCAAACGGCCAGTTTTTACATGCTCTTCTATTTCCGTTCCCAATATCAAAGACTTCTTTAGAGTTTCTTCCGTAAAATTTCTTGCTTGAGCAGCATATTTTGCAACCGCAAATGGTGGAACTCCGAGCTTTGA
The DNA here is from genome assembly GCF_031997925.1 of Lachnoclostridium sp. NCBI lineage: Bacteria > Bacillati > Bacillota > Clostridia > Lachnospirales > Lachnospiraceae > Lachnoclostridium > Lachnoclostridium sp. The sequence goes on along the minus strand of NZ_DAMADT010000011.1, from coordinate 104,368 downwards.
TGCTATCTCTGCATTACTGATACGTTTCGAAAGCAAAGCTTTGCATTGCATAATAAGATTAATATGGCGATTTAATAGATATAGAATTGTCATTGGTTTTTCACGAAGGGTAAGCAAATCATAATACATCACTAGTGCTTGTTTTTGATTCTTTAATGCAATGGCATCTAGCATCTGAAACATCTTACCTGTAATCTGCTCTGAACAGACTGCTTTGATATCCTCTTCCGTGATAACTTCTCTTTCATAGCAGTAAGAAACAAGTTTATCTATCTCGCTTTGAATATTGTCAAGATTTGTTCCTACCTTGTTTAAAAAATAGGTTAAAGTTCCATCTGTGATTTTTTTATTTTCTCGTTGCAGTAGAGATACTACCCACATTTTTAAACTTTTTTCATCTAATCCATTTAGCTCACTGATATAACCTAAATCCTTAACCGCTTTATAAAGTCGATTTCGTTTGTCTACTTCATTTTCAACAAAAACGACATACGTTGTTTCAGGCATCTCTTTTATATAGTCAGCAAATTGTGATTGATTTTTAAACCAACCGCTATTCTCAATCAATATTAATCTTTTATCACTAAAAAATGGCATAGTTTCTGCAATATGAATCATCTCATTGCATTCAATATCTTTTCCTTCAGCATAAGTAAAATTCATTTCGTCGTTGTCACCAAGGATTCCGGCTTTTAACTTATTTTTATAGAAACGTTTCAAATAAGCTTCATTTCCATATAGTAAGTAAAAACGTTCATAGGAATTTGTTTTAATATGTTGTTTTAAAGTATTCATCTCTTCACCATGCCTACGCTTACATTATTGAAAAATAAGTTTGTGATGAAGACACAAACTTATTTTTATAAAATTATTAGTTTTCATTATCTTTTTAAAATTCTTAATTTACTTACTTTGTAATAAAGATTTATATTCGAATGTCCTAGAATATCGAAGTACCAATCTTCTCACCCATCTTTACAATTGTCTCATATCCATCCACTGTGTTTCGTAAGATATCTTCATCTATATTTACAGCATCACGTTTCAACAACAATACAACGGTAGAACCACCAAATTCAAATTTTCCTTTTTCCTGTCCACGTTTTACCATTGCAACAGAGTGGTAATTATGTATCTTACCAACCATGAGAGCACCAACTTCCATTTGGACTACTTCTCCAAAATTTAGGGTATTTAAAATACAATATGCTCTACTATTCTCTTTATAGATATTTACGTGGTCTAATATTATAGGATTAACTGTATATAACTTACCTGGGATAAAATGATTTCTCTCCTTAGCAGCATCATCCACGTAACAATAACGATGGTAATTATCAACGGTCAAACGTAGTATTACGCATGTTCCACCAACATATTCCTTCGCTAATTTTTTATTTTTCAGCATAGACTCTATAGTATACCAGCTATTCTTTATCTTAAACTTAGCATCCAAAGTAATCGGATAAGCACTGACTTTACCGTCGCAAGGTGCTATCAGATTAGATGGTTCCATATTAATTGGACGGCTTTTCGGTTTTATTTTTCTAGTGAAAAACTCGTTATAGGAATGATATTTTCTCTTTTCATAATCGCTCATTTTGATTTGATTCTTCTTCACAAAAGAGTCGATTAAAAATACTGACAAAAAAGAATCCATAAATTTCCCTGCTAATTTTGAAACTACTGGCGCGGATAACGCTTTAAGTGCAAATCGAAATGGTGCTTTGGAATACATCATTTCTAATGATTTATCTTGGTTTGTGGTATTCTCAAAAGAATTACCTTGTCGGTCACGATAGTTCATCTTTTCCCTCCATACTTTTGTATTATCTTTTAAACGTAATAACAATAAGAATATCAAATTAAAAGCTATCTCGCAATAATTAATTGTCCAAATTACGAAGAACGTTATATCTAAAAATTAAGTCAAAGCGGATATTCGCAATCCGCTTACGCTACTTTCTCATACCCTCATTTAAAGTAAAATCCTTCGACTAACTAATATTTAGACGAAGGATTCTTCTTTAAATTATTCATGACAAGGGAATGTTTGCAAAGCGTGCCTTTCCTTGCTGTTTTTTATCACGACATTTCTCAATTATTGATTCCTATAACCTATTTTAAAAAGATAACACCGGCTAAGATACAAACTCCATAAACGGTCATTACGAAACAACCAATGTTACCAGGCTTTTTCACTTTAAAATCATATACAAATAAAAATGCTACAATTAGCAATACAATGGAATATACCGTACTTGGACCTCTATCTATTCCAATGAAATGGCTTATTATGTATACACTCGGCAGTATCATTGATATCGTTGTAACTGGTAGCCCCTGATAATACTTACGACATTCTGTGGTTTCTTTTTGTCTCGCTTGTTCCATAACATTAAAATATCCTAAGCGAATGACAGCAGCAAGAACAAATAAGGTAGCACTAATAATGCCCAGCGCTTTATATGGACAGGTCATATAGGCAATAATACCCGGTAATACACCAAAACATACCAAATCGCAAAGCGAATCAATTTGAATACCGAATACTTTTTCATCTTCTGTACGGTTTTTCATCGCTCTAGCGACTTTACCATCAAACATATCACAGGTACCAGATATTATAAGGCAAAGTAAAGCCCATTTAGTATTTCCAGTAATCGCCTGAGACATACCAAATATCGCTGATGCTAATCCCAGGTAAGTTAATATTACCGAATAATTATAAAATCCTATCATATAGCTTTCCACCATTCTCTAAATTTTTCTTCCGTTTTTGCTTTAAGGAACCAAATGCTGTAACAAGCGCACTAATTATAAGTAAAGCGTAGTAAGTAATTCCTCGACTTAATAACATTCCAGGCAAAACGAATTCTTCTCCGAAGATTGTCAAAAATATAACTAAAAAGCTACTCTCACTAGCCCCCATTCCACCAGGAAGTGGCAATGAATCAACCGCAAGAGCAATTATAGTTTGCAATGCAATTATCTGAAATGCACTTGCACCACGAAGACCAAATGCTAAATAAATTATATAAGTAACCGAAAAAAGACAAATTCTTTGTAATAACGTAATAATAAAAACATGAAACAAAACCTTTTTGTTTCCTTTAATATAATCAGCACTCTTATCGTACTTTTTTAACGTTTTTAATGCTTTTCTCAACCATTTTTCTCGATTCTTAATAATTCTATGTTTCCCTAGCCATAGAATGGTCTTGCCTACAATTTTAGTTACAAAAGATTGTTTGAATACTGCAATTACTAAGAGTAAGACAAAGCCTACATTTGCAATAACCCCAAACAAGATCAAAAACCAAATATTGGAAGCATGAATCGAAATATAATTCCATTCAAAGATTGCTGCAATCAGACATAAAATAATTAATACTGTTTTATATGCAGCAGTTACAATCATAAGCACTACTGTAGATACCGCCATATTAATACCATCACGGCTCATGGATATTACTTGCATTGGCTGCCCACCAGAAGCGGAAGGCGTAATGGCACTAAAAAAGAATCCTACAAAAGAGTACTTAAGACAACGTAAAAATGAAACCTTTTCTTTTACCGTATACATCAGGTATTGAATAATAACAGATTCTGAACTTACGAACAATAAACTTAAGATTATTCCTAATATTATATATCCATTCTTAGCCCGATGGATGGAATCTAACACAGCGTTTAATTCCTGATCTTTGAATACTAGATAAAAGGTTGTAAGAAAAATAGCGAACAAAAATCCAATGTTCACAACATATTTTACATATTTTTTTGGCAATGATACAACCCCCATACATACAAGATGAACTAACGCTCTTACAAAATGTGATAAGAAGACACACTTTCAGATATTAATCCATTAGTAAGAGTATACTATTTCTAGCGATGATTGTCAATGATAAGCATCTGAAGCCACAGACTATTCCAGAAATTTCTACATTAACTTTTTCTTTTTAAACCATATAATACATAAAATAACAACAACAATACTTAAGAATACAACTCCCAAATACCCATATCTCCAAGTAATTTCAGGCATAAATTCAAAATTCATTCCGTACCATCCAACAATAAGTGTAAGTGGTAAGAAAATTGTTGTTACTACCGTAAACACCTTCATAATATTGTTAATATTATAATCCATCTGAGCTTGATATGCTTCTCGAACCTGTGATACATAATCTCTAAGCATTTGAATATTGTTCGATAGCCTATCAACTCGGTTAGTAAACATTTTGAAATATCTTAGATTCTCGTCCTGAAAGATATCATTCTCATTTTCCATTAAATCTTCGCCTATATTAACAAGCTGTTCATAATAATTTCTCATGGTTGATAGCTTTTTTTGTATAAGTAGCAACTCATCATTAAAGTTTTTTATTTCATTGGAAAATACTTGTTTTTCCAGTTTACTAATCTTTAATTCCAGATTCTCTATTTCTATGTTTTCTTCAAAGATAAGACGAGACAAAAAGTTATAGATTATTTTTTCCAACGTAACTTTATTTTGTTTAGTCCTTGCTAGCACCATATCAAGTGCTGATATCGTACTTTTGTCTTCGTCAAATATATCAACAATCAAAAACAAATTACTCATAATATAAAAAGCTACTTTATCAGGACTTTTGTGTATATCCTTACTATCAATGACATTGATGATACCAAAGCTGTAATCATCATATACTGCAATTGTATTTTGCATGTTTTTATTCTCACTACGACAAGTAGTTAATGTAGATTCTGAAAAATCAAAAAACTCATAAATCTCTTCTAGTTCTTTTAGTGTAATGATACCAACATAGATTGATTCACTATTCTTAATTTCTCTATAGCCTACTGGTTTAACGGTATTGGATATTTCATAAAACATATCCTCTCTCCTTTCGTAATGCACTCGGTGTGATTTAATCATTAGTTTAACCTTTTCCAAATCTATACTGTAGTATACACCTTCTGTTGTAATTTTCAACTGATTTCTAAGTTAGTAGTTGATATATTAAAAAGTCCAGTTTATTACCTTGTACCCAGAGGAACCTTTTTTCTCATGAAATCCTTTAACCGCATACTCTTTGGCTGCTGGTATTTTAATCGTATATTCTTTGGCTGCTGGTATTTTTGAAATCGTATCTTCCATCTTCAAATTGCAATAGAAACATACCTTCATCTTCTCTCACCCTGTTATCATCATAATAACACCTATCATAATACATTTTCTACCAAAGAACAATCCTATATCTGTTTAAACCAACAGAATATTTGACTTTAAAGTCTCTCCTATCAATCATCATACCTATCAATCATCATACCTATCAATTATCATACCTCTCCGTTATAAAGCTATTTTTCTTCATTAGAGTACCGTCCGTTATTACTTCAATCGCACCCAAATCCATAGTCAAATCATAAGAGAGATTCCTATTATGAAAACGGGTACAAACCAGAGGATGCGGATGATGATAACGATTGTTTTTACCAGCACTGATAACGGAATAGATTGGATTAATACCGTCAAGAAATTCTTCCGTGCTAGAAGTGTTCGAGCCATGGTGGGCTACCTTAAGAAATTCAATAAATTCTTCAGAATTTATCATTCCTAATTCTCTTATTTTCTTGATTTCGGAAAGTACTGCGATTTCTCCATCTTGTGACACATCCCCCGTAAATATTCCTTGAAAATCTCCATAGTTCAAGTAAAGTACTAAGGAATGAGCATTATTTGAAGTCGTAACATAATTATTACTAGGGTGAAGACACCGTAAAGTTACCCCATTCCATTTTAATTCATCGCCGGTAGAAAAAAAATGAATTTTCACTCCTTTTTCATTAGCAAGCGAAATTAGTTTTTGAAAACTTTCATCATATGTAGGTATTTTAGGAAGGATAAGATTTCGTATTACGATCTTTCCGGTATAACTACGTTGAAAGTTACCGTCTTTTAATCTTGGCATAGAATCTAAAATCTCATAGATGCCACTTAAATGATCGTAGTCTGAGTGAGATATAAAAGCATACTCTATAGCACCTATCGCCTTACTTTTAAGGAATGGGATTAATCTATATTTACCGACCTCCTTAATATCACTACTACCACAATCAATTAAACACGTTATCCCTTCCTTTTCCACAACAATACCATCACCTTGTGACACATCAAGACATGTGATCTTAAGTTCTTTCCCTTTCCAAAGTATTAGAAGAGGTACTAAAAGTATGAGAAGAAAATATTGTAGATAAATTATTTTAATTTTTTTACTTTTCTGATTACTGCACTCACTTACATCACTAACCACGCTTCTTCTATCTCTTATAATTGGAATACTAGTAAAGACTGTAAATAAAATGACATAATAAAGTATAATCTGGTAGATAGGAATTTTACCTACCAAAATATAATGATAAGGGAGTTTTAAATTAACACCACAGATAAACTCATATCCATTTAAAATATAATAAGATGCACCGATAATCCATCTTGCAACTTTAATCGAGAAAAAAGACAGGAAACAAGCAATACTTGATGATACAAGAAGAAAAGCTGAAAATGGAACCAGTATTAGATTCACTACAACGGAATAAAGAGGAATTTCATAAAAGAAATATGCTAGAAGTGGTAATGTCATAATCTGCGTTGATATACTTAAGAAAGATGCTTCGATTATCTTTTTCGTTTTCTTATTCGAAATGGACTCGCTTAAGTTACATAGTTTTGGATAAATTAAAACAATTCCAAGTACTGCCCCATACGAGAGTAAAAATCCTGCGGAAAATAATTCTCTAGGTTGTTGAATTAAGATAATAAGTGCACTTAGAGACAGGGAAGATAATATATCATAAGTTTTTCCAAAAATCACTGCACCGATTGATAAGGTAAACATGATAACTGCTCTTTTTGTTGAGACTGAATATCCGGTTAATGCCCCATAGCAAAGCAAAAATACTATTGATAAAAAGATGGATACTTGAATTGAAAGTCGACATTTAGATAGAAGTTTATAGATAGCATATCCTAGTAAAGATATATGTAACCCGCTCACTGACATCATATGGGAAATCCCACCTTGTTGATATAAATCAGAAACATCCTCCGGAAGCATCGATTTATCACCAAATAAAATCGCGCTCATTACACCCGCTTCTTTTTCTGGTAAGATAGTTAACATTTGATCAGAAAGCCATTGTCTACATTTGTAGAATGCATGTGATAAAGGAGAAAATTCATCAGAATATAAAGTAACTTGCTTGGGATATAGTTTAAAACTGATATTTTTTGTCTTATAGTAAGTATATTCATCAAATTGTCCTGGATTTCTTGCATGGGATAATGGGCTTAGTGTTCCGTTGAGTAATATAGAATTTCCTATTTTATAGGTGGTGACTCCATTTATAATTTCAGGACTTTTTTCTACAGTGATATATGCCTGAATCTTTTCTTTCATGTAATACTTTTTAGGATTCTTATCTTCCTTAGTTGAAACCACACCTTTACCAATGGTCAAAGTCAATCCCTTATTTGTTCTACTTATGTCGTATATCTTACCTAGTACCGTTACTTCCGTAGATTCTATTATCTCCTGTTCTATCACTTCTTTTCTTAATTCAATCTTCATAAAGTGAAATCCAAGTAAGGTAGAAGTTATTAATATAAGGAAGAATCCTACGTAATAATTTGTATGGTTTGTTTTCAAATTACCTATTATTCTTAAGAAAGTGCTACTATAATCCATTCTACATTTGTAGATTTCTATCGAATTCTGTTTCTTTTCTACGTTTAGCTTAAAGCGTAAAACTATTAATATCACAATCGATATATACATAGGAAAAGTAACAAGCTGTTGTTTGCTATCTGGTATAAAGCTATATAGCAAAATTCCAAAGATATACCCTAACACTATGTAAACGAACGGACGTTTTACCATAATATCTTTTCCTCCAAATATATTAAATATAACTGTTGATATACTATATGGGAAGTATTCATTACCTACTGCTCAAATGGCTGTAGCGCGAGAATGTGCAGAAGAACTTGGAATTGAAGTTAATATAGAAGATATCAGTTTTGCTCATATAACTCATCGTGTTGGTAGAAATGGAAATCGTACCTACTACGATATCTATTTCCTAATTATTTTCTATCTTGGAACACCTAACATTATGAAACCTGATAAGTGTTCTGATTTACAATGGTTTTCACTTGACTGTCTTTCAGATAATATGATAGAAATGAGAAAAAATGCGATCATATAATAATTATTGAATATTAAAATAAATGTATAAAAGGAAGAATAGAACTTAAAGAACTCCATTCTTCCTTTGTATTATTATTTCCTTTGTAATATTATTTCTTTTATCTTATTATTTCTTTTATATTATTATTTCCTTTATATTATTTACTTAGGAATTTTTTTTACTTCTCACTCTTAATAATATCAAGATTTCGTTCCAGCGGTTGATCAAGTGCAATCTTTCGATATAGATTGGTTACTTCACCGTTAATTAGTATTTGTACCCTATCAATATTCTCTTCACTTATAAGTGTATTAACAATAGAGTAAATCGTCACTGCTTCTGTAGTTTTAGGCAATTTATTCAAAAATTCAGAACTTAAATCTACAGTACATATCCCATCTTTCTTACTTATTTTATTAAGAACAGTATTTTCTGGAACTGTCGCTCGCATTCCTGCTTTGAGTTCAATATCAAGCGGGCCTGCAATCAATTGCTCTATAATAATCTGCTCGATCGGTATACTTCCGTTATATTCAATCGTTCGAACTGATTCTAATAACCCATCCCCAGTTTCATTGGCAAAAAAGATGGAAACTTGGTCTATCTGAGAATATGAGGTAAAATCACCTGCATTATCAAGAAAATTATCAGCACTCATCATACCAACCCAGTTTTCACCATCCAACATCAAAGGACGTCCATTAACATAAAATTCGACATTAGTAATCCCTTCAATTTGAGTAAATGTCTTTACGATAGCTGCCCTCATCAATACTTCGGAAATACCAGTAACATTATAATAATTAATATCAAACCCTAATTGTAACTGTCCTGCATCACCAAAGTTATAACCGAGTAATGTAATATCTTTGGGTTTTGCAAGTTTATAATCCGAATTCTGTGGTTCAATACTTAACGCTTTTAAAAACTCCTCAACCTGTCCATTTCTATCTGTACTTTGCAAATCATAAGGCTCGGATACAATTGCTGTTTCATCGTTGTTAATATAAAATAATTTTGTTCCAGTCACTGGTTCATTCACTTTCTTATGGCATCCAATAAGGAACAGGGAAAGGCAAAGAACGAACCAAAAGCAATATTTTTTCATATACTTTCCTCCAAATGCGATATTCTACCATATACATAGCATTATTCTTCCTATGGAATATAGCTGAGCGGAATTCGTAAGGTAAAGGTAGACCCCTCATTTTCCTGACTGTAAACTTTTATAGCACCATTGTGCATTAATACAACATTCTTTGTTATAGAAAGACCAAGACCTGTTCCACCAGTTTGCCTTGCTCTTGCTTTATCAACTCGGTAGAATCGCTCAAAGATGTTGCCTTGTGCAGATTCAGGAATTCCAATTCCAGAATCTGCTACTTTGATATACAAATATTTATGGTCTGCATTTAAGGAGACACGGACCCATCCGTCATCAACATTGTATTTGATTGCATTTTCAATTAAATTCGATATCGCAAGTGATAACTTAACTTCATCCACTTCAGCTAATACACTTCGAAAACTTTCATATACTAGCTCAATGTTTCGCTTCATAGCAATCGGTTTTAAACGTTTTAGTATAATATCAAGTAGCTCATTAATACTAACCGTTGCAATATGCATCTCACCTGTTTTTTTGTCAAGCTTAACTAAGGATAATAGGTCAGTGATGATATTATTCTCACGCTCGATTTCTTCATTAATGTCCGACATAAATTCACGGTATAGTTCAACCGGTGCATCTGGTTGATTTAACAAAGAATCTGCAAGTACTTTGATGGAAGTAATCGGTGTTTTTAATTCATGGGATACATTACTCACAAATTCCTGTCTGGATTCTTCTAATGTTTTCATTCTACCTAACATGTCGTTGAAGGAATCGGAAATCTTTTCAATTTCCGTAAATCCTTGTATATTAACTTCATCATCCATATATCCGTCAGAAACATGATGGATGGAGGTTATAATTGCTTTTAATGGCATTACCATATATTTCGAATAGAGAAAAGCTACTATAAATAACACAATTAAAATAAGCCAACAATAAACCATAGCCTCTTGTCCCATGTTACTTAATATTGCATATTCTCTTTCCAAAGAAACATTCATAATAATAACGCCTAGTGGTAATGGCTGATCCGATGAAATGATTGGAATCATAACTTCAGCTTTTTTTGTACCTAAATTTTTCTTTGTAGTAGTTACCCCTCTTAGGCATTTAATAACATCAGAGGATAGCAACACCTTACCAGCTTCTTTTCCGTAAGTATCTGAAATTACTTTTAAAGTATTATCTACAACGAGAATCCTTCCATCATATTGGTCTGCTAACCATGACAATTGCGTTGTGATTTCATTCGACGATGCATTCGTTAAGAATCCGCTAAATAATATTTTGTTTGCAACATATGATCCATATGTTTGAACATTGTTTAGCTTTTCGTTAATACTTTCGTTCTTATAAGAGTGACTTAATACGGTCGTCAAAATGGCAGCCGGAACTAATCCGACTACCATCAATGCAATCAGCATATGCAGACGCATACTTTTAAAACTACTTTTAATTTTTGAAATAATAACCAACACCCCATTTAGTATGTACATACTTAGGCTCGCTAGGATTTTCTTCAATCTTCTCTCTTAAGCGGCGGATATGCACATCCACTGTTCTGACATCGCCTGGATAATCATAACCCCATACGATGTTTAGTAAATTTTCTCTGCTGTATACTTTATTCGGATTAAGAACTAGCAATTCTAGTACATCAAATTCTTTCGCAGTAAGATTAATTTCTTTTTCTGAAATAAATACACGGCGACTCTCACTATCAATCTTTAGATCACCATAGACAATCGTCTTAGATGCTTCTGCTTCTGAAGCCTTTCTTGTATTTCTCCTCATAATTGCTTTGATTCGAGCTTTTACTTCTAAAATGTTAAATGGTTTTGTAATGTAATCATCTGCACCATATTCTAATCCTAGAATCTTATCCATATCATCACCTTTGGCCGTTAACATGATGACCGGCATATTAGAAAATTCACGAATCTGCTGGCATACTTCAAATCCATTCATTCTTGGGAGCATAACATCAAGAAGAACAACATCGTATTCTTTTTGTTTCGCGAAAACAAGTGCTTCTTCACCATCATAAGCACAATCTACTTCCATACCGTCTTGTTCGAGTGAAAAACGAATTCCCTTAACGATTAACTTTTCATCATCTACTACAAGCACTTTTTTACTCAACGAATCCACCTCTTTCATCTCTGTATCTGTTCTTTTCCATACCACTTTTACAAGGAAAAATCTTGTTCCTTGATTGTGCAATCTTGCCTATTTTCCTACTGTAATGAAGTCTTTCATTCGATTAAAAACTGCTGATTTAATTCCGGATATATTTTGAAGTTCTTCAATGGTTGAGAAAACACCATGCTCTGTTCGATAAGAGATAATACTTAACGCTTTTGCTTCTCCAATTCCGGGAATAGTCATAAGTTCTTCTTTCGTTGCTTTATTTATATTGACTTTTGTTTTATTAGAACTTTCATCGTTCTTTCCTTTCCCTATCGGGGTAGAAAGTACGACTTCTGCAATTTCTGCATCGGATAGCGTTTCCACTTCCTTTTTATTTGGAACATAAATTCTTTGTCCATCTGTAATCAAAGCGGCTTGATTAAAAGCATCTTCTGCTGCATCCTTCGTAACTCCTCCCGCAGCCTCGATAGCATCAACAACTCTTGCTTTTTCTGAAAGAGTATATACTCCAGGATTATTTACTTCTCCGCAGACATGAATAACAGCCTCTGATGACAGTTCTTGCTCTAAGTTTTCCTTGCTTACTTCTTTTTCATTCACTATAGTAATGTCAGCTAATTCTTCCGAAGTATCCTTTGGATCTTTTGGAATCTCTTGTTTCTTACCCTCATCATTTAACTGTACTACTTCGGGATCTGACTTTCCACCAAAAACAGTACTTGAATAAATGCCCCCGGCAACTATAAGAGCTAATATCAAACAAAAACCTGCAATTTTACTTTTTTTCTCCATAGGATTATCCTTTCATTGATAACCTTTAGGAGCAATAGTCTCAATACACTACACAATAACATTGTACCTAATTAGATAGGTGAATACAAGTGGAAATAGCAAATATTTTTTGATTATTTATGACTAGAAAAATTTGTGTCTTTTTCTACTATTGATCTATTTTTCCCATTTAAAGGTTATGATACCTCCTATCATAAGTGCCAATCCAATCAGCTTTCTCCATTCAAAAGGAACTTTTTCCGTTCCAAAGATTCCGAAAAGCTCAATAATATAAGAAGCTACTAATTGGGCGGTCACAATAAGAATGGTAGCCTTTGCTGGACCAAGGGAACCGATACTTTGAATTACAGTAAATGTTATAAACGCTCCTATCGCTCCGCCGAGTAACATGTATTTATCCTGAATTCGAATCAGTTGTCCAAAGTTGCCTTCCCTACCCGTGATAAAATAAGCTGCTAAACAGACTATTAAAGCTGAAAATTGAACAAAAGAAGATGCTACCCACACACTTGTTTGCTTTGTAACACCTGTATTAAATACTCCCTGTATACTCATTAACGTACCTGAAATTAATGCTACAATCCAACCTATCATTATAAAACCTCCTAATTATCCTTACGCTTTCTCGCGCATAGTTCTCTTCAACGTTTGTAGTTTCCCCTCTTCTTCCAAATTGTATGCGTTAAAGATGCTAAGGATTGTTACCTTTGGATTCTACTTTGTTAATTTCCCTTTTTCTGAATAAAGAAAGCCTAATTTAGCTCTCTTATAAAGATTACTAAATTAGACTTTTACTAATCATAAAATACTCAATCTATATACATTCTTTCATTATAGATATCATTTCATCTACTTGCTTCTTCTCTATGATCAACGGCGGTAAGAATCGTATCACATTAGTTCCAGCTGAAATTAAGATAAGGTTCTTCTCTAATGCACGAGCAATGATATCTTTGACTGGAATATTAAATTCTAAGCCAAGCATCATCCCTTTTCCTCTCAAATCAACAATTGAGCTATTTCCCATTTTAAGCTCCAGTAATTTTTCCCGTAAATAATCCCCCACATCATTAACATTCGATAAAATCTGCTCCTGTTCAAATAAGTCAAAAACTTTAGAAACAGCTGCAGTTGCCAGTGGATTTCCACCATAGGTAGTTCCATGATCACCAGGTTCTAGAGCATTTGCTACGAATTCTTTCGCTGCAAATGCACCGACGGGTACCCCGCATCCTAATGCTTTGGCGGTAGTAACAATGTCTGGACGTATTTCATATTGTTCGTAAGCAAACATAGTACCGCAGCGTCCCATCCCACATTGAATTTCATCTAAGATAAGTATAATACCTTTTTCATCACAGATCTTACGAACTTCTTTTAAATACTCAGGATCCGCTGGGTAGATACCACCCTCTCCTTGTATTGTTTCCATTAATATTGCGCATGTTTTAACAGAAATTTTACTCTTTAACTCATTCAAGTTATTATAAGGAACAAAAACAGCACCACCAATCAGTGGTTCAAAGGCATCTCTGTATTTTTTCGTACCAGTTACTGATAAAGCCCCAAGACTTCTTCCATGAAAGGAATGCTCCATGGCAATTATTTCACTATCTGCCTTACCGTATTTCTTGTAATAATACTTTCTTGCCAACTTAATTGCACCTTCGATTGCTTCCGTTCCACTGTTGGTAAAGAATACACGATCCATTCCAGTTGCCTTAAGTAATTTCTTTGCTGCAGCAAGCACAGGCTCATTATAAAAATAATTCGACGTATGAATGAGTTTATCTATCTGTTCTTTCAATGCATTGTTATACTCCCCATTACCATAGCCAAGAGCAAATACTGCAATTCCAGAAACAAAATCAAGATATTTTTTGCCATTAACATCGTAGAGATAAACACTTTCCCCATGGTCTAAAACAACAGGATAACGACTATAAGTATGCATCAGTACCTGTTCTTGTTGATTCATTATGTTCTCCATCCCAACCTCCATTCCTACGCACGTTCTTTGCGCATCTTAAATTTATGCCGAGTACGCAGGCACAAATTTTTCCGGTTGCCTAAGCCCTCCTACAACGCGTTTTCATGTTCAAATAGAATTGAATCATCATTAATTATTGCTGTTCCAATTCCTTTATTCGTAAAGAACTCAAGTAATAAACAATGTTCTCTTCTACCATCTAATATATGAACTCTTGATACTCCACTTCTGACTGCGTCAATGCAATTCTTAAGTTTTGGTAACATACCACCGCCTATAAATCCTTCTTGTATTAATTCATCTGCTTTTTCTAAGGTTAAAACGGAAATCAAGGTTGACTTATCATCCGGATTTTGATAGACACCTTCAATATCTGTTAAAAATGCTAATTTTTCAGCACCTATAGCAGTAGCCACCGCACAAGCAGCATCGTCTGCATTAATGTTATAAGCCATATAATCCTTATCAAGCCCAATCGGTGCAATAATAGGAATAAAATCATGTTTAATTAATGTGTCTATTAAGTCGGTATTAACTTCCGTAATATTACCAACAAATCCGATATCTTCTCCGTTTACTAGCTTCTTTTCACAGCAAAGTGTTGCACCATCCTTACCGCTAATACCAACTGCTTTTACCCCAAGTTGTTGTACCATTTGCACTAAGTGCTTATTTACTTTACCAAGTACCATTTCAGCAACTTCCATTGACACTTCATCCGTTACCCGAAGTCCATCGACAAATTTTGATTCATGGCCTAGTAAGGAAACCCATTTACTAATCTCCTTACCGCCGCCATGGACTATAATTGGCTGCATTCCAACTAATTTTAATAGAACAACATCCTTTATCACATTAATCTCAAGTTCCGGGTCAAGCATAGCACTTCCCCCGTACTTTACTATGACCTTTTTATTATTAAATTTTTGAATATATGGTAACGCCTCAATTAATGTTTGTGCCTTTACTAATATCTGATCCATATGAAGTCCCCTTAAGCTAAATTTTTAAAACGATTCTTAGGAACGATAATCCGCATTGATTTTAATATAATCATAAGTCAAATCACATCCCCATGCTTTTGCAGAAGCCATACCAAGTTTCATATCTGCAATAGCTGTTACTTCCTTATCCGATAGAATCTTCGTTGCAAGCTCTTCGGAGTAATCAGTAGCCATCCCGTTTTCTACTAATTGCAACTTACCAAAGCTACTCTCTATGAATAAATCCACCTTATCTGGATCAAATTCAACACCAGCGTATCCCATAGCACATAAAATTCTGCCACAGTTCGCATCATTTCCAAATACAGCTGTTTTGACAAGATTAGAGGTTATAATTGACTTGCTTAGTGTAATTGCTTGATCCTTTGTTGTTGCATTTATCACGGAAACTTCTAATAATTTCGATGCACCTTCCCCATCCCCGGCCATCATTTTTGCTAAGGTCTCTGTTACATAATGAAATGCTTCATAAAATAGATAATATGCCTCGTTTTTCTCCGTAATCATATCATTTGCCGCAAGACCATTTGCCATTACCATGAGAGAATCATTCGTTGAGGTGTCACGGTCCACAGAAATCATATTAAAGGTATCATGCACATCTGAACTTACAACTTCCTGTAGCATCTCTTTGCTAATCAATATATCTGTAGTCACAACACCAAGCATCGTTGCCATGTTCGGATGAATCATACCAGAGCCCTTACTCATCCCACCAACCGTAACTTTTTTATCCCCTAGTAAGAAAGTAACCGCACATTCCTTTGATATCGTGTCCGTTGTCATGATTGCCTCAGCAGCTAATAAACCTGATTCCTTCGTATCGGATAGTTCATCTACTAATTTCTTTGAACCCCCTTCAATTATTTTGATTGGTAATTGTTTTCCTATGACTCCAGTGGATGCTGTTAAAACTGAACTTATAGGTAATGAGAGTGCATCAGCAATGGCTTTTGCCATCTTCTCATTGTTGATATCACCAAGTTCGCCAGTACATGCATTCGCAACTCCACTATTTAATATGACTGCTTGAATTTCATTATCTTCCTTTAATAAGTTCATATCCCATTTTACTGGAGCAGCTTTTACTATATTTGTTGTAAATACACCTGCTCCCACTGCCGGAACAATGCTATAAACTAACGCCATGTCTTTTCTTTTTTTCTTAATTCCTACATAGATACCTGAAGCTTTAAATCCTTTCGCTGCTGTTACTCCACCATTGATAATCTCCATAAATATTTCTGTATAAGGAACTCCCCTCATACTCTCCCTTCTCTCCGTTGTCTTATCCGCTTCTAAAGTTAGATATGAATCACTGTTTTTCATTCATGACAAGGAAAAGTTCACGAAGCGTACTTTTTCTTGTTTAGATATTAAAATTAAGGGAACATTGGAACTAATTTAAGTCCTTCTTGTTCTGGTAACCCAAACATAAGGTTCATATTTTGGACTGCCTGCCCAGCTGCACCTTTTACCAAATTATCCATTGCTCCCATCAAAACCATTCGGTTATTTCGATGATCTATTACAAAATTTATATCCACAAAGTTACTTCCTTCTACCCATCGAGTTTCCGGGGTCATCCCTTTTTCTAAAACACGGACAAAATATTCCTTCGCATAATATCGATCATAGATTTCCTTTACAACCTCATAACTAGCTTGCTTCTTTAATTTTCCATAAGCAGTTATTAAAATACCGCGGTTCATTGGAACTAAATGTGGAGTAAAATTAATTGTTACGTTCTCTGACGCCATTAAGGAGAGTTGTTCTTCAATCTCAGGAGTATGGCGGTGTGTACCTACACCATAAGCCTTCATATTTTCGTTAACCTCACAGTAAAGGTTATCAACCTTTGTACCTCTACCAGCTCCTGAAACACCCGATTTTGCATCTATAATAATACTATCAACTTCAATCAATCCTTCTTTTATTAATGGGTAAATAGTTAAGATTGAACAAGTAGGATAACATCCAGGATTAGCAATTAAGCGGGCTTTTTTTATATCCTCTCTATTAATCTCACATAATCCATACACCGCTTCTTTTAGAAATTTCGGACTACTGTGCTTTATTCCATACCATTCTTCATAAGTTTTTATATCTTTCATTCGATAGTCCGCACTTAAATCAATTACTTTTACTTTCGATAAGATCTCCTCTTTCATCAGTGAGGCACAAAACCCTTGCGGTGTTGCGGTAAAGATAACATCTACCTGACTTGCTAGTTCTTCCATATTTTCATCAAGACATCTTTCTTCCACTATTTGAAACATATTTTGAAATACTTCCGAGTATTTTTTATCTATGTAACTCTTTGATCCATACCACGCAATAGAAACATCTTTGTGTTGTAATAAAATCCGCACCAGTTCTTGCCCTGCATAACCTGTAGATCCAATAATACCAACTTTAATCATAGTAACCTCCAATCTGATTCGTACTTCTACCATCTCCTAAGGTAAAATATTGTAAAGTGTACATAATTATACATTGATAATGTATATTATGCAAGCTTAATTTATATGTTCATATATAAATATTTATTATAGTACACATAACTAAAAAGGAAGAACCCCTAACTATACCGAGCATCTTCCTTTTTTTCTTAATAAACTTATCTAGATTTTATACATTTGTGATTAATGATCAAATTAATTATTATGTATTAATTTGCATAAATTTTTAATAAGAGCCTAGTTGGATTCTTCGGAGTAATATAAAGATGATATAAGACTCATAATAATATATGGAAATATTTAAAAAATAAAGTATGAATCCTATACATTTTTCATTTCTAATTAGATTCCAGCTTAATAATTAGAATCTATATTTGATAACTATAAATAATGTTCGAATTGTAAAAGAACAGACTAGTTATTATAAGTAGTCTGTTCTTTTACTATATTTAGATTATAATGTCAAAGCGGATATTCGCAATCCGCTTGCGCTACTTGCTCATAACCTCATTGCCACTACGTGGCATTTCAGCAGGAGCTTGAACTCCTGCTAAAACAGGCAAGTCCTTACCCCCGCTTACAGAAGCGGGGGACTTCCCTGATGAGGTTGAAATTATAGATGATCTTTAAAATTAATTAGAGCTTGTCCAAATTATCTACAGGTCATTGACCTGCTTTAAGGTAAATAAGGAAAATATGATACTTGCACAGCTCCAATCGAAATGAGGGTATATGGTGAATCCAAAGCACTCCTTACATTAAATAAAATCCTTCCTAAAGCATTATAATATGCATCTTTGTCTGGTGTTTGAATTGGGTTTCTTACTGTAATAATTGTAAAAGCTTTTTCTCTTTTGGGACAATCTACACATACAAGTGACCTTTCATCAATTATTGCATTTACATATATATCAGATCTTTGATATTCCTCAAAGATCGCTGCACTCCAAACATCTTCCATAAATTCAATACCTGGTCTTATTCTCCCCATATATGCAATTAGAATTTCATATCTCTCAGTTACTTCCATAGAAAAATCCCTTTTTCTTTATGATATGAAATAAAAAAACCAATGTTACCTTCTTTGTTAAATTAGTTCATGCTTCAGGTACATTTAGTTTAAAAATTGCAATTTCTTTAGCTTGCTCAATTTATCGTAAATACTTGAGGATACTACATATTTTGCCAACTATCAATAATAGGTATTTCTATGTTCATATAATAGTACAATTCTAAATCAATACCATAGCAAATAAATCTCAAAAAACAGCAGAGATCCGTTCGAGGACTTCTGCTGTTTTGAAGTGAATTTATTTTTTATATTATTTTTTATTTTGATTTAGTAAGTAAATAACTGTGTCCAGTAATTTGTTCCATTGGAATTTTTATAATAACCAACACCGATTTTTGTGAATTTTGGATTTAAAATATTCGCTCTGTGGCCTTCACTGTTCATCCATCCGTTCATAACTTCTTCAGGTGATTTCTGGCCCCATGCAATATTTTCACCTGCTCCCATAAAGCCTACACCCTGCTCTTTTAATGCAGTACTGAAGCTGCTTCCGTTTGGTCTGGTGTGGGAAAATGATTTTTCTATTTCCTTTGATCTCACAAGTGCTGCTGATTCCACAGACTTATCTATTGTGAGTGCAGAAAGACCATTTTTTGCTCTCTCTTCATTTACCAATTTCACAACCTGTTGTGCATAAGATAATTCTGTTTTTGATTCAGAACCACCGTCATTTTTTCCTGGTTTATCAGGTTTTACCACCTTAGGTACTTCTGCCTTTGGTTTTTCTGCCTTTGGTTTTTGTGTCTTTGGTTTTTGTGTCTTTGGTTTTTCCACTTTTGTTTTTGGAACTACATTGTTTGGGAATCCAGAGCAATTTTTTAAATTAAGATTATTGAGATTAATCCCTAAACCCTTTAATTTATCTTTTATTTCATCCTGACTACTGCCGCTCACCGTTATCACATTACCGTTTAATTGAGAACATGAATTATTAGATGATGCAGCCTTTACTGCCGTTGGTGTACCTAATGTTGTAACTGTTATTATTGTTGCCATTGTTGCTACTACAAATCGTGTTAATTTCATCAGAAACCTCCTTCCGGTTAGGTCGTATGTTACAAATATATTTATTATTTGTTACAAATATGTTACATTTAGATAGTAACATACCAGTAACAGAAATAAAACAGGTAAAGTGTGGTATTTCACAATTGAAATATGTGACTATGGCTCCTTTCTGGCTGTAGGTGATATC
Organism: Lachnoclostridium sp.; assembly: GCF_031997925.1. Lineage (NCBI taxonomy): Bacteria > Bacillati > Bacillota > Clostridia > Lachnospirales > Lachnospiraceae > Lachnoclostridium > Lachnoclostridium sp. The sequence continues at coordinate 84,350 of NZ_DAMADT010000011.1, read as the reverse complement.
AGTACACAAAAAAGAGAGTTGGCAGGATTTCTAGCGAATATCTCCTATGAAACTGGTGGCGGTACAATCGGTGGTGAAGTGCAAAATGATTCTTTGACCGGACTCTACTTTAATGAAGGGGAAGGGTATATTGGCTCAACTGCTATCGGTTATATACAAAGAACTGGAACAAATTACCTCCCGGAGGAATCTGGCAACCAAAACAAGGTAGCCCAAATGCACAATATAACGGTAATTGGGATTATCCATTATCATAATCAACAATGAATCAGGACAGGCAGAAAACGGAACAGGTGCAGTTCGCCGTGCAAGATATTATCGAATTTTTTCACAAAAGATGAATGCAAATATTCAAGGAGAGCAATGTGATACGGTTGGCATGACAACGTTCGTACAATAATCATTATAATATAACTTAAGGGTGTCCTTTTCATAAGTTTTAGAACTTATAAAAAGTAACACCCTTCATTATTTATCATAAAATCATCATTGCAATATTCTATTTTTCATCATCGATTTCTAAAATGTTTAGAAGGTATTTTAAATTGTTTTTCTATACTTCTGTAATTACCATATCTGTTCAAGATACAATAGAAGGATCGCAAAAATAATAATATTTAAAAGCAAGATTAATTATCCAATCTAATCGTTATATAAGTATTTTTTCTAAACACCCCTGTTTCCCACATCTTATCAAAGTCACTATTTCCAATAATACGATTATAATATTCGTTTTCTGCGTTTTTCATATATTTCAGTGAGTCAACCGCATAAATATACTCCTCATCATATCCTACAATCGGAAGATAATGATAATAATTTTCTTTTGGTGAAGTTCGTACAAATACAATAACAGGTGTACCTTTGCTAATTTCGTGTTTCAACTGCATCATCGTACCACTACAAAGTTTTACGGAGTATCCCTTTTCTGCAAGAAATTCAACTAAAGTCACAGGTGGAACCGTACCATCATTATTTTTATTAGAAATTGCATTATACAATTCTAAACCATCAGTATCTTGACCAAGACTTCTTAATACATAGGCAGAGGAATACCCTGAACATTCATAATGTGGCTGATAATCAATATAATTTTCTGATGTTATCATATATTGCTTAGGAGTACTCAGTAATATGTACAGATTCACTGCGAGAAATATGCCAATCAAAACAGCAATGCAAATAACTACACAAAAAACAATTTTTTTCTTTAAATGCATTTTCGCTTTCATAATTATTCCTTCTCCTATTTTATTATTGTTATTAAATGATATAGCATATTTTACCAATTATCAATATTTATATGTAATAAAACCTTCCACTGTCTCATACATCTTTTGTTTAATAAATCTAAACTATTTAACATCGCCCATTTATCCCATGTTTTTTACTCCTTAAATTCTAGTTTAGTGCAACAAAAAACCTACCAACCTTATATTGATAGTTGATAGGCGTATACCTATTTCTTATTAAACATATTTAATACGCTATTGAGAAATATTGTGGACTAAGTAAACTTTGTGTTGTATTCATAATATGTATCTTTACCGGTTATCGTTCGCTCTAATCTGCAACATCATTTTGATATCTTCTAAATGCAGAGCACTTAAAACTCGGTATTCTATCCAACCTTTATGGCGATAAGGGCTGTTATCAATACATTCTTTAGCGTATGGTAATAAACCATCATAGACATTTCTAATGCTTTCACCGGATAATCGTGTTACTATGGTAAAAGCATCTTTTTCCGTAATAATGTCACAAATATATTTTCTTTTTATGTGATAACTCATCTTCCAACATCTACTATGGGCATCAAATTTTATCATCTTTACTGAATTTATTTCGTATATCAAAAAAGCATCGATGCTATCAAACAATTCTTTCCCTTTTCCGATATACGCTAAAAATTCTTCTATTGTAGGCATTTCATTTTTATTTAACAATCTTTCATACATTTTTCTAACCTCCTATTATATAAATAATCTATACTACGTAATACATTACTACAGCAAACTAATAATCATATGATACCACCACGGAAAAATCACGTCTACCTTTTTATTCCAATGCTACTATCAATTATCAATATTCAATTTTCAATGTACAAAATAATTAAATATTAATTTAACGATTAATTTCCCGCACAAAAAAACTACTAACTTAATAATTTCATAGTTAGTAGCTCCCCATAAATTCTCTTATTAAATTGCAATTTTGTAGTAAAAACTTACGAAAAAAATTCAATACTGAAACCAGTAATAATGGCATTTTTATTTGTTTTTGTCATCATAAAATCCTCTATATTCTTTTGGCAAAAGTTCAGCAATGCTCACCATAATATGATTTAAACAATTAGCTTCCCAGCTTCCTTTGGTTTCATCATCACTTTTTTTAGGTAGATTGAAAACTTCACCTATGTTAATATTTATATCAGCATCATAAAATGCCTCTTTACCCATATCTTTCTCTATAGGCATAAATTTTTCCGAACCCCAAATACCTATTGGTACTATTGGAGCATTGGTGAGCTTTGCAAAGAGCAAAATTCCTTTTTTCCCTTCAAGCATCTCTGCTGTTCTACTCCGAGTCCCTTCTGTAAATATTAAAATGCTGTTTCCTTCTTTTACTGCGTTAATAACCTTTTTGATTGCATCCTTATCAGGTGAATTTGGTAATATTGATATTGATCTGACGATTTTAAATCCTAAATTAGTCAGAGAATTCGATTCTAATTTTTTCCCAGCCACAAAGATAATATTCTCTTTTTCCAGTACTTTGTTCAATACTAAACCATCAGAATTGCTTAAATGATTGCATACAAACAAATAAGGTCTTTCTAAATCACAATTTAAGTTTTCAAGACCTTTTACATCTAACCTTACATGCTTTTTTATCTGCAAATTAACATAATGCCTAACAAACTTAGTTATTATAGATTCAGGCAACAGATTAATAAATTTCAATAATAATTTATTCATTTATATACTAACCCCTTTATAAAATTGTGCTTTTAAATTTTCCTCAAAATTTGATTTACCTATTTACAGAATACAGTATTTTTTACTAACTATCAATATTAAGTTTTCTATGTGATTGCTTTCTTAAATAATCATTTACCCCTATAGTTCTCCCCTATAAACTCAGTAATATCTATTAATTTAGCCAAAAATCATTGCAAGTACCTTATACCGATAAACTTTCTTTGGTTTCTTCTCTACATACCAAACTGTCATACGATGACCTTCTTGAAATGTGCCATTTATAGTCAATGAATTTTCTGATATTACAATCTTATTGCCAACATGATATGAAAAATAGGACCACTTTTGCGTTGTCTTTGGACTTTTATGCAATGTTCTATTGTTTGGCTTTTTATTGTTTCCTTCTGTAACATTTGTTAATATGGCATTTACTTTAATGATATTCTTCATATTACCCCTCTACTTTCCGAACGTATTGTATTAAGATTTTATTTAATTATCTACTAATCGATATATAGTTGTCAATGTGCTTTCTGTCAGTAAATTTCTTCATTCTACTATACAATTCCATATTCCACGAAAAATAAATAGACTATTTTCATATTTACTGGACTTAATAGTTATATTTACTGAAATGCTTGGTATTATTTGTGCCTTTTGCCAATTTACATAAATTGTCATTTATTGTAAAGTTATTGTATATTAAGTATCTCTAAAATTTTAAATCAAATGAGTGTTGCTTAATATTCTGTAAATTATAGTATGGTTTTTTATGAAGGGAGTCCTACTATGAAAAAACTATTTTAACGTTTTATTGTGGCGACGGTTGGGATATTCCAGCTGGAAAGTCATTTCAATTTTCAGTATACAAATAGTATAAAAGTTACTGTTATCAGAACTTCGCAACCATCAGGAATAGTTTTTGAAAATACTACTAACAATTAACAACAATATGTATCTAATTTTTATTATGTATAACACTGAAAATACGCTGTCAAGGCAAGAGTTTCCGTTTTGTATCATAATTAATAAGGAGGATTTTATACATGAAACGCTTTTCTAAAAAAATAATGGGGCTAGTAATGATCGCTTCAATGTCTACTACGTTAATCCCAGCAGTCGGAACATTTGCTGCTACTTCAGATACAAATTTAACACAATACTCTGTTACTAGAGCTACTACGTATGGTTGGGTATGCACTCGTGATGGTGTAGGTGTCAATTTGAGAGCATCACAAAGTACAAGCTCTACAATATTAGCAAAAATTCCTGAAGGAACCAAAGTGACAATTACATCTGTATTATCAGATTGGTATAAAGTTACATACAACGGACAAACTGGATACATCGCCAGAGGATATTTAATTGATGAATATGGTGACGCAATATAATGATCCATAATAGTCGATTTGTTAAATAAATAATAAATCTAAACGGAAACTCTTACCTTGACAGCGTTTTATACCTTTTAGTTTTATTTTCAGCACAAAAAACTACTTGCTATGACCTGACCCCCAAAATTTAAATAATTTTTTAGTTAACTTGGCAACTTCTAGTTTGACGGTACTATTTTAGCCAATAAAAAACTACTAACTCCATATTGATAGTTAGCAGTTTGTGGATATATAATTCAATTATTTTTAATTTATATTACGTAATTAATCTAAATTGATAAATTAGAAGTTATGCTTCTACATCTTTCATCATAAAATAATCCTTGCTTTGTTTGTTGATAATATATGTATTCTTAAAACCTAACTTCTCATAAAATCTTACTGCGGTTAAATTTTCCTTATTACATTCCAATAGAAAAGCAACTTTACCATATTCATGATAAATATATTGAATTGCCATTTTTAATGCTTCCGATCCAATCCCTTTATTCCGATATCGATTATCAATGACGAACCCCAATATTCGAAAATACGCCTTTCCTTTCAATTCAATTGGATCATTCTCATCTTCAATCGCCTCTCCGATTAAAACAGTCCATTTTCGGTAATTTGGTAACTTTTCCTTACTGGTTTATATTCGCACTTACCGTTTCTTTTCTGCAATAAATAGTTTCATCATTGCTTAAAGATTATCTCCACCTTTTTATTCCGATAATGCTATCAACTATCGATATTCAGTTTTCAATGTACTTAATTAACTAAATCTTAATTTAACATATTAAAAAACTACCAGCTAAATATATAGTTGGTAGTGTAAAGTAATAAATATTTACTTATCTTTTTATTTTTATTGAGATTATTCCCATACTATGGTGTCCAGTCGACATATTATTTGTTTATATATCCGTAACCGGCAAATTCAGCGCCATAGTTTTTATTCAACAATTCCAGTATCTGTTCATTTTCTCCTACATAGTTGATAATCAGTGTGCCTTTTTTGAAGAAATGCGGTTGCGATACCCATGAGATTTCTACTTCCTTGCCCGGATAAGATATGCTGGAACCGCCTTTATCAATATACGTGGAATCTTTCTCCATATCTTTGTTTGAATCATATTCGTAAATGCTGATGATATCATCTCCGATTAAAATTGGTTTACGTGTAACGGAAAGAAAACTGGATGTATCGGTATCTTCCTCAGTGTATTGAATATTGCTGTCGGCTAACATGTTCAAAAAAACCGTATAGTCTGATTCATTCTCTGATGGTTTTTGTGAGCATGAAGTCAGGGCCAGTAAAGTAACCGAAATAAAAAGCAAAACGATTTTTTTCACCTGTGATGCACCTCCTAATCAATAATATTGTCATTCTGTTTTCGTATGTATCTACTTCCTTTGCATATTAGTCGAATATACCGTTAAAAAAGTTCCAATGATTCAGAGTATACTATATATAAATATAATTTTTCTTCATTTCATTTGTAGTATATTACACTATATACCAAATATCCATATTAAATTTTCAATGTTCTTAATACGTTAAATATTAATTTACCCTACTACTCGTTCTCGCATATATTCCCTATTACCTCGTAATCTGCACCAGAAATAGAAATATTGTCTACCACTTCTTCCAGAATCATCGGAAATGCACAATTTCCTTGAACAACATCGAATCTAGCCATTTCATCGTTGTATTTTACTACACTGCGATATAATCCATGCCCTCGCTTATCGCACTTGATTATATCGCCATCGTAAATCTCCACACCGTTCTTATCCTTAAGTCCTGTGTACTGACCTACTGTTTCTTTGTCAACATCATAATGCCAATGATCCTCTATATCATTGATCGCCTATGAAATCCTGGCTCCACATATATGACTGTGGTTGTAATTGGTTTCCTCTTGGCATGACACTTATTACACCTTACATTAACTTGATACTTTAGTTTTTTTCTTCCATCATCATATTGACCAATGAATCCTATATCACGTTTTTCTATTTCAACGCTATCACTTCCACAAAGTTTCCAATGTTCGCCATTATCTTTCTTTATCCTGCGTATTACGACTTATATTTATGAAAAATGTTAAAAATCCATAGTCCTCTTATATATAAAATCTATAACCAAATACGCATCACACAGTCAAAAAAATGCAGACCTTTTACCCAATTTATGGTATAATTGCCTCATATCTTTTACAAGGAGGAATTCGTTATGGCATTTCAATTATTACCCGGTATGCAGCTTGGTGTGGCCAGCGCACCCGCCCAGATTGAAGGCGGAGATGTTGATCATAGCTGGAACAACTGGTACCACCTTGGGCATATTCAGGACGGTTCAAGTCCGCAGCGTGCAAATCAGCATTGGGAACGCTGGCAGGAAGACATTGAATTAATGCAAAGCATGGGGATCAAGAGGTACCGCCTTGGCATCGAGTGGGCCCGATTAGAACCAAAGGAGAACAATTGGAATAAAGAAGCGGTAAAGCATTACCGTAAGTTGCTTACCTTTATGAAAAGCCAGGGAATTGAACCGCTGTTAACCCTTCATCATTTTACTAATCCCATGTGGTTTGAAAAAAGGGGAGGGTTTACAAAGGAGGAAAACATTCGTGCTTTTTTACGTTATGTCTCCTTTGCTGTCCGTTCATTTGGCGACTTAGTTTCCGAATATATCACCATCAACGAGCCAAATGTCTATGCAACTTTGGGGTATTTCGGTGGAGGATTCCCTCCAGGAGAGAATTCCGTCCTATTGACTTCTAAGGTGATGTCCGTCATGGCAACTTGCCATATCAAATCCTATCGCATGATTCACAGAATCCGCAGCAAAATGGGATATAATGATACTAAGGTTGGTTTTGCCCACCACGCACGCGTATTTGCACCAGAAAATCCAAAGAATCCTCTTCACATCTCCTATACAGTGTTATCCAAATGGATGTTCCAAGGTGCCCTTGCAAAGGCGTGTTTAACCGGACAATTTTTACCTCCACTGAAGAACATCAGTCATGTTCCTCACGGACAATATGCTGATTTTCATGGGTTAAATTACTACACCCGTTCTACGATTAACAAGCTTGGGGATGGAGTGGCAAAGAATTGTCCGAAGAATGATCTTGAATGGGAAATATATCCTCATGGAATCGTTTCTTGTGCACAGGAATTGTATTCTATTCTGAAACGCCCGATCTATATTACCGAAAACGGCACCTGTGACAATCAGGATACGTTCCGTTCCCGCTATATTTATGAGCATTTAAAAGCCTTGTGTGCAAGCAATCTTCCTATAACACGCTACTATCATTGGTGCTTCTGCGACAATTTTGAATGGCTAGAGGGGGAAAGCGCACGCTTTGGAATTGTACATATTGATTATGAAACACAGGCAAGAACCATAAAGCAAAGTGGACGTTTTTACAGTGAGATCATAGAACAAGGCGGTGTAACGGAGCGGCTCTATGAGAAATATGTCCATGAGGAGGAATATCATTCATGATTTCCTTTGAAAGTGAGGTTTCCTATGAATCAATTACATAAATCCAACCGTTTTACCTTCGGAATTGGAACCATCGGTAGAGATATGGTCTATTCGCTGATCAGCATGTATTTAACGTTTTATCTTACTGATGTCATAGAAGTATCTACCAATGTCCTTTGGTGGATTACCGGCATTACTTTACTTTGCCGTGTTTTTGACGCTTTTAATGACCCAATTATGGGATTAATTGTGGACAATACCCATACTAGATTTGGAAAGTTCAAACCTTGGATTGCATTAGGCGCTATACTGTCTGGTATTTTTACTGTCCTGCTTTTTACGGATTTTCATGCGAAAGGGTCAGCATTTGTAATACTTTATACGGTACTCTATCTGTCTTGGGGAATCAGCTTTACCATTAACGATATATCTTACTGGTCGATGCTACCATCTTTAAGCTTGTCGCAGAGCGAGCGGGAGAAAATTGGTTCCATCGCTCGTATTTGTGCAAATATCGGTCTATTTTTTGTGGTTGCAGGCATTGTTCCTATTACCAAAGCATGGGGCACTTCACTTGACAGTTTGCCAAAGGCTTATTTTTACTTTTCTTTACTCGTGGTGGCAATTATGTTAGCAGGTCAGTTGATCACGCTATTTGGTGTGCGCGAATCTCATCAAATTAAGGACCAAAAGCAGCATACCTCCCTGAAAGAATTAATTTTTGTAATTATAAAAAATGACCAACTTTCGATTACCGCTATTGCTATGGCTTTATTTATGATTGGCTATGTCACTACCACTAGTTTTGGAATTTATTTTTTCAAATACGCATATGGCAATGAAGATATGTATGCTATTTTTGCCGTAATCCTTGGTGTATCCCAGATTGCTGCGCTGTCCATCTTTCCGTTGCTTGGGAAACGCTTTGAGCGCAAAACCTTGTATACTTTCTCAATTATACTTGTGTTAATTGGTTATCTTTTGTTTTTCTTCTCATCAAATCACAATATGATTTTGATTGGCATTGCCGGTGTCCTAATATTTGTTGGGCAAGCTTTTGTGCAGATTATGATGTTGATGTTTCTGGCTGATTCGGTGGATTATGGCCATTGGAAACTTGGAAAACGTAATGATTCGATATCCTTTTCTTTACAGCCTTTTATTAATAAAATCGGAGGAGCTGTAGCAAATGGTATCGTGACTGCGATTGTTATTGTTTCCGGGATTAAGAATGCTTCTTCTGCCGAAGAGGTTACATCCGAAGGGCTGTTGATGATGAAAATTGCCATGCTTTTGTTCCCACTTCTATGCATTCTGTGCAGTTATATTCTTTACCGCAGTAAATACAAAATCGACCGCAAATTACATAATCAAATCTTACAGGATCTTGCTGAGCGTGGGGAATTGAATGCGGTAGAGTCGGATTAATAAGATAAGTTTGATTGTTATGCTCGCCATAATACATATTCGAACTAAGAGTAAAAGGTCTCCGTTTACTCTCACAGGATGAAACGCATTATGGCGCGCAGATGGGAGCCGAAATGTATACACTTAAAAGTAAATTACGTGACCTATACTGCCATCCAGTTGGGTATGATGTCATCAATAAAATTTTATTGCAGGCAGGTCTTTCTAAAGTGCTGGTAGAAAATCCTGTTATCGGTGCTTTTCCCCTTACCTTTCTGAAGCGTATCGCAGGGAAAAAGCTTGGCGATGGCTTCTTTGATGCATTGCTTGCCCTATTAAATCAATCCAATGACAGTCTTGATAAAGAATCTTTCAATGATAAGAAAATTACTCCTACCTGGTGGAAGGAGGCTGTATTTTATCAGATTTATCCTCGCAGCTTCATGGATGGAAACGGCGATGGGGTGGGTGATCTTCCTGGTATCATAGCAAAACTAGATTACTTGAAGGAGCTTGGCGTGGATGCACTCTGGCTCTCTCCCATCTATGATTCTCCTGGAGATGACAATGGGTATGATATTAGAGATTATCAAAAGATTGATCCACAGTTTGGTACCATGGAGGATTTTGATCTCCTACTTAAGGAACTTCATGTCCGCAATATGCGTTTAGTCATGGATTTGGTGGTGAATCATACTTCCGATGAACATCGCTGGTTTCAAGAAGCATTAAAATCTTCAGAGTCTGCTTACCGTGATTATTATTTTCTAAGAAAAGAACCGAATAACTGGACTTCTTTTTTTAGCGGAAGTGCTTGGAACCATTATCCTGAGAAAAACCTTTGGGGACTACATCTATTTTCCAAAAAGCAAATGGATTTAAATTGGGAAAATCCAAACCTTAGGCAAGATATCTACCAAATGATTCGTTGGTGGTTAGAAAAAGGGGTAGATGGCTTCCGTCTGGATGTAATCAACTATATTTCCAAGTCAAATAGGTTACCGGATGGTGATTCATTTATCGGAAATTTGATGGGATTTACAGGGATTGAACATTATTTTTATGGGCCAAAGCTTCATGAACATTTGCAGGAAATGCAGAACGAGGCTTTAACACCTTATCAGGCCTTTTCCGTGGGAGAAACTCCAGGTATCGGAATGAAGATGGGAAAGCTTCTGACGGACGATAGCCGAGGCGAGCTTAATATGATGTTTTCCTTTGATCATCTAGAAACCGGTGGTAATGCACGGTTTGACCAATATGAATATGATTTAAATTATTATAAATCTTATATTATGGACTGGATGGAAAACTATGCGGATACCTCATGGATGTCGCTTTTTTATGATAACCATGACAATCCACGAATGCTTTCTAAGATTGACCATTCCCATACACATCGCCAGGTGCTTGCAAAGATGTTAGCAATGATACAGATGACGTTAAAAGGTACTCCTTTTTTGTATCAAGGACAGGAACTTGGTATGATTAACAAAGACTTTCATGAGATTAGCGATTTTCGGGATGTGGAAAGTATAAATAAATATAAGGAACTCTGCGAGAAAATGCCTGAAGAAAAGGCTTTTCTTCGTATACTAGCAGGCAGCCGTGACCATGCTCGTACACCAATGCAGTGGTCAGCAAAACCTGGGTGTGGTTTCTCCGAATCGGTTCCATGGATTGGAAGTGACGGCGATGAATTGGTATGTAATGCAGAGAATCAGATGCAGGATTTAGAATCGGTTCTATCTTTTTATCGAAAATTACTAGCACTCAGGAAGAAGACGCCTGCATTGATTTATGGAGAGATTCGATTTACTCATAAGAAACGCAAGGATGTTCTGGTCTATACTCGCCTCCTAGAGGGAGAAACTTACCTGATAATCTGTAATTTGAGTAAGAAGGAGCAAAAGCTTCCGGGAAATGTACCTGTTGAGGAAATGTTAGTAAGTTTGGAGAGTTTATCAGAACAGAAAGGCTTCTCTGAGGAAACAGAGTTTTCCAATGAAAGAAAGGGCTTAGTACTCTGCAATTATCCAGGAAAAACCTTGAAACAGCTTCGCGCTTATGAAGGTAGGATTTATCGGATTTAGAAAATATAAGAAAATGTACACTTCGTAAATTTTTTCGATCCAAAAGAGAAAAGTGGGTGCCGTAAAATAGACAAAAATCTATCTTGCGACACCCACTTGTTATAATAAAAAAGGAATCTCGTGAACTTTTCCTTCTCATGAAAAAGAAAAATCACGCTTCATTAAGCTTTTTCATTATACGAATTAGGAGTATCTATAATCGCTTAATATGGTATAGATTGCTTTTTATACACCATCCTTCTAGTTTTTAGACGGAAGGTTACATCTGCCTTATAAGGTCAACCCCTAACTTCTTTACCTCTTGATAAATTCTAGCAATGGGAAGCCCTACAATAGTATAGTAATCCCCCTCAATTCTTGTAACATGTACTGCAAATTTTCCTTGAATTGCATAAGCTCCTGCCTTATCCATAGGTTCCTTGGACCTTATATAATCCATAATTTCTTCCTCGGTAAGTTCTGAAACTGTAACTTTTGATACTTCGAAAAACGTACGCTCTTCTACTTCTCCTGACTCTTTTTTTATAATAACGGTTACACCAGTATATACTTCATGTGTAACTCCAGATAACAATTGTAACATTTCCTTCGCATGTTCCTCATTCTTTGGTTTTCCAAGAATTTGATTTTTGTATGCTACGATTGTATCTGAACCTATGATAATTGTGTTCGATTCATATTGTTTCGTGACATCTAGGGCTTTCATCTTTGAAAGTTCCATCACAATGTTTTCTGGTAAAGTTTCTGATGTTATTTCTTCTATATTACTGACACAAACCGTGAAATTGATACCGACCTGTGATAAGATTTCCTTTCTCCTTGGAGAGCCTGAAGCTAAAATAATCTGATACATAAAACCTCCACTGTATAATAGTGTCAAAGCGGATACTCGGTATCCCGCTTCGCTACTTTCTCGTAACCTTACAACAACTCCGATGCTATATAAGTAGGTGCTTCATTTCACTTATGTTCCGCTTAGAAGCGAGGAACATCTTCTGTAAGGTTATATTAATGATTAATAAATTATTTTCCCTCTAAAACCTCTAAGCTAGCTTTTTTAAATAGACGCTCATAATTTGGAACATATATAATAAAATACATGATAATTGAGAGCCCTATCGCAAAAAATACATCAATAATGGAATGTTGCTTAACAAAAACTGTTGACATGCAGATTAACGTACTTAAAATAATTGACGCAGTAACAATAAGTTTAGACTTCCCAAGTCGTCTGCTTTTTATGATCGATATTGTTAACCCTATGGAATTAAAACAATGAATGCTAGGACAAACATTCGTTCCCGGGTCTACACTATAAATTAAACGAGTCATATCAATCATAAAATTACTTCGTCCTAGGGAATCCAAGTCATGTTGAAAATTTATTCCTGTTGGATATATCGTATATGCAATCAGGCAGATTGTCATACCAATAAATAAAAATCCAGTACAACGATAAAAATCTTCTTTGGAAGTAAAGAAAAAATATGCAATGACAACTGGTACATAAGGAAACCATATGTAATATGGAATAATGAACCACTCAATAAACGGAATTTTGTCATCTAGACTTGATTTAACTAAATGATAAGAATCAGCGCTTGCTTTACTTAAATAGAAAAACCATATTAAATAAATAAACACATAAAGTAATACCCAGGCGTGATTATACTTCTTAAATAATTGTTTCATTTTTATGTCCCTTTCTAGGTTACAAATAATTCGCCATATTTTTCTAATATTTTGAAACCTCTAAGTTAATATTTTATCACAGTCTAGTTAATGAAACAACTAAATAAGTCTTAAACATACCCTAAGAATACATTAAAATTTTCTTAATTTATGGATTGCATATTTTTTCAATGTGATGTATATTTATAAATATTGAGATAATTTTTATGCATTGTTACACATTCTAAAGTGCGTAACTAATTGATTAAGGAGGATATTTTGATGAAAGAAAAAGTTATTTTAGCATATTCCGGTGGTCTTGATACTACAGCTATCATTCCATGGTTAAAAGAAAATTATGATTATGATGTGGTTTGCTGTTGTATCGATGTTGGACAGGGAAATGAATTAGACGGTTTAGAAGAAAGAGCAAAGTTATCCGGTGCAACGAAATTATACATTGAGCACGTAACCGATGAATTCGTGGATGAATACGTAATACCATGTGTAAAGGCTGGTGCTGTTTATGAAAATAAATATCTTCTTGGTACTTCTATGGCCAGGCCAGTCATTGCAAAAAAATTAGTAGAAGTTGCAAGAAAAGAAAAGGCTGTTGCTATATGCCATGGTGCTACTGGAAAAGGAAATGACCAAGTTCGCTTTGAATTAGGTATTAAAGCACTTGCTCCAGACTTAAAGATAATTGCTCCATGGAGATGTAATGACACCTGGAAGATGCAATCCAGAGAAGATGAAATCGAATATTGCAAAGCACATGGAATCGATTTACCATTTGATGCAAGCCATAGCTATAGTCGTGACCGTAACTTATGGCATATTAGCCATGAAGGTCTAGAGTTAGAGGACCCTGCAAATGCACCAAACTATGACCATTTACTTGTACTTGGTGTATCACCAGAAAAGGCACCAAATGAAGCTGAAAACTTAAGTTTGACATTTGAAAAAGGAATTCCGGTTGCTCTTAATGGTAAGTCAATGAAAGCTTCTGCGATTATCGAAGAATTAAACGTACTTGGTGGCAAGCATGGTATTGGTATTATTGATATCGTGGAAAACCGCGTAGTTGGTATGAAGTCTCGTGGTGTGTATGAAACTCCAGGTGGAACAATTTTAATGGAAGCTCATACTCAGCTCGAAGAATTAATCTTAGATCGTGCTACACTATCTTGTAAAAAAGAAATCGGAAATAAATTCGCTGATGTTGTCTATGAAGGTAAATGGTTTACTCCTCTTCGTGAAGCTCTTCAAGCTTTCGTTGAAGTAACTCAAGAATATGTGACAGGTGAAGTTAAATTAAAGCTTTACAAAGGTAATATTATTAAGCAAGGTACCACCTCCCCATATTCTCTATATAATGAAAGTATTGCATCTTTCACTACCGGTGAATTATATAATCATCATGATGCAGAAGGATTTATCAATCTCTTTGGACTTTCTTTAAAGGTTCGTGCTATGAAGATGGCTGAAGTAGAAAAGAATAAATAATGAAAACTAGAGATAATTGTTGCTTTCTGTGTTAATCTTTTGTAGCACTCCTTTGTCATAAGCAACCGTATTTTTTCAAAGACATATAATTATTTATACACTCAAATAGCCCCGATAGATTTAATTTCTAAATCTATCGGGGCTTACATGTTCAACGCTTCTATACTCAGTATTAACTTTTAATACTCCTCCCAATTCGTAAACAATTTTTAATCATTAATAAATTTAAACCTTTTTTATCTATGACCTTAGTATTCTTTTACAGCATGCAATTTCTATTAATAAATATTACTCACGTAATCTTATTATACTATTCAATGTAATCTTTTTCGTTGTCCTCACTGTTTTCTTTTTGAATATTCTCCATATTTTGTTTTAGACTTTCCTCAATGTTATCTTTTTTGTTTTCTTCCGTACTATCCTCTTTACTTTCCTCAGAATTATCTTCTTTATGTTCCTCTAAGCTAGCATCTCTACTTTCCTCAAAGTTATCTTTTTTACTTTCCTTTAAGTCATCCTTTTTGCTTTCCTCTAAGTTATCTTTTTTATTTTCCCCTAAGTCATCCCTTTTACTTTCCTCACACTTTTCATTATTACCACTTTCTAATATTTCCTCTGATTTTTTTATATCCACGATTCCATCGCTATTTTCTGATTTTAATGCTACGAGGACATCTAATAATTTTTTGGGAATAGGCAGTCCAATCGATGCAACATTTTCTAAAATACTGATCCCTTCATTCGATAAATAGAAGAAAATAATTGCGGTTCGCATTACATTTCCACTACGAACAACTTTCGTATCAATAATATGACCTATTCCAACAAGGCATAAAATAACCACCTTCTTAAAAATCCCTCGAAACCCAACCTCACTAGATACTTTATGCTGCAAGATAGCGACCATAACACCAGTTATATAGTCAATAACGATAAACAGTAATAATGCATACAAAAAACCATCGGTCCCACCTAAAAACCATCCTAAGACCCCACCAAGACTAGATATTAATATCTGAATTGATGTAACGATATCTTTCATATTCCCCCTCCTTGTTTACTATTAGAATATGCACCTATCCAATGAATGTGCCTTAATTCGACAATACTTTACATCTTGAAATTCACAATTAATTTTATATACTCAGAATCTAACAATCTCTCATGTCGTATCTTATCTAATCCCTTTGATAAGGATATGATTAAACATTGTTTCGAAATCTTAATTTATGCTATAATATTCCAAATGTTATGGAGAATTTATGCCTTAACAAAATGAATAAAGTAAAGGAGATTGTTATGAATTACGGTTACTTTGATGAAGAAAACAGAGAATATGTAATTACAAAGCCGAATACCCCTGCTCCATGGGCAAATTATTTGGGTTCCCCGGAATATGGCGCTATTATATCAAATAACGCCGGTGGTTATAGCTTTGTAAAGAGTGGAGCAAATGGTAGAATATCAAGATATATATTCAATCAGGAAGACAAACCAGGAAGATATATTTATTTACGTGATGATGTAACAGATGATTATTGGTCAGCATCCTGGCAACCAGTCGGTAAAGATTTATCAGTTTATCAAAATGAATGCCGTCACGGTACTGCTTATACCAAAATTAGTGCTGATTATTCTAATATCCATTCCGAAGCTTTATATTATGTACCTCTTAATAAGACACATGAAGTTTGGAAATTATCTGTAACCAATACGGATACGAAAGAAAGAACAATTTCCACTTTCGGCTTCATTGAATTTACGAATGAAGACTTTTATGAAAATGATCAAGTTAATCTACAATATACCCTCTTTATAACCAAAACTTATTTTAAAGGTAATAAGATCCTACAGACAATTAACGAAAACACTGGTAAAAATGCAGAAGGCACGAATTATAAGGAACGTTTCTTTGGTAGTGTAGGTCAGCCTATCGTTTCCTATAATGGTGACAAGGCATCTTTCATCGGACGCTACCATAGTTATGGAAATCCAGTCGCAGTCGTCAATGGACGTTGCGATAATACTTTAAATTACAATTCTAATGCTTGTGGTGCCCTTCATTCTACTTTAACTCTTTCACCCGGTGAAACAAAAGAATTAGTATACATATTAGGTAAGAAAAATGATAAAGATTCTGCGGAATTATTAAAGGGTTATGAAGATTTATCCATCGTCGAGAAAGAGTTAGCGGAATTAAAATCATACTGGCACGAGAAATTAGAGCAATTCCAGGTTAAAACCCCAGATGATAACTTTAATCATATGGTTAATACGTGGAATGCGTACCAATGCTTTATCACCTTTATCTGGTCAAGAGCAGCTTCTTTCATGTATGCCGGTTTAAGAAATGGTTACGGTTATCGTGATACCGTACAAGACATACAAGGTATCATTCATCTTGATCCGGAATTAGCAGGTGAGAAAATTCGCTTTATGCTATCAGCGCAGGTAGATAACGGTGGCGGTTTACCATTAGTTAAGTTCAATCATAATGCTGGTCATGAAGATACTCCTGATGATGTTACCTATGTACAAGCAACTGGACATCCAGCTTACCGTGCAGATGATGCTCTTTGGCTATTCCCTACGGTATTAAAGTATATTTCCGAAACAGGAAATAAAGCATTTATAGATGAAGTTATTCCA
>NZ_DAMADT010000011.1:6894-67149 GCF_031997925.1 Lachnoclostridium sp. | reverse complement strand
CTAATAAAGATGTAGGAACTGTTTATGATCACTTAAAGCGAGCTATAAACTTCTCTATGGAGCGTCTTGGTGCACATAATATGCCTGCTGGACTTCACGCCGATTGGAACGATTGTTTGCGACTTGGTAAAAAAGGAGAATCTTCCTTCGTCGCACTACAGTTATATTATGCTATGACCGTAATTCGCGCATTTGCTAAGGAAAAAGATGATGATGAATATCTCGCTTATTTAGATAAAGTGCAATTACAACTTGGAGAAACTATTCAAAAGTATTGTTGGGAAGAAGATCGTTTTATCCGTGGATTTAAAGAAGATGGTCAAGTAATTGGTTCTAAGAAGGATCCAGAAGCAAATATGTGGTTAAATCCACAATCTTGGTCAGTAATCAGTGGTCTAGCTACCAAGGACCAAGCTGAAAAAGCATTAGAAAGTGTTCATCGTGAGCTAAATACAGCATATGGCTGCCGCTTAATGGCTCCATCCTATGTTGACCATGCATTTGACGGTGCTCTTGCTATCCTATTTAATAAATCAACCAAAGAAAATGGTGGTATCTTCTCGCAGCCACAAGGTTGGATCATCCTTGCAGAATCCTTAATGGGTCATGGTAATCGCGCTTATCAGTACTTTAAGGAAAGTTCTCCATCTTCTCAGAATGATAATGCAGATGTTCGTGTTCTTGAACCATATGTTCATGGACAATTTACTGAGTCGGTTGATAGCCCATTTGAAGGTCGTTCCCATGTGCACTGGTTGACAGGAACAGCATCAACCGTGATGGTTGGTTGCGTTGAAGGTATCTTAGGTATTCGTCCTGACTTCGATGGATTATTGCTCTCTCCATCCATACCATCCACTTGGAAAGAGGTTACAATTACTAAGATCTTCCGCAATAAAAAGTTAAATATTACGGTGCAGAACTTAGATGGTGTAGAAAGTGGTTACCGTGAATGTTACTTAAACGGAACAAATCTTTCCTCAAATTACATTCCTGCGGACTCACTATCTGAAGAAAATGAAGTTTTATTAGTAATGTAGCATATATTGGTTATTTCCATAATCCCACTTCATTTTATAAGTGGTAATTAAATCAAATTGTTAGTTTACCCCTATTCTATTTTTGCTTGTATTGAATATAATTCAGTGAAAAGAAAAGATAGGGGTAATCATATGAATATGGATATTATTACATTAGAAGAATGTGAACAACAATATGAATTTAATCAATGTACTACGATTATTAACAATGGTCATATTGATGGTTTTGAAGTAGACGAGTCTCAATCTCTCAATACCATTTATGTCTTACATACTCCCCTTTCTTAATTTTTCGCATAGTTTTTGTAAAAATGTAAATACTACGGACAAAAAGGAAAGGAGATTTTTCTCATGGAAAGTTCTAAAAATAGTAAAGCAACTCCAACCAAAAGAACAGCTTCCAATTGTTCAAACAATGTAGGTTTTACCAAGTCCAATGCCAAACAAGTCTATAAAAATAAGTCAATGCATAATGACTATTTTGAAGACAAAGAGGAAATCGACGAAGTTTATGACTCCGAAGATTATTATTAGAAGAAACCTATCTATATCCCCTTTGCGACCCGTTCTTACCTAAGATAAAAAAGACAATCAGCCCAAAACTGATTGTCTTTTTTTATATCTTATATCATATGAAATGAGATCACTATCGAAAGCAATATGATTATCGCTAGTTTCATTAATACGCAATATGCGACTCAAATTTAGATATTTGATCTTTTCTTCCGATAACTACGATAGCATCTCCTTCTTTTAAAACAGTATCTGGAGACACTTCTATTGTAGTGAGATTGCCATGCTCTAATGCAATAATATTTAGATTATAGTTTTTACGAACATCGATATCGGAGATTGTTTTACCAATAATTTTATGAGTAACTTGTATCTCTGATACTGTGATATCACCATTTAATTCAATAAAATCTAGAGCTTTGGAATATACCAAACGATTTGCTAATCGAATTGCCATATCTCTCTCTGGATAGATAACTTCAGCACCTAACTTTTCTAATACTTTACCTTGGTCTGGACTAAATGCCTTGGCTATTACACGTGGTACACCCATGTTAATAACATGAAGTGTGGTTAAAATACTGGTATCAACTTTTTCACCGATACAAACAACAACTGTCTCGCAGTTTTGAATACCCGTCTCTTCTAATACTTCAGATGTCAAAGCTCCTGCAACAAAAGCCTCTTGAACTAATCCACGTATTTGTTTAATAGTTTCCTCATTATTGTCGATTACCATTACTTCTTTTCCGGCACTTGCTAAAGTTTCTGCCAAAGCATATCCAAATCTACCTAACCCAATAATACCAAACTCAATTGGTGAACGATTACTTTTCATATTCCTCCCTAACAGAAACCTGTCTGTTAAATCTGTCATTTTCATTTTCCTAAATCCTTATCCTCATCACATTATTTTTATCCTATAATTAAGCTTTCCTCTGAATAGCTTACACTAGGCTTATCTTTATGTGACCAAAGGGTAGCTATCGTCATAGGTCCAAGCCTACCGATAAACATTGTTAAAATTAAAATAATTTTTGATAAATCTTTTAAATTTGGTGTAATACCTGTAGATAAACCTACCGTTCCAAACGCACTTGTAACTTCATATAAATTTTGAATAAAGCTGAAATTAGGTTCTATAAAACACAATAGTAACGTATTTAAACATACCAAACCCATTGCTAACAAAAATAATACAAATGATTTTGAAATAACATCACTTGGAACCCTACGCTTAAACGCTGTACAGTGCTTGTTTTTGGCAGTACTATATAGGCTTTTTATTAATGTATAAAATGTAGTTGTCTTTATACCACCACCAGTGGAACCAGGTGAAGCACCGATAAACATTAAAATAATTAAGATAAATAAACCTGCATTTGTAAAATTACCTGTATTAAAGGTACTAAATCCAGCAGTTCTTGCTGATGTGCTCATAAAAAAGGCACCCAGCCAAGTAATATCCTCTGTAATATATAAAAGTACGGTACCTACTGATAATAAAATACCAGTCATTAAAAGTACAACCTTGGAATGAAGACTTAATTTACGAAGAGATCTTTTTTCTACCAGCTCTTTTGTAACAATAAAACCAATACCACCAAAGATAATTAGACCAGCTGTAGTTAAGTTGAGCAATACATTATCTTTATAATTTAAGAGGTTTTGAAAGCCTCCAAGAACATCAAAACCAGAGTTATTAAAACTTGCTACCGAATGGAATAAACTTATTCCCAATGCTTTAATTGGTGAATAGTCTTGTACAAAGACGATAAAGCTTAATATCGTTCCTACCACTTCAAAGCATAAGGTAGTAAATAATACTGCCTTAACAAGTTGCATAATACCCTTAAGAGAGTTTAAGTTCATCGATTCTCTCATGAGTACTCTTCCCTTAATACCAACCTTCTTACCTGCAAATAACAAGATTGCAACACCTAAACTAGTAACCCCTAATCCTCCAATCTGAATTAGTAGACCTACAACGGTGCGACCAAATATATTAAAGGTATCTGCTGTATCGACAGCAATTAATCCGGTTACACAAACCGCACTTGTTGAAGTAAATAAAGCATCTATAAATCTAACATTTACTCCATCATTTGCAGATATTGGGAGCCACAAAATTATTGCTCCAATCAAAATAACACTTGCAAACCCTAATGATATTAATCTTCCAGGGCTTACCCTTTTTAGCAGTTTCATTTTCTACCCCTTGATGTAAAATAATTATGAATTTTTTAATACTATACTTTCCATTAAATTTGTTGTTACATAACCAAGACTTAATTCTATCACTGTCGATATAAAAAGTCCATAAAGACCTTTACCGACTCATTACCATTGATACTTAAGCCTACTTATAAAGCAATTGCTGCTCCAGAGATTCCTGCAATTAACGCATAACTCTCATTCATTTGTATTCCAAAGTATGATGCTGCTGTTACCCAGATAGCCACAGTAAATAAAGCTACACGTAGAGCAACCAGGGCATCCAAAGACCCCCCCTCAAATCTACTATATTATAAATAGCTTATGCTACGGCCTTATTCACCATAATCATTACTAACACACCCAAAAAATAAAAACTGCTGCATTATGATCACTTTGTTTAGTGATAACAATCTTGTTGATAACAAGTTGCAATTGCATTCGGGGCATCAGTCCAACCATTTACTAATATTACTACTAATGTTAATAATACTGTTATAAATAGCGCTGGATTACTCGTAATCTGTATTAAAAAATCAGATAACGAAACGCTCATGAACTTTCCCCCTTTGAATAATTTCAATCACATATTACCATTCGTACAAAATAAAACAATATAGTATATTGATTTTTAACAAATTCTTTACAACTATTTTTCGTTCCTATACCATTTCTGTTAATAAATAGTAAATATTACTTAATAAATAAGAATTTCTTCTTATTTAAATAGTTTATCAATATGCTTGCAAAAATACTTCCCAGTCTCTTAGGTAGGAGATGGATCTTATATCATATCTTATATATTATCCCTAATTGAATCCTTTATTTCACCTTTATTATCTTAATGACAAATCTTTCGTTTTTTTGTGCTATTTTAGCATATTTTTCTTGATTCTATGTCCTATGAATTATATAATTAGAGTATTGTATAGAAGCCAATAATTTAGTGTTTCTACGATACAAAAATAAGGAGAAAGTGGAGGATGTTATGGAATTTTTACTGTCCGGAATAACCGCCATTCGTTGGGAAGAATATTTAATGTTTCTCATTGGTGGTATTCTAATCTATCTAGCAATTCGTAAAAACTATGAACCCGCGCTCTTATTACCAATGGGATTTGGCGCAATCCTTGTTAATCTACCAGCAACTGGTGTACTTAACCAAACCTATGAAGGAATTGGTAACGTAAACGGTATCATTGAATGGTTGTTTCATGTAGGAATCGAAACTTCCGAAGTACTTCCAATTTTACTTTTTATTGGTATTGGTGCAATGATTGATTTTGGGCCTCTTTTATCAAATCCGAAAATGTTTCTTTTTGGCGGTGCTGCACAATTCGGAATCTTCTTAACAATGACATTAGCAGCTATGCTCGGATTCAATCTTAATGACTGTGCATCTATTGGTATTATAGGTGCAGCTGATGGACCTACTTCTATTTTAGTGTCCCAAGTATTAAAATCTCAGTACATAGGAGCTATAGCCGTCGCCGCCTATTCTTACATGGCTTTAGTCCCAATCGTTCAACCTTTCGCAATAAAACTTGTTACAACCAAGAAAGAACGTATGATTCGTATGCAATACAATCCTGCTTCTATCTCAAAACGTGCACGAATTCTGTTTCCGATTATCGTAACTGTAATTGCTGGTTTAATTGCTCCATCGTCTGTTTCTCTCGTAGGTTTCCTAATGTTCGGTAACCTTTTAAGGGAATGTGGCGTATTAAACTCTTTATCCGATACAGCTCAGAACGTTCTTGCAAACTTAATTACATTATTACTTGGAATAACAATATCATTTAGTATGAAAGCAGACGCATTCGTAAATGTTCAAACTGCTTTAATCATGGGACTTGGATTATTTGCTTTCGTATTTGATACCATTGGTGGAGTATTATTTGCAAAATTCCTAAACCTATTTTTAAAGAATAAAATTAATCCAATGGTAGGTGGAGCTGGAATCTCAGCATTCCCAATGTCAGCACGTGTAATACAAAAGATGGGTATCAAAGAAGACCCATCCAACCACTTGTTAATGCATGCAGTCGGAGCAAATGTTGCAGGTCAGATTGGTTCCGTTCTAGCTGGTGGTATTATCTTAAACCTTTTATTACATTAAAGACGTAAAGTTCTTTGAAAGGAGTATGTACATGGACTTAGAAACTGTATTTTTAACCTTAGAAATCATGTGGAAAGGCATGTTTAGTATTTTTATAGCAATGCTAATTATCGCTGGTATTGTTGTTATTCTTCAGAAAATTCCGGATAAGAAAGAGAATAAATAAGTAGTAAATTGATTCAAAAAAAGGGTGATGCATCTTAGTGTATTTTTACTACATGATGATCACCCTTTTCTAAATTTAAATTATTATTTCTACTAATTCTACTTAGTGTAATGTTTTTGATATGAACTTTTCGTTATCATAAACTAGGAAAAGATACTAAGAAAATTTATCTCTTCATAATTTAAAGAACAGTTTTCCATAGACCATGTATGTTACAGTACTCAAATACTTCGATTACTTCTTCATCTTCTGTTAATGCGAATACAACCTTTGGCTCACTGCCTGGTGTTAAGCTCTTTCTTTGACCACCCTGATTCGTTCTTAAATATACCCACATGATAAAGTGTTCTTCAACCATTGGATGAGGTACATTACCAACGCTTACATAAACTAAATTATCCTTTACTTCCACTACTGGAACATGTTTTTCCTGTGCACCATCGGTTGTATTGGCAACTAACTCAGTCATCTTTTTTCCACAACATACAACTGGAACACCTGCATCCTCAATCATACCGATAATGTTTCCACAATGCTCACAAATAAAAAATTTTTGCTCATTACTCATACGTATTCTCCTCTCTAAAAACAACGTCCTTCTTTTTGCTTTCTACAGTCCGGATTCGTTCCGCCTGGTTGGCAAAAGTAACATATTTCATTTATCAAAGGCTCATTATGAAAATAAGCTCTAAGATTCTCAATCGTAGTCTCAGCAATGTTACTTAACGCTTCATTCGTCAAGAAACCTTGATGAGATGTTATAATGACATTTGGCAGACCCACCAATAATGATAGCACATCATCCTTTGGTATGGTATCCGAATTATCCTCAAAAAATAAATCGGATTCTTCTTCGTATACATCAAGTCCGGCACCAGAGATCCTCTCTTCTTTCAGAGCGGCTAATAATGCTTCACTATCAATCAATGCACCTCTTGATGTATTTATAATGACAGCATCTTGTTTCATTAATTTTAAGGTATCGGCATTAATCATGTGTTTTGATTCTTCCGTCAATGGACAATGTAACGATATTACATCACTTTCAGAAAAAAGCGTCTCAAGACTAACATACTCTATATCTTTGCTCTGATCTGGATATAAATCATATGCCAGTACACGCATACCAAACCCTTTACAAATATCAATAAATACTTTTCCAATTTTACCTGTACCAACGACTCCTATCGTTTTTTTATAAAGGTCAAACCCAATTAATCCTTTTAAACTAAAGTTATAATCTCTTGTTCTAATATAGGCACGATGGATTTTACGGTTTAAACATAATAACAAAGCCATTGCATGTTCTGCAACAGCATGTGGGGAATATCCGGGTACACGCACTACTGCTATTTTATTGTAAGCCTCTTTAAAGTCAATGTTGTTATATCCAGCACAACGCATTGCAATTACTTTAATTCCTAGCTGATACAATTCATCAATCGTCTCTTTGTCTATCGAATCATTCACAAAAGCTATAACAGCTTGGCAACCATGAGCTAACTTTGCAGTATCTACGTTTAACTTATTTTCATAATATTTAATTTGAAATTCACCATTGTTCTTACGATCAAACCATTCCTTATCATAGGATTTGGTGTCAAAACATGCTACTCTTATCAAAATATTTCTCCTTTATTCATACCAAGGAAAAGTCGCAAAGCGTGCTTTTTCTTGTTTAATATGTAGTAATATTTTGAGCTATGAATCTACAGCTATTCTCTATATGTAATAATATTTTGCTATGAATCCATAGCTTTTCTCTCTATGTTGAAACTATATCTATGACAGATAGTGATTTCCATCTGTCATAGATCAGTTTATGTATTTATTTTTAGTGTTTCCCCGATTTATTTGTAGCCTTTGAAGTTGATTTGCTGGTGCTAGCACCTGCCTTATTCTTTTCGTTCTTTCCTGCAACTGCTTTTCCTACTGGACCCATAGCTTTTCCACTATCCTTACCCATAACTCACCTCCAGATACATATTGGTATAACTTTTCTCATTCCTATATTTATAGGAATTTCCTATATTTATAGGAATTTCATATATCCTAATGGAATTTCATATGTAAGCAACCAAAACAAATTATCTAAAGTATTTATATCTGTTATATTATAGATACCAGTTTTTGTCAATGGATATTAGTAGTACTTTTTTGCTTGTCCCACTGTATAAATGACAACATTCTACAAATTAATATTGATATAACAAGGATCATGGTTATTTTCTAGTATAACTTTATCGTAGCCTTTTATGCTTTTATTATAGGAGATTTTATGCTTTTGTCTATAGTAGGCTTTTGCTTTTGTTTATAGTAGGTTTTATGCTTTTATTTATACTAGGTTTTATGCTTTTGTTTATAGTAAGCTTTATTCTTTTGTTTATACTAGGTTTTATGCTTTTGTTTATACTTGGCTTTATGCTTTTGTTTATAGTAAGCTTTATTCTTTTGTTTATACTACGGTTTATGCTTTTGTTTATAGTAGGCTTTATGCTTTTGTTTATAGTAAGCTTTATGCTTTTGTTTATACTAGGTTTTATGCTTTTGTTTATACTTGGCTTTATGCTTTTGTTTATACTAGGGTTTTATACTTTTGTTTATAGTAGATTTGTCACTTTTGTCTATAGCAGATTTTTATACATTTAAAAGGAATGCATAATAGTATGAACCTAGTAAGAAAAACCATCATATCATAACTTCAGCTTAATATCATTATATTGTTCCATAATTTTAAAGCGTAATTAGCTGTTAGAAATGAGTTCTTCCCATTCTTCATAAACAGCTTCTAATTCTTTTTCAATATTTTGCTTTTCTAAGAAAATATCTTCCAGATATTTTATATCTGAGTTATACATATTCATTTCGTTCTCCAGAGCTTTTAGTTTTATCTCCATCTTTTCTATGGTTTCTTCAATCAGCGCTAAATGTTTAGTTCTCTGCGCATCTGCATTCTTGGAGCGAATCGAATCATCTGATTTCTTAATTTGAACCACTTTATTTGATTCAACTTTGAGATTATTTATGACGCTTATACTGTTATCTTTTTTCTTCTTAACAGCTTCCAGATAATAGTTATAATCACCATCATAGGTGTTGATCTCGTAATCTTCAATCTCAATAATTTTATCTGCCACCTTATTGATAAAATACCTATCATGGGAAACAAAAAGCAAAGTTCCCTCATATTCTGCTAGAGTTTCCTCTAATACCTCCCTTGAATCAATATCTAAGTGATTGGTCGGTTCATCTAAAATCATAAAATTGACTTTTTCAAAAGTTAAGGAGCATAGTTTTAGCCTACTTTTCTCACCGCCAGATAAAATTTTAATTTTTTTATTGACATCTTCTTTAAAGAATAGTACTCTGGCTAACTGCCCTCTGGCCATCTCATTCGTAATATTATGCAACCGCGAAAAGTACTCTAGTATTGTCTGTTCTTCGTCTTCAAACCTTACATGTTGAGGAAGATAACCAATCTTTACTTGAGAACCAAGTTTTATGGTACCGGCATCCGCATCTAATTCACCTAAAATCATCTTTAGAAATGTTGATTTTCCACTGCCGTTTTTCCCAATAATACAGGCACTGTCCTGATAGAATATATTTAGATTAATATTCTTAATTAATGTTTTCTCTTCAAAAGATTTGCTGATATCTTCTACCTCAAGGACTAATTTCCCGGTTCTATTCACGATATCTTGATCGAATCGAACTTTCTTTGAATCGAGAACAGGGCGTCCCAGAACTTCCATCTTTTCTAGTCTTTTTTCAAGCTCCTTCGCTCGTTTAAACATCTTATCACTATCTCGCATTTCACCCCAAATTCGGTATCGTTTTATTTGGTTTTCCATTTGCTCTATTTTCTTTTGCTGGTTTTGATAATTCTTATAATCGATAAGAAATCTTCTTTCTTTTTCTATCACAAAGTAGCTGTAATTACCGTAATAAATATTAGCTCTGCTATATTCCAATTCAACCACTTTATTCACAACACTATCCAAAAAGTATCTGTCATGAGATATGATTAACACGGAACCTTTATACTCTTTTAAAAACCCTTCCAGCCAGCCAATTGTTTCTAGATCCAGATGGTTGGTGGGTTCATCAAGCAGTAATATATCCGGTTCCTCTAAGAGTATTTTAGCTAAGATAACTCTGGTCTTCTCTCCTCCGCTTAAATTGTTAAAGGACAACTCTTTTAGATTATCAGTAATTTGTAATCCTTCTGTTATCTTATTGATTCTGGTTTCTAACTCATAACCACCATCTAATTCATATTGTTCAGATAAACTCCCGTATTGGTGGATTGCTTTCTCTAATTCGGTTCCTTTTAAATTTTCAAACTGTATTTCTAATTGATTCATCTGATTCTTAATGATGGATATTTGCTCAAAAGCCGCGCGAATAACTTCTATGGTTTTTATCTCCTTATCATATATAGGAATTTGATTCAAATATCCAATCTTTGCTCCCTTGCGAAGATGAATGTCACCTTCCTGATAATCTTCTAAGCACATCATGATTTTTAATATGGTTGTTTTTCCACATCCATTCTGACCGATTAAACCTATTCTCTCCCCGGTTTTTATGTCAAATGTAATGTTTTCGAATATTTTCGTTGCACCGTAATATTTTGTTAAGTTGTTAATTCCTAATTCTATCATGCTAACCTCCTAAAGACGCAAAAAACCCAAAGCCAATAAGCTTTGGGTTCATTTCATATTTTATAATGATTTTACATCATTCTATATCATGATTTATATCATTTTATTATGAATATTCCAAAATTCCTATATGGATTCTCGTAAATCTATTAAATTTGGACGCACTTATCCCCTTAACGAAAAATAATGCTATCATAATAGATTCTAATTTTGTCCATTTAAGAATTTCACTCATTTCAAAATATACCTTTCAAAATATAAGTAATCATAATTAAGTCCCTCAATAAGAGCTAAGTCAATAATACACGTCTTTATATGACGTTGATTTAGCATTTAACATATTGCTATCATAAGTGATATTTCTATTTAAGTCAAGTAGCTATATGAGACTCATACATTTAATAATATGTAACATTAGTAAAAAAACCATGCATCTTGATATGCATGGTTAAAAGTAAGTTTATCTTAAAAGTAGGTTATGCTAATCGTATATTCACTCTAATGGTAGAATTATGGTATCAAATGCCGGAATATCCTTTGTATATGTTTTTCCCTTAATAGTAACAGATGATTTTTGTAAGGTATCGCTATTATTAATCATAACTAGGATCTTATCTTTCTCATAATAAGCACATTCCGTATATAGATTATCGGTAATTCCTTCTTGGCAGAAGGATTCTCCTGCTGCATATAATAAAATATGAAGAAGCGTTCTAGCATTCTTAATGGAGTGCTCATAGGAAGAAAGATAGATTCCTCGACCTTTTCCAAATTCATAAGAAGTTATAACTGGTATTCCATTCTCTTCCTTTAAAACTTTTGCTAAGCCATCTGTAAGATAAATGTTTCTCTTAGCCTTTGGTCCGCATTCCGTAAATTCTAATTCTTCTACTGGTTCTGTCATAAAACTATAACGGCCGTGGGAAACGCGGTCACCTAGATCCATATCAACGCCGAGTATGTGTGCCATTCTAAAAAGTGTATCATAACCAGTAATGGCACTTGGTTCATTCACCCCGATAAATGCATTTCCTTCATAAACAAATCTCGTTAAGCGTTCTATTATCTCTTGATCCTCCCAAGCATTACCCCCGCTCCATGCAGACCCAAAAGTCCCTGCATTTATTACAACGTCAACATCCTCAAGGGCACCTTGCTTGATATCCTCGAAGCTAATAAATTTAACGTCAAACGGAAGTCCGGATAAGCTTTCATTGATGTGAATTAAGTCATGCATATATGTCTCATGAAAATGTCCGGATAATGTCCAAGAACGTAGTGTTCCCCAGCTATGAAGTACCGCAATACGTGGCTTTAGAACCATTGGTTTTCCTGAATTATGAAGTTCCTTGATTCGACGGAACTCATTTGCAATCTTTTCTATATAGTCTGTAAAATCTGGGAAGTCCTCGACTAAGTGAAGATAACCTCCCAAACCAATTCGATCAATTGGTTCCCTTAGCAATGCTCTTCTTACACTAATCCAGTAATTCTTTGCATCGAGTGTTGGATTACCACCTTCCATAAATGTAGGGGCTCCACCAAGACCAACTGGGAATAAATATGGATGAAGCCTTAATTCATGGGTATTTACTTTAGCTCCAGCACATAACCTAACTTCAAATCCTGAAAATACACATTTAATTAAGCCGTCAAAACCGAATTTCTCAAAGTTTTTATGATAAGGTTCAACACCTACCCAACTATCGTCATAAAATACATAAGCTAATTTTCCATAGTTATGTACAATGTCAATTAATTTCTTACCAAAGTCCACTACGAAATTATTAATAAATTCCATCCAATCAAGCTTATGTTTATCTGCAGGCATATGAGTAACATGGAACTTCCCTTGATGAATAAAATCTTCTGCAGTAAGTGCATATCCATACTTTTCTTCAAATAACTTTAGTGCTTGCGGACTTACTGTAAAATCATAGGATGCCCAATCAGAAAATAGATAACGATTTTTTTCATTACTTCCCCACATCCAGACGAAGTTATAGAACATAGAAGTAAATCTAACAACCGTTGTCTGTTCATGATTTTTACACCAATCATCCATCCAAGTAAGTAAATACTCCTGAGTTTCCATATGTATTGGATCAATTTGCATCAAGTGTTCTTTGTTCCAATTGTTTGTCGTATGGTTATACATTGAGATTTCTTCCCAGATACGGTAAGCCATAAAACTAACTGTATATTTATGCCATGGGCAAATACCTGTTAAAACTATGGTTTGATTTAGTGGATGATAACTCCATTTCTCATTCTCAAGATGGGTTTCTGTCGTTCTATCATATACCTCCCAGTACTTTATGGATTCATCACTATCATTTAATAAGAATTGCTCTTTAAAAAAGCCTTCCATTAAATCAATTGTTAAAGTATCTGAATTAGCTACTACAGGACTTGTGACAAGAAAAGTCTGTTGTAATTTGTCCATATTGGCTTTTGCCCAAGCGTTATGGTCTCGTATTAAACAGATGGTGGAATAGATTCCGTATCCAGCATTTAAAATATCATCTGATAGCTCAGTTCCATCACTATCACGAATAACATCAGCTCCCCATCTTTTAGCAAGTTCTAATGTAAGCTCCTCAAACCCAGCTTCTCCGGGGAGCGTGAATCCACCTTTGGTAATCTCATTTTGTTGTTCCACGTTAATTCTCCTTATCTATGAATGATAGGACTGTCGCAATGATCTGTGAATATATTCGAGGAAAAGTACGCTTCACGTACTTTTCCTTTTCATAAATCATGCGATAGCCCTAGTTCACTAAAATAATTTCTGGCTATCGTCCACAAGTGCGGATAAGAACGAAAGTGCCAAACCTTGACCCCATCCCTGCATCCAGGTCTTAGGTACATTACGGTAACCTTCTCTGTCTTTCATTACTGCTGTCCCGCCAGAAACATTAAGTACTCTACCATCTTCTGATATGTTCTTAAGAATCCCACCAAGTGCTTTTTGAATATATTTGGTGTGAAGTGGATTTTGATTTGTAACCATTGCTGCTGCGATTCCGCAGCTTGCAGATACTTCTTCATAGGACTCTTCATCATCAAGAATTGTTCTCCACAAGCCATCATTTGTCTGTAGGAGTTTAAGAGCTGCTAGTTGGTCACGTAGTGCGCAGTCAATTTCCATATAGTTTGGATATAAATATGGTTCAGGAAGTCTTTTACTAACCTGTGACATTGTATAAGCTGCCCAAGCATTGGCACGACCCCAATAAAATCCTGACATATGATCTTTATTAATATTGTTATAACCATGATACCAAAGACTTGTACTTGGCTCCTGTAAATACTGGATATGCCAATAATACTGATTAAGAGCATCATCGATCATATCTGCATCCTTTAATTTCACGCCTACACGTAATAAGAAAAATGCTGCCATAAATAAAGTATCTGCCCATGCTTGTTCTGGGAAATCATTATTAACGGATACTGTATGTTGAAGAACATTATCACCAAAACGTAATGCTTTATTGCGAATATAATCAACCTTACTCATGACAATATCCCAATATTTTTCATCGTTTGTTGCTTCGTATAAAGTAATCATACAGTGTCCCATTGCACAGGTATTTACTGTCCAATTAGGTAGTCCAAGTGCAATGTATTCATCTGTCCATTCTTTTAATAAATTGATATATTCTTCATTCTTTGTAACGCGATAAGCCTCACTGATTCCGTAGTAAGCAACCCCACAAGGCCAATCCCATGTCATATCCATTGTCATCGTTTTTTTCACAACACGGTCAATTACTTGCAATAAATTATCTTTATCGTACTCGATTTTTAACATATTAATCTCCATTCTGCCACCGTATTACAAATTTGGACGGCTGCACAAATTTGCCCTGTGAAAAATCCTGGATTTTTCACATTACTTTACTATTCATTTTATGATACCACATAACCCCCCTGCAAAAACAGGAGGGTTACATGGTATTTTGAACTTATTACTTTTTCCTTTGTTCTCTCCATAAGTAACTTTTCTAACTAAATAGTTTTTGGATACCTACTTTTTTCTTTTCAGTATTCTTTTTATTTTATCGGGTGTACATGATACCTTTCCTTCTCTTTTGCCTCTAGATACAATCTCTTTTGTTTTTACTTATTCTTACTTTAGTAAATATCATATCTTCTTCCTAAGTATTTTTATATGATACGTTTTCCTGATAAGTACTTTTTATCAATATTTTCTTCGTAAGTATTTTATTTCAATATTTTCTTCGTAAGTATTTTATTTCAATATTATCTTCGTAGCATTTTATTTCAATATTATCTTCGTAAGTATTTTACAAAAAACATCTTATCCTACGTAGATTCGTATATAATCAATTTTTTTGGAGTATTTCTAAATAAAATCCTAGTTGTATCCACCAGTAGCGATAGCTGCCTGTTTCTCATCAAGAATTGTCTGATATCCAGCTGCTAAGTAATCTTCACAAGCTTTCTTATATACATTTTCAAAATCAGCTTCAGGAGCCATAGCACATTTTACATAAAGTTCTTTAAAAAGATCATTTAAATCAGACTTAAATTCTGCAACAGACTGAATAGTATCTAAGAAAATTGCATCTGGAGTCATGTACTCTAAATTAGCAACATAATCGTTATAGGAATCTTCGATAATATACTCAAATCCTACTGGAGCCCAGTTAGCAATATTAGCTTTGTAGTTTAAATCTTCATTTGCGTATTGTGCACTTTCTACTACTAAACACCAATAATCTTTATTGTTGTTATTAGAAAGTTTAGATTCTCCTGCAAAGTCTGGATTCTTAACTGCCAAACCGTCTTCACTTACAGTATAGTTTTGACCTTCAATACCATTTTGGAAGAAGAATAAGTTATTTGGCTGACTTAACCATTCAAGATACATCCATATAGCAGCTCTTTCTTCTTCTGTAGTAGTAGAATTGATACCCATAATCATACCAAATGGCCAGTAACCACGTTGCTGTGGAACACCACCTTCTGAAACGTTAGCAGCGATTGGTAATAAGGAAACCTTTGCTTCTGGATTGTTTGCTAGAAGGGAAGTTAAAACATCAGTAGAGCTTGAGATATAGAAACTATATACACCGCTGTTACCAGAAACGAAGTCTGCTTTTGTTGAAGCATCATCTGTATTTAAGTAGAACTCTTTGTCAATTAAGTTGTTGTTATATTGATAGTTTAAGTTCTTTAAAAACTTATGTGTTGGTTCCCAAGGTAATGCAGCAATGGAAAGATCGGAATATAATGCTCTCTCATCTGCATCGATTGGCCAGGTACGGAAGAAATAATCATAAATGAAGTTGTTCTGGAGTAAAGTACCTCCACCATTTCCAAGACCTGCATCTCTCCAAGCAGCATATAATTCATTTAATTCAGTTAAGTTAGTAGGCATAGTCTTACCAACTTTATCAATCCAGTCTTGTCTAATTAAAGTAACCCAGTTATAAGCAGTTGGTCTGGATGCAAAGAAGAATACCTTCTCACCGTTAATTGTACCATAAGCATCAATCGTAGCTCCAAGGTTCTTATAGTATGTAGGAGCATAGTTAGCAATTTCATCGTAGTTTAATTCTTGCATAGCGCCTTCATCGTAGTATGCAATTGCCTGTGGCATATCATAATGGAAAATGATATCAGGTGCTGTACCAGCAGCTAACATTTGTGTATAGTCAGTTACCTCTGTTGATCTACCAATAGCTACAAATTCAACTGTGACATTATACTTATCACCAAATTCTTTTTGTACCCACTGAGTATAATAGTTGTTTGTTGGATTCCATCCTTCAAAAGCTCTGTCATAAACAGGAATTTGAATGGTTACATTTTTTTCGAATCCATTAGAGTAATCCTTAAATGCACTATCTGGAGCTTTTGTTGAATCTGTAGACCCTTGATTATTATCAGCTGCCTTTGTAGGTGCTGTAGTAGGGTCATTCTTGGATCCAGTTGATTTGTCTTTGCTGCCGCAACCTGCTAACAATGCTGTAGACATAGCAAGAGTTAAAGCGAGTGCTGCTGCTTTTTTCATTGACTTTCTCATAATTGTACCTCCCTTTTTAAAATACATTTATATAGCATCCGGAGCACCCGGAAAACTATCAACCTTTTACAGAACCAATCATAGTACCTTGCACAAAGAACTTCTGTACGAAAGGATAAATACAGATGATTGGTAACGTTGCAAACATAATACATGCTGCTTTTAAAACTTCTGGATTTGTAATCTGAGCTGCACCTTCCGATGCTGCCTGTAAAGACTCTGTAGCTGATACGACTAAGTAATACATTTTTAATTGCAGAGGTCTTAAGGATACATCCTGTTTTATATAGAACAATGCATCTTGATATGCGTTCCAACGACCTACTGCGTAGAATAAAGATAATGTTGCAAGAATCGGTTTTGATAATGGCACAACAATCTTTCTAAGAATTTGAAATTGTGTTGCTCCATCCAAATGAGCTGATTCAATCAAACTGTCCGGTATCGTACTTTGTAAGGATGTCTTCATAATTAAAAAGTTATATGGACTGAATGCTAATGGTAAAATTAACACTGCCCAAGTATCTAAAAGTCCTAAATTATTTATCAATAAATATTCAGGAATGATACCTGCGGAGAAATACATCGTAAACATAAACAAGAAAGTAAAGAAAGAACGTCCTTTTAAGCCTTTTCTTGATAACGGATATGCAGCGCATAAGGTAATAATAATACCAAGTATTGTAAATAATATGGTTACTACTACGGAAACATAAAAGGATCTTAGTATACTAGTATCTGCAAATACCTTCTTATACGCTGTTAACGTAAAATCTTTTGGGAGTAAAAATACCTTATTAGCAATTACATAAGCTTCATTACTTACGGATTTTGCAAAAACATGTAGAAATGGTAATACACAAGTAAGTGCGGTTAATACCAAAATAAGGTGGATGATAAATGCTGCTATTTTGTCACTAATTTTATTTTTAACTAATTTTTTATCTAATTTTTTTGATTGTAATTTTGCTTCCATCTGCTCTCCTCCTTATAACAATCCATCTTCGCCAAGTTTCTTTGCAATTCGATCCGAAATAAGAACAAGTGCAAGGCCAATCACGGATTGGAATAAACCGATGGCTGTTGCCTCACTGTATTTACCATTTGATAAGCCTAAGCGGTAAACAAGGATAGGAATCGTTGTTGTATATTTTGGAGTAGCTACATTCATAAGTGCATAAACATTTTCAAAAGAACCTGCCATAATCTTACCTAAGTTCATAATAAGTAGAGTAACAATGGTACTTCTGATACATGGAAGTGTAACATGTTTAATTTTTCCCCAGCGACCTGCTCCATCAACAGTAGCAGCTTCATATAGTTCTGGATTAACACTTGTAATGGCTGCTAGGTAAATAATCGTTCCCCATCCCATTGTTTGCCATACGTTAATAATTACGTAAGATACTAGCCAGTGAGTATCTTCTTGTAAAAACGGTATTCTAGAACCCCCCATTGATGCAATAATGTTATTAACTACACCACTTTCCTGACCAAAAATCTGGTAAGCCATTGCACCAATAATAACGAAGGATAAGAAATGAGGTAAATAAATTAAGGTTTGTGTTACTTTCTTAAAGTATTTATTCTTGACTTCATTTAATAAAAGAGCTAATATTATTGGCATTGGAAATCCAAATATTAAGGTTAATACATTAAGTAACAAAGTATTTCGAACAGCAGTACCAAAGTTTCTCATTGAAAATACTTTGCGGAAAATATCAAATCCTACCCATTCACTACCACCAAAGCCTTTTAATATCTTATAATCCTTAAATGCTATGGTTAATCCGAAATAAGAACCATATTTAAAGACTAAGGCAAATGCTAATGGTACTAATAGCAATACATATAATTGCCAATCTTTCTTTATGTAATGAAAAATGCCCCTCTTTGTCATTTGTAAAGGAACTACACTGTTGCTTCTCTTATTTGCCTTGGCAAATTTCACAAATACCATCTCCTTCTGTTTGTTGTTTTGTGCGTTTTTTCATTTAGCATACTCACACTATAAACTGGTATAAGACCTTTGTAAATAATCACTTTTGATACTATGTATCGTTTTTGACTATTCAAAAAAACCTTGTTTTAATAGTGTTTGAACGTATCAACAAGAAAATGATACAATTTTTTATCTATAAATAGACATGTCCAAATTACCAAATCAAGACTTTTAAGTATCAAATGTGATGGCTAAAATCAAAAAAAATATCCATAAAACCAATCTAACAGCTTGGATTTATGGATATTCTGCACAAATAAAACTATTGAATTATTTTACATTATTCTTAAAGTCACTCGGAGACACTCCTTCGTACTTCTTAAAGAAACGATTCAAGCTCTGTACATTACGGTATCCAACTTCTGTTGCTATCTGAGTAAGGCTCAAATCCGCGTGACGTAATAATCGTTTTGCCTCATCAATACGTAAAAGATTCACATTATCTATCAAACTGTTACCCGTGTCCTCTCGTATCACTTTTCTCATATACGAATAACTAATACCAATTTGATCAGCAAGATCTTCAAATACGATTTCCTCTTTATAGTGTTTTCTTAAATACTTAATGATTTGTTCTGAACTTTTCTCTGATGTATCTTCATGAAAACTCTTTATATAATCTGTAATGGATACAAAAACCTTTCCAAAATAAGCTTCTATATCCTCTAGGGTATCCATTCCACCAATCAATTGATATAAATTAGTGTTATTTCCAAAAACCTTACTGGAATTAATATTGTGTTCCATCATGAATTTTACGGTAGCGCCTGCTAATTGATTTAAAATCAGAAGTAAATTTTCATATGAAATTTCTTCTTTCTTTTTGATATCTTCAAAAAGATTGGTAAGCTCTGCCCTCGCACTCTCCGCATCACCCGATGATAGCAAGTTTAGTATCTTTTTTTCGCTATTATAAGAATAGGAATATTTGTTACTCTCTTTTTTTTGTGGATTCCAGAAAATAATTTGATTTCGACCCACAATAATACGGCGCTTGATAGCTTCTAGTGCTTCAACATGGCATTCATTAATGAGTTCAAACCCGTTATGTACGGTGGAAACTCCAACCGTTACGGTATTTTCAAAGATACGCTGTGCTTCTTGACGTATAACGGTTAAAATATTAAATAGCTCTCTTGAAACTTTTACATAATCATAAGATTTCAGGTTTATAATGATAGCCATCATACCCGCACCATCTCGCATTGATTCAACATGATACCCTTCAGAAAATACCCTTTTTATCTTTTCTTGCAGGGCAAAACGTTGAATACCTCGCTTATCTTTTCCTGTCGTCTCTAAATAACGTTTCGTATTGTCAATTGAAAGTATTGCTACCATATAATGATTGTATGGAAATACTTTTTCAACATTTTCAATTTCTTTTTGATTAATAACTTCTCCAGTTAATAAATTATGAAGAAGTAAGTTTCTAGCTTCCTCTTCCTTTTCCCTTAAAAGATGATGCAATTCACCCTCCTGCTCCTGTATTTTTTCAATTGCACCACTTAAAAAAGAAAGTTCGTTTTTTACTCCAAGTCCCTCCATACCATTGAGCTGTTTCACATTTTGAACCAGCTTTCTCATTGGTTTAGAAAACTCTCTTGCTAATACAACTACCACAATAGTCCCAAGAGCAATAATAATTGATATAAATATGGTATATCCATTACGCACACTATCTGATTTACTCATCAGCGTATCCATATTATAGGTATTAATATAAATCCACTGGAATTGCGGTGATTTTTTATAGGTTAATAAGATTGCGCGATCTGTGTCTTTTTGATACTTGTAACCAGTAGTGATACCGTTTGCTAAAGACTCTTTTATGATTTCCATATCCTCAAACTTTTTAAGAAACTTAGAGCTATCTTTATTCGATATAATCGTACCATCTGGTATTACCAATATTCCCTGCGCGTCATTTGAATTGATACTTGACAGTAACATTTCATTTAATCGTTGTGCATCAACATTTACAACAATCGTACCTTTTGTTGATGTCGTGAGTTTATTTAAGCGATAAACATAAGAAATGACATTTCTCATTTCTCCAGCCATCTTATCATTTGCCAGTTCAGAGACAGTTGCAGTATTATAGGTTCTTGGGTACCATAATCCAGCAGAACCCTGTGCTTTTAAATCCATTTCATCAATCCATGAAATATCTTCGTAAGCCTGCTTTTTAACAACACCTCGGTTCGTTGAGATAACGTAGTCAGCACCATCAAGGCAAAAATAGATAGAGCTAACTATTCTGTTGTTGTTTTGAATCTCTCTCATCTGGTCATAAATACCGGTGGCAACTTTGATTTTACTGTATTCAGAGTTTAGCGTTTTATATGTAGTAATGTTTTTTAATCCATTAAATTCATTGGTTCCAACCATTTGTAATATGTTCTTTACAATATTCATCAAGATCGCTTCGCTATAAGAACTGCTCGTATCAATTTGAGCCATAGCTGAGTTTGCAATTTCTTCTTCAGAATACTTCATCATTTGCACATTGCTGTAATATCCGGTAATTACTGTTGGTATTAGAAACAATAATAACAAGATAAAAATTAATTGAATTACGATCGGAATTCGTTTCATTGCATCCTCCGAAATTATATTTTCTTATGTAAATTAACTAATATGGCATCTTACTCCCGTATATATTTGTCGATTATGCATAGTGTATCTAATTTCATTTAAGATTGCAAGCAAAATTATTTGGTTATTTTCCCCTAAACCTGTTTTTGTATATAAAATAGATTTCTTTTCATCTTATTGACAGAATCTTCCATAGTTTCTTTTTTTTCTAGAATCCAAGAAAACTCCTTCTGTGTAATACTACTCTTTGTACAAATATCAATAGCGATAGAGTGTTCCAATAGTTCAACCAAATTAGAATAAAATCGAAAAACTTGTTTTATAAACAAATAATGTTTTTCATATGGTGTATTGGATAGCTTTAAAATAGATTCTAAGGTAACAGTTCCTGGATATTGTCTTATCGCAATCTGTGCTGCTATGTGTTTTGCTACCAAGAAGGCATGAATCCCTTCTGTTTCTGGTAAAATAATCTCATTTATATTAATTTTGAGATCGATTAATACATCAAGATAAAGCTTAAGTTTTGTTATTATCTCTGATATTTTTATAATTTCCTCTAAGTATTCTTGTTTTTGTAATGCTACCATATCTCGCAGTTTTTTAAGATCTTGATTTCCTACCTCTAATTTTTTCTTATTGCTTGTCCATTCATAAAGAAATTTAGTAACTATATCATTCGAATCTTTCTTGTACTTTGATAAACGCTTTTTAGCTATAAGATAGGTACGTTTAATTTCATTATCTTTCCAGTCCTTCGTAACCGAATTATCTGTTAAAAGCACCGTATAATTTGGTTTTTTACTTGGACTTCCAAACTCTTCTAATTCTTGATATAGCTGATTAATGTATGGAGCCAAATAAGCAGTTCTAATATTATCAATCGCTAATAATAACTGTTGGCATTCTTTCTTTTTCATTTCATAATCAGCCAATAGTTGCTCTCTCTCTTTTTGATAAGTTCGGTAGATCGAATCCATTGTACTCGATAGTTCTAGTACAGAATCATTTTTTATTATACTATCAACATTAAGCATGGTATTGCCCTCCCATATATTCTTTGTAAGAATCTGGTTTGGTTAAATCTTTTACTGCGACAATCTCACCATGTCGAACAAGATACTGATATTGGTCCGAAACTGTTATAAGATACTCCTCCCGTACACCAAAGGCACGTACTTCTCCTTGATTTATTGGAAGTTTCAGATTCACCATATTCAGTGCCTTTTTCTTTGTTCTGCTTACAAGGATCAAAATCACGCATAATGTTATTAAACTTACTATAATACCAGCACTTGCATAATATATCCACATAATACTTCCTCCTCCAAACGAATGAATTCGTAACTTTATTATATGAAATTTAGGATTTTATGTCAATTCATACATATTTTTACTCTAATAATTTTGTATAAGTAGTTTGCTAAAGAAGAAATGCCCTTATATAAAAAAATAATCTTTAATAGAGATTCATGTAAACTCTCTATTAAAGATTATTTTTATATAGAAGACATAATTTCTTTTATATCAACATGTTGTTATCTACGATAAAATCTTCGTTTTATTATAGCAGCAAATATTAGACCTATGCCAGGTATAACAATAACATCACCGATTCTCGTATATATCGTTTTATGGTTATAAAATTTGATTTCTCCTCGTAGAGTTGTACCAATCAATGCATCTACTCTTTTTATAACTTCACCTTTTTCATTAATGATGGAAGTTAGACCAGTATTGCTCGCACGCACAACATACCTTCCATTTTCTACTGCTCGAAGGATAGACTGTGAATGGTGCTGATAAAGTGCAGCAGAATCTCCAAACCAAGAATCATTGCTAAGTACAGCAAGCAACTGCGCTCCATTCTTAACACTTTCTCTTGATATCTTCGGAAATATCGATTCATAACATATTATTCCACCAACATCTCCATATTCCGTTTCCACTGGAAAAGTTTCTGTTCCGGGTGTTTGAGATAACTCCTCCATTAACATAAACGTAACGTCAGGAGAAATTCTACTAAAAATCTTTGAAAATGGTAGGTACTCACCAAATGGTACTAATTTTTGCTTATAATATGGATTTTTTGATATACCTTCCTTAGTTACTACATACATTGCATTATAGCAAATGTATTCACCCTCTACTTCTTTACGGTTAAAAGTTCCAAGCACAATACTAATATTATGTTTCTCACTTAATGTCATTAACTGTTTTTGCTCTTCATAAGCTTCTTCAATATAAATGGGTACCGCGCTTTCTGGCCAAAATACAAGTCTTGTATTCTCTGTGACATTATCTTCAGTTAAATCAATGTAATCCGCTAGAATCTGAACTGTTGAAGTCTGCCATTTATTAATACCAGGATGATTTCCCTGTACTAATAGCACTTCAATAGCCTCAGAGTTTTCATCATCAAAGGATTTGTTCCCTCTAATGGCTCCAAATAAAAGATTTCCAACCAGTATTACTCCAATAAAAATATATGCAGTTAGATTCATTAGTTCTTTTTCCCAACTATATCTTTCTGTTGCTATATGAAAAATACCAAAATAATGATTACTCGCTTTCACAATACCGAAGGCAAATCCACCATTTATTAATATCAATAAGAAGGAAATAAATAATCCACCAAATACAGAAGCAGACTGGATAAATAATGGCCAAGGTGTTACTGATAGGGATAATCTTGCCCATGGAAACGCCACAATTCCAAGAAATTCTTGTAACCATTCTGCAAGTATATAAAGACATGCAATTATTACGATATCCCATGCCGTACCAGTACGTAAATGTCGAAAAGAAAGTAAGGAAATATATAACCCAAACCCGTTTGTAAAACAATGATAAGAATAGCTAAACTAAGTAGAAAAACTGGTGTAGTCCCATCAAACGGCATAGCAGAAGATAAATGATAAAGCCAATATAACACCAAACCATAATAAAATAGAGAATAGGAAAAAATAGCGATTGGCTGTAGCTTTTTTAGTTCCACCTTGTTGTTTTGCAAGAATACTAGAAATAGCGGTATCAAAGAAAAAAAGCATAAAAACCATGCTCTTCCTTCTAAAAATGCATAAGCAGTTAATATTCCCGATAACATACTATAGAGAAAAGTCTGCATTTTAGGAGAGTATTTCAATCCATTCATATAAATCCTCTATTCTGTCGTAATCCTTCTAATTTGGTCAACAGCACAAATTAGAATTACAACCATCGCTTTATTGTTCTTACGAATTTGCTTCCATCCACAGACAAGCTTTATTCAAGTTCTTGGCTCTTTTCTCAGAAATTCGCACCTTTTACAATAATAATTTCTCCCATTCTTACCAAAATTATGTGAACTGTAATAGGAACAACTATATAAAACGAAATGAATTATTTACATAAACGCCATCCACCACTATGACGAACGATTTTCCTCTCTTGCTTTAGTTTTTTCACAATTCCCTCAATAACATCATGGAACATTTTTGTTCGTCTCGGGTATCCTAATTGCTCCGCCATTATTTTACTAATTTCATCTAAAGTAATTTCCTTATTTACACGGATAATAGATAAAACTCCCGCACATAGCTCGCACTCTGGAATACTCTCTATCTCTCTCCTGCCATTCTCAGGTGAATGAATACGGAGATTATATTCTGTAATATCCTCTTTTTGTAATACTCCTTCTTTTAAAACAAATCCATCCTTTAAATAATTTTCTAAATAAGAGTTAATACTTTCCTTTAGTTTTGCAGTAATTCTTTTTTGATCTAATAACTTTACAACTCTTTTTTGAAAAATTTCCTCTTTCATCGGATGTTCTTCTAGAAGAATAGCTTCGCAAACTGTCCATATATGATCATTGGTAAGTTCATTTCCTTCTTCTACTTGAAGTTTAATTGCCTCAGTATAGAGTGAAAATCCATATCGGTTCGTTTCTTTTACGGAAGCTAAATATTGTTTTACTTCTTCCCAATCGGTTAAGTTCTTCCGATAATGTCCGCCAAATGCATCCTCAATCTTTTCTTGATTCGTCAAAAGCCATTCTTCTTTTTGTTTGATCCGCTCAATTTGCTGAAAATATTTCCTGAGTTCATCTATTGTTAATCCTTCTCCTCTTTTATAGGCTAAGGAATGAATGTATTCTAAATCGTTAATGAGTAACTGATAATTATCTTTTAATTTCGTAAATAAGTCGAAAGCTTCTGTAACGGAAAGCTCTATCATCTGAAGAGATTTTGGTAATGGAATATCCCCTAATTTATTCAGACCTTCTATATTCTCTTGTTTTATAAATGTCTCGATTAAGTCATAAAGTTTTCTAATGCCATTCTCTTGTAAGAGTTCCTTAATAAAACTCATCGGAAGCTCTATTGAAAACATGTGGATAAAACGATAAATTGAATTATATTCTTTTCTTAAACTAGAGAACGTGGTCTCTTCTTTATGATAATTCTCACCTAATAAACTAAAAACTTTACTATATTCATCCTCTAACCATGCTTTACACTCGTGATAGATAAGAAGGTTATG
The DNA here is from genome assembly GCF_031997925.1 of Lachnoclostridium sp. NCBI lineage: Bacteria > Bacillati > Bacillota > Clostridia > Lachnospirales > Lachnospiraceae > Lachnoclostridium > Lachnoclostridium sp. The sequence goes on along the minus strand of NZ_DAMADT010000011.1, from coordinate 41,248 downwards.
ATATAGAACTTCGTATTCCTGTTCATTTAAAAGTTCTATATCTTCTATAAATAAAGAACGGAATTGCTTCTTTTGCTTCCAATAAAAACTATGAAGGAAACGAAGGCCTCCCTTCTTTACAATCTGGAAGCGTTCTACTAAAGGTAGGGTTTCCTTTAAAAATATCTCTTCTTTCCAGACCTTTCCGAGTCGTTTCATTGATTTTATATAATCCTCAACTTTTGTTTGCGCTAAATCAATCATCTCTATAATAGCATCATAATTTGCTTCTACAAACCATGCTGCGGTTGGCCTTGTATTAATATCAATTTGCATGGATAGATCTAAAAAGTTTATTAGATTACCAATTGTATAAAAAGTTAGATGATAGTGTTCTTTCATCTTACGAGATATGTTATCTAACATAACTAACTGTTGATATCCATTCTCTATCTCAAAAGATATTTGCTTTAGTAATTGTAATAAGTCGCTTACATTAGTCTGCGACATTTGATTATGTAGCTCATTTTTTATAGAATATAATATTTCTTGATATTCCTTTTGAAAACGATCACGTATATTTATCATATCAAGCGATAATATATCTGACTTAAACTTTGTTAATACTTGATTACGTTCACGTTCTAAACTTACTGTAACGTATTTTACATCATTATAAAAATGTGCATCTTGTTCTGAAATATTGTAATTTAGTAACTTAATCTCGTTTGTCATTTGGTTTCCCCAGTGCTTTATTTTCCATTTACCTTTGGTAAGTTATCTAAGGTAGTTTACTATGGTAAGTTAATCAAAATTAACCCAACATTGGATATCATAACAAATTTTGGACCAAAATACTATGAACAAATTCTGTTAGAAATATAAATTTTATTATAATTACAATAACTTCTCTATAAGCTTTTTACATAACAAAAAGGCTTCGTTACATAGTCCGAATGATATCTCCGTACTATCTACAAAGCCTTTCTCATTAATAAATTTTAACATTTAATGTCTATGATCTATGATCTCTTTGCTAGATTTTTTTCGAACTATCTGCATCTGAATGATCCCTCGAATTACATCGTAAAGATATGGTTTATACTCTTCCATCGGTAATGGTTCATCCTCAAGAATACAACTATAACAGCTTGAACCTACTAATTCAACAATCATAAATAACATAATTTCTGGATTCTTAAATTCATAAGGGCTTTCCTCGACCATACGTAAATACGCATTATAAAAATCTGTTTCTCCGGTATCATGTCCTTTTAACAATGCAGTCTTAAATACGCCCCAGCTTAAATTCTTTGATATAAATTTTAGAAAATCTGGTTCTAAAGCTAGCCTATCAATAATCTGATCTGCTATAAATATCAAACGTTCCGAAAAATCTTTAATATTTGTTTTACTTAAGTTAAGTTCAGCTGCATGAAACAAAGTTCCTGCTTTATATGCAATAAGCTTGTCTCGTAAATCATACTTGTCCTTAAAATAGAGATAAAAGGTACCTTTGGCAACTCCAGCCTTTGTTACGATATCCGAGATCGATGTCTGAAAAAAACCTTTGGTCCGGAACAAATCAAACGAAGAATGAAAGATTGAATTTCGTTTTGCTTGTTTATTTTCCGTTACTCTTCCCATCAGCACTCAACCCCTTTCTTATCTATGGGGAATTATTATCGACACTATTGTCTACCGATTAATTATCTTTATACTAGCACAGAACATTTGAAACATCAATAGCTTGGTTTTCATTAAGTTTTCATTAAAATTAAACTTCGATATTGACCATCGGTCATTTTTGTGTTATAACATATCAATGATAAATGACCAGCAGTCATTTTTAAAGAATGGAGGATGAAAATATGATAAGATTTGGTAAGTTTGTTACCAAACACAAAAAATTAATTTTGGTGCTTGGTATACTACTACTAATTCCGTCTTTTATCGGTATGATATGCACTAGAATTAACTACGATGTTCTTACATACCTACCAAAGGACACAGAGACGATGATAGGCCAAGATATCTTAGTAAACGACTTTGGCATCGGAGCTTTCTCAATGGTAATCGTAGAAAACATGCCTGATAAAGACGTAGTAAAGCTCAAAGAAAAAATTAAGGATATTGATCATGTAAAAGATGTATTATGGTATGATGATGTGTTCCCGATTGATGTCCCAATCTCGATGCTACCAGATAAGATTAAGGATGCATTTAATTCAGAGAACTCTACCATGATGGTAGTTCTTTATGATGGAACAACTTCTGCGGATAGTACAATGGATGCCATCGGTCAAATAAGAAAGGTCACAGGAGAACAGGTTTTTATTAGCGGTATGTCTGCTCTTGTCACTGATACCAGAGACCTCTCCAATCAAGAAACACCAATCTATGTATTGATAGCTGTAGCGTTATCTTTACTTGTTTTATGCATTAGCATGGAGTACTTCTTAGTTCCATTTTTGTTTCTTATTAGTATAGGAATGGCAATTGTATATAATCTAGGAAGTAACATTATCTTTGGAGAAATTTCTTATATTACTAAAGCACTAAGCGCCGTACTACAACTTGGTGTAACAATGGATTATTCCATATTCCTACTTCATAGTTATGAAGAAAACAAATTACGTTACCCTGACGATAAAGACAGAGCTATGTCTCATGCAATATCAAATACTTTCTCATCCGTTGTAGGTAGTTCTATTACAACAGTAGCAGGTTTCATTGCCCTTTGCTTTATGAGTTTCACCCTTGGTAAAGACATTGGTTTAGTAATGGCGAAAGGTGTAGTTTTTGGAGTTATAGCCTGTGTAACTATACTTCCTTCCATGATTCTTCTTTGTGATAAATGGATTGAAAAGACAAAACATAGAGACTTCTTACCAGATTTAAAGGGTCTATCAACTTTTGTTACGAAACACTATCTTATCTTTGTTGTTGCATTCGTTGTATTATTGATTCCAGCTATCTACGGAAATAACCATACAGATGTGTATTATAACCTCGATGAATCATTACCAAAAGATCTTAAAAGTGTAATTGCAAATGATAAATTAAAAGAAGATTACAATATGGATACCACAATTATGCTTCTATTAAAGACCGACTTATCACAAAAAGATGTGGATCAACTCATGTCAGAAATTCAAGCTATCGATGGTATTGAGTGGACACTAGGTATTGATAAGCTTATTGGTCCAGCATTACCAATCTCTATGATACCGGATCATCTTTTCTCCTCAGTTCGAAATGATGATTATCAGCTTGAGATTGTAACCTCTAGCTATAAGGTAGCAACAGATGAAGTTAATAATCAAATTGATCAAATTAATCAAATCGTAAAGAAATATAGTAAAGATTCCCTAGTCGTAGGAGAAGCGCCTTTAACTAAGGACTTAATTACAATTGCAGATACAGACTTTCAGACTGTTAGCATCGTGTCCATTGTTATTATATTCCTTATCATTTTAGTGTTATTTAAATCAATCTCACTACCTATTATTCTTGTTAGTGTTATACAGTTAGCGATCTTTATTAATATGGGGATTCCATATTATACAGGAACACAACTTCCATTCGTTGCTTCCATTGTTATTGGAACAATCCAACTTGGTGCAACAGTAGATTATGCTATTTTAATGACTACAAGATATCGTAAGGAACGTTACAATGGAAAGAGTAAAATTGAATCCGTTACAATAGCACATCAAACTTCCATCAAATCTGTCTTTGTTAGTGCACTAAGCTTTTTTGCCGCTACCTTCGGAGTTGGATTGTATTCGAATATTGATATGATTAGTTCACTTTGTGGTTTAATGGCACGAGGAGCCTTAGTTAGTATGGTTGTTGTTATCTTTATACTACCTTCCATGTTTATGCTTTTTGACCGCATTATCTGCAAAACAAGTATTGGTTTCTTATCGAAAAAGGAAACAAATTAAAGGAGGAATAACTATGAAACGAATTTTAAATAAAGCAACTGTTTGTGTACTCTGTACTGCCATGGTTGGAGGTATCTGTTATGTAGGTACTACCTTTTCTAAAAATGAGGGCACCGCTTATGCTGCTACTCAGGCAAATGTAAATGATAATACAATCGATAAAATCATCAGTACTACTACTTCTTCTAACTTAAATAATAAGCAAGAAAATAAGAAGCCAGAAAAAGAAGAAGTCGTTTATGTTAAAATGAATTCCAGTGCTGACGTATCACAAGTAATCGTAAGTGACTGGCTTAAAAATTTTAATAACGATTCTGCACTACTAGATCAATCTGATCTTGAGAATATTACAAATATTAAAGGTGATGAAGTATTCGTAACCAATTCGGATGGAACCATATCATGGGAAGCAAACGGTAATGATATTTATTACCAGGGAACTACAACCAAGGAATTACCATTCGATGTGAAACTAACTTATATTCTTGATGGAGAAGAAGTTAGCGCAAATGACATTGTTGGAAAATCCGGTGCATTAACAATAAAACTTCAATTTCAGAGCAAAGAACAAGTACCATTTTCTATACTATCTACAACAACAGCAAGCACTGATATGTTTAAAAATGTGACTGCAAAGAATGCTAAAGTAATATCCGATGGCGACAAATATATTATTGTAGGTGTAGCATTAAGCGGAGTACAAGAGACTCTCAATTTAGAAAGCATTGAAATTCCAGAAGAAATTGAAATTAACTGCGATGTTATCAATTATGATCCAATTATGTTTCTTAATGTAGTAACAACCGGATTATTAACCGATGTCAACTTAGATAATGACCTTGATATAACGAAACTATCCGACTCTATAGATACCTTATATGAATCTTGCGAGGAATTAAGAGATGGAACAGCAACTCTTTCAAGCTCTCTATCCGAATTTCAAGGTAAGTCAGAGGAATACTTCTCTGGAGTAACAACTTTACTCGATGGCACAAAGGAATATACCAACGGAGTAGCTCAGGTTATCAGTGGTGTGAAAGAATTACATTCCAAATCTAATACTCTTATCGAAGGTATTAGTGCCCTATTAGAAGGTTCTAACTCCTTAGATGCTGGATTAAACCAAGCAAACACTGGAATTACTACCCTAAACAAAGAGTTTAAAAATTTAGTTGCAGGAAGTAAATCCCTAAAGGAAAATCTCGCTTCCTTACAGCAATTAGTTTCTGGTATTGTTGATGGTAAAGTAAAAGAAAATGCAGTATTTTCACAGTTACTACAAACTGTCGAAAATAATGAAAAGATTCTTGCAACATTAAAAGCAGCAAATGCTGATGCAAATATTATCGCAGCTTTAGAAAAAAATACAGTTGCACAACGTCAAATTGCAGAAGGCCTAATAACAAGCGGTAAAACATTAAGTGCTTATCTTGATAAATTAAATGGAGCTGTGACTCAAATATCTCAAGGTGCAGAAACTTTATATCAAGGTTGTACTTCCACAGACAATGCACAGGAAAAATTGCAAACTGGATTATCAAAACTTACAGCTGGTAGCAAAGCTTTAGAGGCAGGTCTAACCTCTTTAAATACCGGTTCCAAAGCATTAAAAGCAGGTATTGACCAATTGTATACTGGAGTAACGCAGTTAGAAAGTGCTACCTCTTCCTTAACAAATGGCTCTGCAAAATTAAAGGATTCTACAGGATTAATGACTAATGCAGTTGGTGATCTTACGATTGGTGGAAAGAAATTATCTGATGGAATGAATAAATTCTATGAAGAAGGAATAAAAGAAATTTATAATAAATATAATGATACAGTATCTGTATTTCAAGGAAAATTAGATGATTTAATCGAAAAAGGTGAGAATTATAAATCCTTTACTAGTCTAACCGATAATATGGATGGTACTGTAAAGTTTATAGTTGAAATCCAGTAATTTAGTTAATAAATAAGGGTTAATAGATTGTATCAAAATAAAATAGGGGTAATTTTGTTAAATCGTATGAAAGAAAATAGTTTTAAATAACGATATTATAATTTCAAGCAGCTAGTAATCCCCCAGTGATCCAGCTTCGCTAGATACACTGAACTAAAAAAGGTATGAAACCATTTTAGAATCTTGGTTTCATACCTTTTTTTATTATTCTTAATTTGTATTACTTTACAATTACGACTGTTCATGTTTCCTATTACTTTGCAATTACGACTCTTCATGTTTCCTATTACTTTGCATTTACAATTCTTCATATTTACTATTACTTACGATTACCAATCAATAGACTCTATTACCGTCCTTGTTTTTTTGGCGATTGTCCTTGTATCATAAACTTTGTATAACTAAATGTAACAAGTAATAATGCAACACCGATTGTATTTAAAATTTGTTGTGCATATAACTCCCTCTGAAATATGACAAGAGGGTTTCTTTGAAAATAATCTAATAGTCTTCCACCTAGGTAAGATATAAGAAAACCATAAACACCAGAAATTGAGGATAAAAGACTAAGCTGAATCATTCGTTTCTTTTCATCCAAGAATTCAAGTTGGATTCCAAATAAACCAATACCTATAAAGGACCACCCACACGCAGAGAAAAATGCAGCAATCGGTATCATAATATAGGCATTGCTAGGAAGTGAACAAGCTGTCAAAAAGTAATTTAATAATAACCCAAGTAAGGAATATTTAAATATTTTTGCCATACCAAATCGATCAGCAAGACGTCCGACTTTTGGTGAAATAAAGATTCGAAAAAGATTCGAACAAAACCCAATTATCATAATAAAAGTATATGGTAATGCTAATTCTTTAATCTGGTAACTAGAGTTAAACGGTGCTGCTATGTAAAAGGATGTCATCCATAAACAATTTAAACATAATGCTTTGAGAAAGTATCGATTTCCAAACGCAAATTTTAATTCTGACATCATACTATCATTACTATCAATTTTATGTACTGTTTTTGCCCGTTTTGCTAAATTACCATGCATCTCATATCCATCTTCATTTGTTAAGGATAGCCTTGGCTCTTTCATAAAACTGAATGCCACCAGGTTTACGATAACTAATATTGCTATCATAATACCAATCAATACAAATCCAATGGTTAAATGCCCATTTTTAAAATAATCCAGTATAATTCCAGCGATTAACATAACTGTTGCTACAACAAACACTGCTACGGAATCTTTTATTGCAAAATACCGTCCACGTAATCGACTAGGTACAAGACTTGCTATCCAATCTTGACTCGCTGGTGTTCCTATCTGGGTACAAATCTGCGCATAAAAATATCCTAACACAACCCAGATTACCTTTGCCCGCTCGCTTAACGTAAACAGTGGAATAAAGTAAATTAGTGAAAAAGCTAATTTTTGTAGTACTGTAAGGCAAACATAAAATTTATATTTTGGTAGCCTATTAACAAATCTCATCGTCATCAGCTGAAACACTGCTGCCAAGCTGGCAAGCGATGTTAGAATACCTATATTAGCATCCGAAATTCCAACATAAGACATCAGCGTTACAATAAATGTACCACCAGCAAGCTGCATCATTGTTTGATTCGCAGAATCTCCTACCGTGTACCACATTCTGCTTCTCTTTAAGTCCTGCTTATTTTCTGGCAAAGCCATAAAATAGACCCTTCGTAATTTACCCAGCAGGAATTTTGACATTACCATCAAGTTATTCATTGCTACCCCCATGCACACTAAATTCTAGCAAATTATCAAAAATATTCTGTTTTTGTGAATGTGATGTTCTAAGCATAGAATACCATGAATTTTATAGAATAACAATCAAAATAGTAACAAAGTTAAACATTTTTTATGACAAAGAAATGTTTTGAAAACGTACTTTTTTGTCATGTAAAAACCTAAATATTCTATTACAATTCCTTAAAAGAAGTAACCTTTCGTATCGTAACTTTATCCGTGATTGAAATAGAATCACAAAGTAATTCCGAATGTATATCATAACGCTTACGGTTGTTTTCCACATGATCTTTTGTCTCCGTTGCATAACAGTAGATGCAACCACTTGGACATGTATCATAACTCCCAATATCAATACTTTGCATACAACCACAAGCTACCCTTTGATTGTTATCTTTCTTTGCCTTTAACTTATAACCTACAAGCTCTTCAATCTTTGATTTATCAATACAGCAACCATGCTCTATTCCAAGATAGTCTAATGATATTTCTTCCGAACAAGTCATAACCGTCATATGATGTTGCTTGGCAATGTTTACAAATTCAGTAGATAGTTCATATATTTCTTCTTTGGTAACCTCGCGAAAAGGATCATTTTTATTCTCACGCTTCTTCATCTTACGGTATAAATCTAAAAAACTGATGACCACTCGATTGGTCGCACCGTCCAGTGCAGTCGCTATTTGTTTAAAAGCTTTTTTATGATATTCTACTGTATACCGCCCATTTATCATAATTGGATCATAACGCCAAACCATTCGTTCTTTTCCAAGTTTTTCTGCTAAATAAAGAAACTGCGGAATAAGAACTGTACGTTTATCAGGTAGGGAAGGTTCAATATCCTTCCCATACCCTGACAACGTAAAATGAATATAGTACATAAATTCATTTAATTCACTTATATGCTCAATCAATCCACGTGGGTGTTTTGTCCAAAAAACAATACAATCAATATCTTCTTTTCTTAATGGAATCTTACTAATTTGATGAGGGTTATATGGATTTTTGATACAAACCACCTCTTCTTTTAAACGCTCAAGAAACCATTCCATATAATAATTGGGAATATCCGTTCTTCTGCTAACACTAAGAATCATCACGAACCTCCTTCGTTTTTATGAAAATATCACATAGAAAATTTATGATATCAATAACCTAATTGCTTCCCGACGATTATAACCTTTATTCTGTCCTTAATAAACTGACCACGAATAATCGTAAAGTCATTGCAAATTCTATTCGGGCTTTTACAATCCACACAATAACCTAACGTGGTACATGGTGTTTCTTTCCCAAGTCTTTTCGCATCAATCGGTGCAGCATAATTTCTAACTCTTTTTTCAGCTTCTTCAATATTTTTTACAATCTTATTGATTCCAGTAACTAAAATAACCTGTTTTGGACCATATATCATAGGGGCCACTCTACTACCATTGCCATCAATGTTATAAAGCTCACCCTCTTCAGTTAATGCATTTGTACTACATAAAAATGTGTCTGCTGAAAAGTTATTCAAATAAGTTTGATGCTTCTCCTCTTTCGTAATTCCTTCTTTGTATTTATCTAAAAATAAATAATTCCCACGTCGTAAAAAATCAATTGTTCCAGTATCAAATAGTGTCATTGAGTCTCCAACACCAACTACTGAATTATCTTCCAGAAGGCGATTTAACAGGTTATGTAATTCAACCTCATCTTGGACATAAAAGCCAGCCATATTACGTTTATTTAGATTCTTAATTGTCCTTTCCACTTGCTTTTCTATATACCATAAAACTTTTTCATCCATTGTTAAAATCCTTCTTTCTATTTACTATATCTTAATTATGAAAGGTATATAATAAATTCACATACCTAATTTGTTGTATGCATGATAATAATATCCTTATCAGTTTGATAAAAAGTACATATTTTACAAAACTACAATTATCCGTTATGATAAATGCAGGTCGAATAAAGTCGAAGAGATACAGAAATTTGCTTCATTATTTTCTTTGTATCAAGACTATGAACAAAATTTTATAAGAGAGGTAATATTCATGGAACAAAATGTAACAAACCAATCGGTGCAACCAACGGATCCACAACACAAACATGTACTATGGCAATTATTTAAAGCAACTTTTTTCCTTAGTGCATTTACATTTGGGGGCGGATTCGTTATTGTATCATTAATGAAAAAGAAATTTGTTGAGGAGCTTGGTTGGCTGACCGAAGATGAAATGTTAGATATCACAGCAATCGCTCAATCCTCTCCAGGTCCAATTCCTATTAATGCTTCCGTTATTCTTGGTTATCGTATGAAAGGGATTATTGGTTCCCTTATCGCTGTTCTTGGTACTTCGTTACCACCAATGGTAATCATCTCTGTAATCTCCGTTTTCTATCAGCAGTTTAGAGAAAATGCTGTAATTGCAATGGCATTACAGGTTATGAGAGCTGGTGTTGCAGCGGTTATTTTTGATGTTGTTATTAATCTTGCTAAAAATGTCTGCAAAACCAAACGTTACTTGTATATTGGTTTGATGACAATTGCTTTTGTATTAACTTGTTTCTTTAAGGTTAGCGCAGTATTAATCATACTATCTTGTGTAGCAATTGGCGTAATCGATTTAATCGTACATTTAAAGAAAAAAGGAGAAACCGCATGATTTTCAAATTGTTTTTAAGTTTTATCCAAGTAGGATTGTTCAGTGTTGGTGGTGGATATGCTGCGATACCATTAATTCAACAACAGATTGTCGAGGTTCACAAGCTAATGACTATGGCAGAATTTACAGACTTGATTACCATAGCAGAGATGACTCCAGGACCAATCTCCATTAATTCAGCAACTTTTGTTGGTACACGCCTAGCGGGAGCATTTGGAGCCGTCATCTGTACATTAGGTGTCATTTTGCCTTCTTTTTGTATCTGTTTAGCGTTGGCATATTTTTATTATAAATATAGAAACTTTTCCGGTGTTCAGACCATATTGTCTGCCCTTCGCCCAGCTGTTGTCGCTTTGATTGCATCAGCAGGTATTTCCATCTTAATGTTAGGCCTATTTGGTACCGATAATAGTAACTTTGCTTTCTCTGATATTCGAGTTATCGAAGCACTGCTATTCGTAGGTGGTTTATTCCTTCTTAGAAAATACAAGGTTAATGCTATCGCAATCATTTTCGGTAGCGGTGTTATTGGTACAATCTTGTATGCTATTTTTTAAATCTAAGCTTAACTTAGAACATAAATCAATAAATTGTTTCAGTGGCTTTGATAGAAACTTATCTTTATGATAAATAAGATGTATTTTCCTATGAACATGAATATCTTCTAATTGCAGGATTTTAAGAGTTCCCTCCTCCACTTCTTTTCTGATAATCATCTGTGATAAGATAGCGAGGCCACGGCCATGCTCCACTGCATTTTTGATTGCCTCACTGTTCGTACAAGTCCATTTTTTTTGCATTGAAATATTTCTCTCGAGTAGAAGCTGTTCAAACTGATTTCGTTTTACACTACCTTCTTCTCGTGAGATTAATATTTCATTTTGCAATTCCTCAAATGTTATTATTTCTTTATGATATAATGGATGCGGCCTGCCTGCAACCAATACTAATTCATCCTCACTAAGCGGTATTTGCTTCATATCCTTATCAATTACTAATCCTTCCACAATACCTAGATCAAGTCGACAACTATGAATTAAACTTTCTATTGTTTGAGTATTATGAATAATAACACTCGTATCCAAATTACCATAAATCTCTTCATATCTGTCTAATAAGTCATTTAAAAAAGTGGTTCCAACAGAAACACTCGTACCCAATCGTATCCTTGAAACTTCCCCTGCATTCTTCATTACTTGTTCTGTATTTTCGAATAACTCAACTGCCTGTCTTGCATAAGGCAATAAAAGTTCTCCCATCTCAGTAATTGCAAGTTTCTGAGAAAGTCGTTCAAATAACTTGACTTGATAATGTTCTTCTAACTCTTGTATTGCTTGGCTTACTGCAGGTTGTGATATATATAGCCTTTCAGCTGCTCTTCTCATCTTTCCACATTCAACCACAGCAATAAATATTTTGAAATGTCTGATTGTCATTTAATTAAGCTCCTTCGGCATTTTGTTTCATAGTCAAAGCGGTTATTCGCAATCCGCTTGCGCTACTTGCTCATAATTTTTTTTCATATACCAGACGTTTTGTACCATCCTGCTGTAACAAAATATAACCACAAGGCTGATAACCTTCTCTTATAATTAAATGTTTCATCAATTCATTATTTGGATGAGTGTCAATCCTTATACTTTCCATACTTTCATTCACACACAGATCTTCTGCTGCTTGAAATAAACTTCTAGCCATTCCTTTTCCTCGGTAACTAGATGAAATTGCTGTACGGTGTATCGTTCCATAGATGACATTAGGGCATTGCCATTCTCCATCATAGACTATATGATAACTTTCATCTTCTCCATAACAAAGTGCCATATAAGCCAATATTTCCTTATTTTCTTCGAATACATAACCTTGTTCTTTCTTAATATCATTTAAAATTATTTCATTATTCGGAGAGCCATTCTGCCACTGGTCAATTCCTTGCTCTTTTAAAAAGGCTTTCGCCTCCTCTATTATCTTCATAATTGCATCTATATCTTTAATAATCGCTTTTCTAACCTTCATAGAAATCCCTTTCTATCTATTAAATATATCATTTTAGTTATCTATAACATTTTAGTTGATTTTTTTCCCAACAAGCGTAGTGAAAAGCTTAGGTCAGAGCAATTCCTCAATTACTTAAGCCCAATTACGGATGGAGAGATTTTGATACATTGTATCATATATCTTATCTGATTGCGATAAGAAACAATGGAAGAAAGTGAATTTTTTCGTATGAAATGCTAATGAAAACATACCTCTATTATGGTACACTTAAAATGTAGTCAGATAATGTAGAAAAAGGAGACGCCTATGAATATTTATTTTATACGACATGGTGAAACCGATTGGAATGTTGAAAACAAAATACAGGGTAGTAATGATATAGATTTAAATGGTAATGGAATCTCACAAGCATTGGCTCTAGGAGAGAAAGTAAAAACACTAGGATTACCAATTCAAAAGATATATACAAGTCCACAAAAAAGGGCACGCAAAACTGCAAAAATATTAAGCGAAGCAATACAAGTAGATTGCGTAGTTACCGCTGGACTTGAAGAGATGAATCTTGGGCGTTGGGAAGGATTAACTTGGAAAGAAGTAAAAGAAAAGGACATTGAAACCTTTAATATATGGTATCCTAACCGAAACACAGAAAAAACTCCCGACGGAGAATCTTATGAGGAGGTTCTATCCCGCTCTCTTGCTACCGTACAATCAATCCTAAAAGAAGAATCTCAGGATATTGCTATCGTTAGTCATGGTGCTGTTATTAAATGCTTACTATGCTATATAAACCAGCTACCATTTGATCAGATGAAGCAATTTCAAACAGGAAATACTTCAATTACAATCGTTGATGCCGATCACTTTAGGTAAAACTTAAATGGCTGATTATTCGGAACACTCTAGCACTTTACGATATCGTATCCGTGCTTTGAGTGTTCCGGTAATCAGCCTTTTTGGTACTATGTATTTTCTTTCATCGGATAATTCGGGCATTGGTATCTTACTTTTCCCTTACTGTTTTTCCCGTATTCAATTGCCTTTGTTGGACAACCACAGATGCATGCCATACAATGCGTGCAATCTTTTCCCCACACTGGACTTTTTTCCTCTAAACGAATATTATTAAGAGGACAATTTCGAACACAATAACCGCAGCTATTACAAGAATCGGTCGCATAAAAGCCTTTTGCTTTTACAAAAAACTTATAAAATAAGTTATTTACGATTCCGCTTAAAATTTTACCACTAAACTTGATTCTAGGGCTAGTAAAAGATATTTCTTCTTTTATTTTATTAGAAATATCAGAAATTAAAGCTTCTGATTTTCGAATAATATCATGTGCCTTTTCTTTTTCAGGAGCGGTATACATAGCAATGTAGTTTTCTGGCATCACAACTTCTGCACACCCCATAAATTGAAGTTCCTTTTCATCGCATAGTTTTTTAGTATACCTTTCTGCTGCACCAATACTATCTCCACATGTCAACACAAAATATATTTTTCGATTTCCGCTAAAATCTATCTGTTTTATAAAATCACTCACAACCCGAGGTATACGCCATGCATAGGTTGGAACAACAACTACTAGTGGCAGTACGGATGTGATTTTTTCTTTTAAGCCTTTCTTTATCATCTCATTTAAAGAAAGAACTTGATCACCTGTTTCCTTAGCGATAGCGTTAGCAACATAAGAACTATTACCCGTTCCTGTGAAATATAGTATCATTTGATTTTCTCCTTCCAATTTCAAGTATATTTTAAAAAATAAATAGTATAGGATAATATATTTTGAAAATACTTATTACGATACCTAAAATATAAATCTTGAACTGATTTATACATCCAAGAAAGGAGTTACTATGACAAAAAATCCAAATCATAGTTTTCAAAAAAAGGAACAACCACATAGCCCAAGTAAAGGCGTGGTAACGGAGAAAACTGAGAAAGATGCACAAACTGGTTCTACTTCCAATACTACGAAAAATAAAACTGCAAAAACACAAAATAAAGAGTACTAAATAAGAAACAAAGAGTATTCGCATCTTAGATCCATCAGATTTTCATCTTTAGATTAAACTAATTATAAAAATCTTAAAAAACAGAGCCACTAGGCAATTGCCCTAAGGCTCTGTTTTTTTATTGTTTTCCTGAAAAAATCAATGATTTTACTCTCTTGAAAATCCACATAAAAACTCCAATTCTTTCGTAACATCAGATGGAGATTTTGCAAATATCCCAGAAAAAGGAATCTGATATCCTTCTGTATGTTCTGGTGGTGTTTCATATACTGGATTTCCTGGTTTTTGTGGTAATACTAAGGACTCATCCGGTATCCAAGCCTCAGGCTTGCTTGTAAGAAATTTAGCTAATTCAGGAATCTTTTTCATTTCTTCCGCAACAAAGCCAGCAAATAAAAATCCTCCAAAGTCATTGCTATGAGTATAATCACCCGGATAGAAATATCGTTTTGATACTTCAATCCCATTTTTCAAAATGAATTCCTTGCTTCGTTCATGTAAATCGATAATAGGAATATCATATTCTTCCCCTATTTGTTTACATACCTTATCGTATTCCACGAGTAAATCAACGTACTGTGTTCCATCTTCTCTCCAAGTATTCCTAGACAATGGCGAGATTAGAACAGGATAGACATCTTTTTCTCTACACTCCATGATATAGCGTATCAGATTATTACGATAACCTTCTTCTGCTTTTAGATGAGAGAGTTTTTGATCATTATGACCAAATTGAAATAGTACTATATCACCTGGTTTCGCCAAACGAGTCAAAATATCATAATGCCCTTCGTTACGAAAACTCTCTGTCGTTAATCCGGAATGTGCATGATTAGATATTGCAACTTCTGTGGATAAGTAAGCAGATAGAGCCTGACCCCATCCACAATAGCAAGCTCCTGGTTCATACGGGTAACCACTAGGTTGGTCAGTTACAGTGGAATCTCCAGCTAAAAAAATAGTTTTGGATTCAACACTTTGAATATGCACCTCCGATATACGTACTCCATCTCCTATGATAGCAAAATCTACACTTCGATCAGTATGTACCTCTGTGTAGTTTCTTGGAATGATATCACTAACATTTACAAGGAAGGAATAGGTAAGCTCTTCTTTACTAGCTAGCATATAATTATGAAAATGAAGGTGTCGCCTTCCACCAAATAATGTAAGAGATTTCACTCCTCTATCTCCAGCTTTTAATTTTAATGTAATTAGATAATTGTCTTCGCCTTCTATATCCAACTTAAAAAACAATGGAACATTAACTGGAGTTACTGAACCATTTTCTAAAACTCCAACCGCATAGCAACCATCTTCATCTTCCATAATTCCCGTAATTTCACTATCCATATACCAGTATAAGATGTCAAATCCACTATTTAACTCTGGTATCTTAAGTGCTTTTTCTAAGTCGCGGATAGGTTCTGTAATAAAACCGTAACCTCTCTCACTTGAATAAAGCATATTTTTATTAAGTTTTATCTTCTTGTTCATAGGTAAATTCCTACTTTCCAATTAAGATATCATTACCAAGGATATGATTTACTAACCAATCACTTACAAAACCAAGTAATTCTAAGCATGTTTGCTTTTGATCTTCATCAATAGACTCTAGATCGAGGCCCTCCATTTTCTCTAAAAATGCCTGATGTTCAATTTTATGAGAAAACAAACGCTTATAATTAATACTCATCATATAATCTTCTTCATCTGTAAAATGTTTCTTTGCGTATTCTTTTAATCCATAAATTACTTCCACTATATAATCAAACTTATCATGAATAAAATCATTATTTAATAACTCATATAGTTGATCAGCCAATTCAAAAAGTTTTTGATGTTCTTCATCAATTAATGTAATTCCTGTCATATACTCTGGCTTCATCTCAAACATGTTTTTATGTCCTTTCTACGAACGTATTAAAACTGCACGGCATGGTGCACCATCTGCTCCAGCAAGATTTAATGGAGCAGCAAATAGAAAATAATCTCCTTCCGGAACACTCGATAAATTAATTCCTTCTAGTAATACTACCTCATTCGATAAAAGTTCTAGATGAACCTGCATTGGCGAATCTTCCGGTCCTATTGTCTGTGATTCATTTGCAACCAATAACACCCCAAAATGATTGAACTCCTGTGCTGCTTCGAAAGATACTACCGTTTTCCCTTTTAATAGTATTCTTTCTTTCCCTTTTAACATGATTCGTTGAACATCTTCACAGGTAAGTACGCCATCATGTTCCACTACAGTACACTCCCCAATCACACGCGTTAAGTCAATTTGATCGACTGTTTTCCCACCATCAATAAAATGATAAGGAGCATCTATATGTGTTCCATTATGCGCACACATATGTAAAACGGTTAAATTACAGACATCTCCTTTTGTAGTTTCCTTAACCCTTTCATATCTAGGTGCCTCATCTCCCGGAAATACTCGGCACGAGAACAGCTCCTGAGTAATATCATAGATTTCCATTGATAATTCCTCCCTTTTAACCAATTTGACTATGCTTTTTCTTTAAAGTAGGTCAACGTTTAAGTTACATTAGAAAAAGGAACAAGTTAAGAATGTTACTTCTGAATAATAATCCTTTATTGTTCCTCATCATTATATCATAACTTGTTTTATTTTCCATACTAACATAAAAAGTACTAAAATAATTCGAGCTCTTCCCCATGGAATGCATGAAGGTGCTTTAAATGAAACAGCAATTGCCTTTCCTCCCGTTCCCTTATGGAATAATGAATAAGCATGTGCAAGTACTGGTGCTGCTCCCAGAATGGGATACAAGTATAATCGGTTGCGATAGCTAAGGTTTTGCATCGAAGCAAACCCCTTTTTTTCATATATGTAATAGTTTCCGCTGGATATAAATGTGGAATTACTAAAATATCCATGGTATGTTTCTTTAAGTATTCGCTTAAGTATTTTGCCATCAATGCATTTGCATAATATACAGGAGATTTATAGCGCTTATTACTAACTTTCATTCCAAGCTGATAGATAAATCCAAAAAAATGTGGTGTTATTTTTGCAATAGAGACATAGGTTCCTCCAACAATACGTGAAGTTCTTTCACTGGCTAGCTTCATAAAGTCTAACATTTCAACTTTTTCACCAGAACACTTAAGATATTCTTCTAAAGCACGCCCTGCCGCATTATGTCCCTCTCCTGTATTACAAGAAAGAATTAATACATTCATATCAACCTCCATAACTTCCCAGAGTATTCCTCGCACCTTATCTTTTGTTCTCTATTGAATTAAGTTTACACAAAAAGCGCTTACTTGTAAAGTAAACGCTCCTTCTTAGTTCAGCTTATTTCATATTTTCTCAATATGGATATGACACTCTCATTTGAACATCATATAATCCATTTACTTGTACTATGATATAACATAACAACCCCATAGCTTTGAAATATTAACCCTTTATTTCGCTAAGTTAACTCTGTCCAATGAAAAGTAACAGAGATAACAGTTTGAGGTTGTTGATTCACTATATGAAAAATATAGGCCAGATTCGTCCCAGGAGTTAATTCCATACCCTTTAGCATAGGCTCATCTACTGACTGATAGGGATTAATCGTTGAGGATAAAAAACAATAATCTTTATGATAAGCTAAGTTTTCATGCGACAACAGTTTACAAAATGGTTCTTGAGGATAATTACTTAAATCCTTTGGTGCATAATGTTCACTAGTCGTTGCATCCTCTGGTATTTCTACATTATGAAACACTTCAAGACTAAGAATCGCATCTGAAAAATTATGATAAATTGTTTTTTCGATAGAAATTTTCGTATTAGAATTCTCTGGATTAGATAAAATAACAGCTCCTGCACCTTCTCGCATAAATGATATCATGTTCGAGGTTGCTATGTAATCATATTGGTTTACCGGTTGAATCCATGGTTTTTTTGCTTCCATTTCCTTTGTATGAACCCCCTCCATCCATGGCATCTTCCAGGTTTTTTTATTTTCTTCAAATATTGTACTCATATTATTTATACGATCATCTCTGTTATTTATATAATATCCTCTATTATTTATATGATCTTCTTTATTGCTTACATGATTTTCTTTATTGCTTACATGATCTTCTTTATTACTTACATAATTTTCTTTATTGTTTACATAATCCTCCTTATTATTTATATGATCTTCTTTATTATTTATATGATCTTCTTTATTATTTACATGATCTTCTTTATTACTTACATGTTTTTCCCTATTATTAAAATAATCTTTTATATTACTTATAAGATCTTCTCTATTATTAAAATAATCTTCTCTATTACTTACATGATCTTCCCTATTATTAAAATAATCTTCTCTATTACTTACATGATCTTCCCCATTATTATTGTAATCTTCTCTATTACTTACATGATCTTCCCCATTATTATTGTAATCTTCTCTTTTACTTACTTGATCTAACCTATTATTAAAATAATCTTCTCTATTACTTACATAATCTTCTCTTTTATTTAAATAATCTTCTTTATTACTTATATTAACGTCCTTATCATTTATATTATAATCCATATTCTCACCTTTCCGACCAACGAAAACCCATTCGAACGCAGGCATCTGTTCCAAGATAAAGTATTCTAAATTGAAATACCCATTCCGTACCTGGAACTATTACGAATGGTTTCTCTAATTCTTCATTAATTGTTTGAAATCTTGGTATAATATGCTGATATAAAAGTAACCCACCCGTCAAAGTTAGATTTCTACCAAAAGTAATTTCACATAAGCTAACTTGCTTTTCAAATGATAAGGGGCTATTGATTCGAATCTCATGGGTTAATAACTCCCCTTCTAGTTTCGCAAAGATAAAGGCGTCCATTCCGACGATTGCATTGCTATAATTTATGTAACTAAGCTTATCCAATATCATGTCTTTGTTGGAATGGCTTGGATTATAGATTCTTACTTCTCCTGATCCATCTTCGGTAAAATTTAAATAATCCGTAGATGCCAGAAAATACTGATTTATTGGCTTCTTGTCGTTTGAAGCATCCTGCGGATTATACACCTTACGTTGTTCTTCCCATTCCCTCATACTCCTACGGACCTCCGGCATCTACATCCCATCCCATACTTCACTATTTTATATATTATGCGAGTCATTTTATGAATATGATATTTTTTCTTTTTATCTATATCTTGCTACCTTCAGTCCTTACTAATCTCTTTTTTGATACTTTCTCATCTTTTTACATTCTTTTATATCTTCTTTTTACTATCTCCTTTTTAATACTTTTTTTATGCTCACTCCTTTTTACTATTTTCTAATATGCTCACTCATTTTTACTACTCTTATATGCTCACTACCTTTTCCATCCTCTTTAATACTATCTATCTTCCACTTCTTCATTACTATTTTTAATCACTACCTTTATTTTTACCACCTATTTTTTCACCACTTTTATTACCTTCTTTTTACCATATACTTCTATTTATATATTCCTTTTGCCAGATTTTTAAATACATAATTTGACATATGGTTTGCTTTATGCTACATTAATATTAGGTTTGCATTTCTAATATTGCATTATTCTCCATTTCTTATGGAGGATATTTATGACAGCAAAAAAAATAAAATTATTTTTCTTATCTCTTATCTTAATTTTCATATGTACAACTCCAATCCTTCCCAATCAAGCATCTGCTTCCTCTTTTGTCATTATTCTTAGGCAAGATGTTACTTTAAATATTGGTGAAGAATATCAATTATTTCCACTATCCAACACAATTAACATTCCACAATTTAAAAGCAGTAACTCAAAAGTTGCTACAGTCAGCGCTCTTGGAAAAGTCATAGCGAAAAAACCTGGTACCGCCAAAATCACAGTAACCGTAGGGAAAGAAAATACAACCTGTCAGATTACTGTGAGAGAGACAAAAATAACTCTAAATGAACAAAAAGTCTCCCTCGAAAACGGAGAGACTTTTCGTTTAAGTGCAACTACCTCAGACGGATCTTTTGTTACCTATAAAAGTAGTAAAAAATCGGTAGCTACCATCGATGACACTGGTTTAATTACTGCCGTGAAGCCAGGGACTACAACTATGACAGTAAGTGCGAATGGCACCAAATCACTTTGCAATATAACAGTAAAAAAACCAACGGTTAAATTAGACCGTACTAGTATTAAAATATTTCGTGGGCAAAGCTATACTCTAACCGCATCTGTTTCCTCACGCATTTCCCCTACCTACAAATCTAATAAAAAGTCCGTTGCGATTGTAGATTCCAATGGCACAATCACTGCGATGAAACACGGGGTTGCAACCATCACTGCAACAGTGGATGGTGTTTCTACTACTTGCATCGTAACAGTAAAGCAGCCTGAAATCACCTTAAATCAATATGAGATACATATGGAAAAAGGAGATCGTAAAACTCTATATGCTACAGTATCCTCAGGAAATACTCCTGTCTTTAGTACAAGTAATTCCAACGTAATTACTGTAGATAAAGCTGGTAAGATATCTGCCATTAAAAAGGGGACTGCTTATGTGTATTGTCAAGAGGACGGCGTTAAAGTAAAGTGTAAAGTTATAGTATCTGAGTAGTACAAATATTATATTTTCATGAATTAAAACTTCAAACAAAGAAAAGTATACTTCGCTAGCTTTTCTTTGCCATGTACAAGAAAAGCTAGCTTTAATCACATTTCCTTGTAATGAATTATTATTATCTTTGGAGAATAATGCAACAAACCTAATGTCAAAAATAATCTTTTTCACAATATTTCGTGAAAATACCAAGTTTATACTTGCGAATAAAAAAAAGAAACTGATTCCTCCTTCCAAATGCTATTTGCATCTTAAGGAATGTCAGTTTCTTCTTTTATTTTTCTAAACCATTAGATATAGGATTTATAGCATATACTCCCCAAGTATATTCATAGGATACAAAGTGTTTCGTCTCCCTAATATTTTGTATCTTTACTTCATCCTCTGTACTAAATAACTCTTATTATCATTTGTGATAATCATCTTTTATTATCCTTTGAAATAACTAACTCTAATCATCTTTTGTAATAATTAACTTAATTATCTTTTGTAATAATTAACTCTTAATTTCCAAGATTAGCTCCCATTGTCTTATATGCAGAAGTACTACTTAACTTTAAGAAATTACCTAAGTTAACTGAACCATTGGAATTTCTTAATGTTTGATGTAAATTTGTACTACTAGCTGGAGCTGATAAGGACACAAAGTCTGAGGTCTTAACACCTGTTGTATTCAAGGTTCCATAGCTTCCACTTCTTGTATTTACACTTGAAGTCGAAGTTATAAGATAATACTTAGAACTATTATAAAAACTACAGTTCGTTGCAGTTCCCTTATATTTATCACTTGAGACAGACTTTGTGCTGAATGTAATAATATTGGTAAAATAATTATTGGATGTATCCGCCCTTGCAAAATCAAAATTGGACTTACCTCCATCCGCTAAACTATTATTAAAAGAAGTACAATTTTTTAATGTTATAGGACCTGGGTTAGAATTATCGGTAAAGCCATGGTTTTTATTTTCAAATGCAATACAATTTTCTACGTTGTGAGCTACTGCGATACTTGAGCCACCGAGTTTAAATCCATTACCATCACTATTTGCAGTGAAAACACCTGAACTTGTTGCACCATTGCGGAATGCAACACAGTTTCTCAATGTTACACTACCAATTTTTCCGGTATCTGTTTTCGTATATAAATCCCAACCATCATCTACGTTATTGTATGCAATACATCCATCAAAAACGTTTCCTTCTCCACTAGTTAATTTTGCAGCAAATCCATCTGCATTCTCACCAGTGGCAGGATCGTAACTGTTAAAGGAGGTACAGTTTTTTATAAGGTTATTAGAAGGCCATCCTGATATACTTGTTAAACTAGAATTTCTTCTGCTTAACTGTAATCCAGTATCACGGTTAGCTTCTAATACACACATTTCTATAATGTTATTATTACCACTTATAAAGATACCATTATCAGCAGCTCCATACACACGGATACCATAGATATGCCAATAATTTGCGTCAAGTTGAATCCCTCTTGCATTCGTATCAGTACTACCGTATGGCTGAGAAGAAAAATTAAGCGTTACACTCCCATTATTGTATGGTATTAATTTGATTCGTGCACTGGATGTACCATTGGTTCCTACTGGAATTGTTATTTGTGTACTATAAGAATAAGTACCTGGTAACATATAAATGGTTTGCCCAGCTTTCGCAGAACTGATCGCTCCCTCTAATGATTTAGGATTGGAATATGTACCACTTGCACTTGCAGAACCATTGTTTGAGACATATACTTCATTGGATGAAGTTGGTGTAGGTGTAGGTGTTTGAGATGGATTTGCTGTTGGCGTCGGTGTTTGAGATGGTTTTACTGTTGGAGTTGGTGTCGGAGTCTGTGTAGAATCCGTCTTAACTACCTTAAAATAGTAGTAGCTAATACCATCATCTGGTGGATAAATAACATAGGTACCGGAATTTGGTATTGTAAAAGTCATAGCTGTAATGTTATCAGCTACTGCAGTATAACTTTCAAGATCCTTTCCGTTCCCATAAAGCGTTACATTTCTTGAAGTACTTCCAGAACTCATCGCATAAACGGTTAGTTGACCTGCTCCAGAGGCAGTAAAAGAGATAGCTCTTTTACTAATGGTACCCTTTCCGCCCGATTTTACTCTCTTCGTGTAGGATACACCACCATAAGATTTATTAGAGTTATCTACTTCCCAAATAGATCCTCCCGTAATAAATGTAAATCCATTTACAGTAAAATCCGACGAGTATTGTCCAACTGTCATTGAATTTGATACATTTAATTCATGCGTTGTCGTCGTTGCTGCTAAAGTCTCAACTGATTTCATCATAGGTAAAAATAGTCCGAACATCATCGCTAGAGTAACAACAAATGCTACCCGTTTGCTAATCTTCCCTAATTTCATATTTACCTCCATTTTGCGCTTCGCGCCCTCTCATAATTAGAACATAGAAATCTTATTGATCTTCTTTGAAAGAAGGACTGCTCTCACTGTTATAGCTTACTTTAAGAGTGAAGTAAACTTCTTTCTGACTTTCTTAGAACATGAATAAACACATAATCAAGTAGTTCAACTAGGAATGAACGCTAACCTCCTTTCACGCATAAGAAATAGCAGAATGTAAGTGATTACATATGCCGCCCCTATGCTATCACTCTAATTCCTTAGATGATGTAACTTACGTACAAAATATTAGTACTATAATCATAAATGTAAATGTAAGTATTTACAATATTAAACATGACGAAAAAACACACCAAAATATGTATATTATTCACAATTTATTAATGTGTATTTAAATTTTTATAAACATAATGCATAATATTAACCTATTACACCGCTGGATCAAATCTAAAAATTTAACTACGATGCAAGTTGTATATAAATTTACGAAACACAAAATAAGAAAATGTACACTATGAAATGATACTTTGTCATAAATAAAATAGGAATAAACTTAGAAAATTTTAAGCATCGAACTATATCATCGAATTTCAAAGTTTATTCCTCCTATGATTTGGAAATTCATCCAATAACTATTTTTTATGAGACGATTTTTTGTAAAATTAATAAATTCTTTAGAATAAACACTCACATTCATAAACCATAGAATCATCATGAAAAGAAAATAAAACACGTGTCGAACCTAATTCTATCAGTTTCTTTCTCTGATCCTTATTCAATTTAATACGATTGTCTATACTATTCAAGTCTTCTAGTTTTGTTAAGCGTCCACTTATTATTGTAGGAATTTGCTTAAGAATATCTTTATCTAATTTGCTCGGAGTCGAATCAAATATGTAATAACTAAGTCCCACATCAGATGCATGTTCTATATAATGTTCAAAAAATTCCATACGTTTATAGGTTAAGATATTTTGATTAGGAAATAAATCATTTAAACTATTCCATGCGGTAAGAAAATGAAATTCTTCCTCTCTTTCTTTTGCTTTTTTTGAGGCCAAATATAACTTTTGAATAAGTAAGACAAGATAAAATTCTCTCTCTACCAAGTTGTATAATGGTGTTAGACTCAGAAATGATTTTTGCTCTAATATAGCCATAAAATCAGCACTTTGATGAACGTTGAAGATATTTGCCTTCTTCCCTAATAATAACACTTCAAGCTTTGTTCTAAGTTCCATATTACATTCATCTCTAATACTAGGATCTGTGATTTCATTACGAAGCAAAACTTTTACCTTCCCTATTAAGTCACTTAAAGTAGGAAAAGCATTTACTGTATCCAAGAAAGTTTCCTCTCCAAACCATGAGTTGTAACTGGAATCAATATCCCAACCGTAGTCAGCATAACATTCATAACATCCTTTTTCAACAATGCTCAATAGAATGTCTGATAATGGTATTACCGATTGAAAACAAAGTTTTAAAAAATCTACCTGTGTTTGTATCTGATCGCCTTCGTAAAATTGAAATAAGTTAATTGGGAAAATTCCAGCTCCATAATCCAATCCTTCATAACTATTTATATTTTCATATATTATCTTTTGTTTATAATTTCTATTTGTATTCACTATTAGATAGGAATAACTACTATCTTCTAGGATACGGAATAATAACCTATCATTGATATCTTGATAAGAACCGGTTAGATAGATGTTATTAGTTAATAATCTCTTACTTAGTATGATTTTTTGCCATGTCATAATCTGTCCATTTTTTACATAATGGCCTAATAGTACATTATGTGCTTCTAAATAATTATCGACATAACAATCAGTCAATAGATACTCACAAGAGGGGCTTATTGTTGCTAGATCATTCGGTAAAGATACCATGATACCTAATTCTTTACTTGAAACTAAATTTCCACCGAACGCCAATTCACAGGATATAACCTGTGAAAATACCGTTCGTGCTTCCTTCTCTTCACAAGAAAATTTTTCACATTGACAGTTTTGGAATTTTAAGAAAGACAAAAACTGAAAGTTATCAAACGCATCTAATACACATTCATTCTGATCGATATTGGTAAACTTGATAGGAACATTATTACCAGAGCTTCCAGAATAAATTGATTGAATTACTGACTCTAGTTTATTCAAAACAGCTTTGTTATTCGTTTTTAAAACAGTACTGTAACGATACAAAGAGCTTCCTAATGCATAATTAAGTCTTGGGAATAATACATCCTCTATATATATTCTCCACTCACTCGCACTCATATTACTGTGGACTTCTCTTATTGATATGATTTCTGTTTTCGTTTGAGTATTTGCATTGGTTAAGGAATTGCTAATTGCACCTTGCAATGCTTTAGACTTCCCGTTACTCTCAAGCTTTATCGTATTAGTATCAACTACCTCTTCTAACTCATTATTTTCTTCAATGATTTCTTCACCTCCAGTATTTCTACCAAGCTGTGGTATTCCGGTTTGTATTTGATTTGTCTTTGAATAGGTATCTGTATTCGAAGCAAGATTGGTTAAATTATTGGAAAAAGTGGCAGAATTACTTTCAAGATGATTTCTAGTTATAATTTCTTCCGTTAGTATTGATAACAGATTATCGATATCCTCTAATTGTTCAATAAAACATGCAATTTCTTGTAATGTGAAACGATTCGCAATAACTAGATACACAAAATCATCATCATTCATTACGGTTTCGATTCGATCAATTCCTAAATCTAAGTTAGTAACATCTATAACTCCAGGTGTTCCCTCAACCATTGTATGAAATCTAAACTGATCAATTTCCTCTATCAAAGCTGTAATTCCTTCCCTATTAATTGGAATTATTGTACTGTCTTCTAAATTTCCAGTTAAGGATGTAAACAAAACTTCAGCACTAAAGTCTATATTTCTCCTTATGCACTCATGATCCAATTGACATTCTAAATTTGGAGCTAATCCGTAAAAGAATCTGATTATTCCTTTCGAACCATGGATTAAATAAAAAAAATTCGTATTATTAATCGGTAAAGAATTCAATATATTCTCAATGGATCTCATTCTCACAGCATCTGTAACTTCCATTATATTTTCTACTTCGAATATAGCTAATTCATTACTATTTATTCTATCTATGTTATTTAGAAGAAGACATGGAGTAGTAGAAAGATACCAATTTAGACTATCATTTAAAAAATCTAATACTTGCTTTTCTAAATTCATACTAATAACCATGCCTTTCCATAGAAACTTTGTGCTGCAAGTACAATGATCTGCATTGTACACTTGAAAATACCTGTAGTAGGTAGATATTCGTGCCGATGATAGCGTAGTAACAAATACCCAGCGTGAGGTTTTAGAATTTCTTAGGTAGCGTCTTTTGGTGCCTTAGAATTTCTCTTCACACTACTTTCGTACTAGCTCTTTATAATATATGGTTAAGAGGATAGAATATGTATATTTTTAGATACAATAAAAAACAGCAAAGTTAGAAATCTGATAGATTTCTCTCTTTGCTGCTTATCATTTTTATTCTAATTAATCAAAGATACGCCATGCTACAATGAAACGACTACTCCACCATGAATTTAAATCACGATATACAATCCTTCCATTGGAGGAAGAAGCATCTATTACTGTACCATTACCAGCTGCTATACCAACATGTCCTCTAACGACGATGATATCACCAGCTCGTACATCAGATAAACTTGTTATCTTCTTATATTTACCAACACTTCTCCAACCGCTTGATGTTAAATAACTCTGTTTAACTCCAACCTGATTTAAACACCAATAAACAAATCCAGAACAATCAAATGCATTCGGACCTTTCGCACCTAAAACATAAGGACTACCAACTTTAGATTTAGCGACACTAATTAATTCACTTACGCTTCCACTAACTGTTCCGCTATTAGAGTTGTTATTAGAGGAGCCATTGTTTGAAGAAGTATTACCTGAGTTACCCGAGTTACCAGAGTTACTGGAGTTAGAAGAACCGCTGTTACTATTGGAACTTCCAGAATTACTACTTCCACCGGATGTAGTACTCGCCTTCACAACATCAGAACCTGATAACTTAGTCATGGTCATAACACCAGCATTACCGTCAGCAGATAAACCATTGTTCTTTTGGAAACTCTTTACTGCATCTTCTGTAACTTCACCAAAATATCCAGTCATATTAGCAGAAGAAATATATCCGTATTTATTTAATAACTCTTGAATACGCTTAACGGCATCACCACTATCACCTAACATAACGCCGTTTGGTACTGCACTAGAGCCCTTTAATATCTCTCTTGTTGAAGGTCCTAAGAAACCGTCCACTACAAGGTCATTTCTAGATTGGAACTGCTTTACTGCAACTGATGTATCATTACCATACTTACCATCTGGAGTAGTGGTTAAATATCCAAGCTCTTTTAATCTCTTCTGTGCAGCTAATACAATATCGGACTGTTCTCCATATGCTATAAGATTAGGTTTTGCGTCTTCACTATAGAGCAAGTCCACAGTCATCTTTCCAACTTTACCATCTGCAGCTAGTCCATTGTTTTCCTGCATTTTCTTAACAGCACTTTCAGTTACATCACCAAAATGTCCTGTTACCATATCACCGGTAGCTAGATAACCCATTTCATAGAGACGTTGCTGGATACGCTTAATATCTGCACCATCCATACCTAACTTAGCAGCATAATGCTTCGCATTGTCAGATAATAACATCTCAAAAGTATCTGGTCCTAAGATTCCATCTTGTTTTAAATCTGATTGTCTCTGGAACATCTTTACTGCATCCGCAGTGATTGAACCATAATAATCAGTTGGTTCCGCATCTTCCATAAAGCCAAGATCCATTAATTTTTGTTGAATCTCCATTACAGTGCTATGTTTTACACCAATGTCATAAAATTTTGGAGCTGGTTCTTCATCAACAACTGGTACTTCTTCCTCTTCTGGGGTGTCTAATGATTCATCTACAGACATTACAGAAGTATAATCATCTATACATTTATTAGAGGTTAACTCTTCGGTTTGATCATTCTCATCATTAGAAGCTAATTGAGTTTGATCTGATTTATCACTGTTATCTTCTTGGTTAACTACGTCTGATAAATTATCCTCTTTCTTCTGGTTATCCTGCTTTTGAGGTTTTTTTGTTTCCTCTAACTCTGATGAAGAATTATCTTTTTCCCCTGAGTTGTTTAATGAAAATGTTATCTGCTCATTTTCAAGATTTATTGGACTTACGTTTATTAAACCAGGTGTAATATTATTGTAACTAAGTTGTTGAGCAACCAGTGCTCTTGCACTTACTTCCTGAGCATGATCTTTCGCTACACTATTTGGAGTAGCTACTGCTGCTCCTAACCCAACTACTGCGCCCACAATAGCAATTCGCAACTTGTTTTTTTTCATTAATGGTAGCATGAGTTCAGTTCCTTTCCCGACTTTATAAAGCCTTATCCTATCTTGTACTCTTTTTTATTAAATTTCGAAAGCATTCGATTCTGTATTTTTTTCTTAACTGTTTCAATTATACTACAAAATTATGTATTAAGTATGACGAAATTGTTAACTTTTTATTTGATTTTTATATTATACAATAAAAATTGTAGTTTGACAATATTATTCTACCATATTTATTCCATTATGAAAAGATTCTTTTAATAAATTTGTTAAAATTATTTAATACGATAGTTACAAAGATGAAAAAACAGAAAAGATATTGTTACATAAAATTACTTTTTGTGAATTTAGCATTAACAATTTCTTTTTCCTAATGTTTCAGTAAAAAAGGATATAATAAAAGAGATAACATAGATTTAATGACATGAGGTATCATATCTTAAAAAATCTTGTTATCTCTTATAAAATAAGAAAAAGTACCTTCGCAAACTTTTCCTTGTAAACTCTATCACGAACTAACGGAGAACAATAATGACATTGGGCTGTGTTTTTGCTGGGATGCTTTTTGTCATACTACTATATAAAGCAACCATATATTTATTCGAAATATTACCGCAGTATGGTATTCGGTTGTCTTCATTTAATATATACGTATTATTTGTTACCTCAAGTTGTAGTTGATTGTCTTGACTAAGTAAAAAGCAATCATAAAAATCAGCCTTCACAAATCGGCCTGGTAAATCAAGTGCAATTACTCTAATTTGATATTGAGGTGGATAAATCAATGGCATCGGTAACGAAGGATCGAAAAAGCCGACTACCTTCACACCTTCATCACCAAAAAAGCAGTCTACAAAAAACGTATTTGCACTTAGAATAAAATGAACGATACCATATGATTCTGAATTCACTTCAATATTATAATATTCAATACAATCTTTATTCGAAGAGTAAATGGTATCAACACTGATTATAGTACCATAAATCGCCGTTAAGCCAGCTTCTTTACTTTCTTCTTCAACCATTTGTTGTTCCCTTGGTTTCGAATAATCACATTCTTCAAATTCCTTTGTATTATATAGGTCTTTTTCACGATAACAAAAATCTTCCGAAAAATCCATGATAATTTTCCTTTATTTATTCCTTCTATTTAGCATATGCTACATAAAATAATTGTTTCTATTAGAGGAAAGCTAATTACACTCTTGTTAAAGAGGAAACTCAGAATCCGCTTCCGCAACTTCTGTAAGGTTATATAAAGATTTGAAACAAAGACTTACGAATTATATCCAGCTTTTCTAATCTCTTGTTCATAGAATAAGTTGTCAACCGCTTGTTCATAATCTGTAAATCGTTGTGCTTTCCTAATCTTTTTCACATACTTCTCATAGTTAGTAAACATGAACGACCAGTAATGCCACACTTCTTTCATCTTAAACAGTACATCACGGTCTCCGGATAAAATTTGCTTGTATTCTATTACTAGTCGATTGTGGAACTCTTTTAAAATACTCTTATCCAATCCTTTTCCTGAAGTTATTTCCTGTATGATGGCTGGGTTTGCAATAATTCCCCTACCAAGCATGACCGCTTTCACTTGTGGAAATTTAGCGATAAATTTTTCATAATCATCCACAGTGAAAATATCCCCATTATAACACACCTCATGTTTGCTAAGTAGTAACCCTTCCGCAAACACTGGTAAATTCGGAGTATTCTTATACATATCTTTTTGAATTCTTGGATGAATGATTAATTCCTCCAATGGATATTGGTTAAAGATTGACATCAAATCATGAAACTCTTCTGGATTATCGCGTCCAATTCTAGTCTTAATCGAGATTTTTGTGACATTTGCCTGAAATATCTCCTCTAAAAAACGATTCAACTCATCTTTCATCGCTAAAAATCCGGAACCTTTTCCTTTTGCGACTACTGTTCCAGATGGACAGCCAAGATTTAAATTAATCTCATGATATCCAAACTCTGCTATCTTCTTTGAAGTTTGGATAAAATCATGGGCGTTATTTGTTAAGATTTGCGGAACAACGTACATTCCTTGATTATGCTCTGGTTTAATATCCTGTAACTCTCTTGTTTTAAAGCTAACACTCTGATTAGCTACAATAAATGGAGTAAAATACTTATCCACATTAGGAAAATACGAGTGATGGATATTACGATAAATATAACCGGTCACTCCCTCCATTGGTGCAAAATAAAACTTCATCTGTGAAAACTCCTTATCTATAGGAATATGATTCCTTACTTTTTGTTTTTTTTTTGTTTCTATTCTGTTTGTTCTATACTATTTGTTCTATTCTATTTGTTCGTTTGTTCTATTCTGTTTGTTTCTATTCTGTTTGTTCTATTCTGTTTGTTTTTATACTCAATTTCTTTTCTATTTGTATACTTTAAATTTCTATTCTTACAATAATCTACTCATTATACTTAAATTTTTATATACTATTTTTTCAATTGTTCTTAATATCTCTTGCGCTATTATACATTTTCCTATCAGATATTTCTACTAAAAAAGAGGTTAGATGCAAAAATTTTGCTCTATACCTCTTCCTATGATAATTTCAATTCTTCTTTAGCATAAATTGCATTTATATAATAGTTTCTATCAATTATAGCTTTCTCTATTAAAATAGAGTTTTCACCACACCGGCAGTTTTGTTTTACCCTATCTACAAAGGTGTATGCTCATTTGTTAATTGTGACACTATCTCAGAAACTACCGAATCCCAGTCATCATTTATAATATCTATCATTTGTGATTTAACAAAAAGGTCTGGGATAACGGCTAAATCCATCTGTTTACGTTTCTCCCAGAACTTAATTCTTTCATCATCAGGATAAGTTTGTCCTCGGCTTCGACGTGCTTTTATCAGACGTTCACGCACATCTTCCGATGACAGATAAAATATAATGGGATTTAAGCTATGTATTGTTTGAAGCAACTTTTCTAGATGATTTACTAATTCTACCTTGGAAGCGTTATAATTACGAATTAAATCGTTAGTCATATGAGCAACAAGTGAAGCATCAAAAATTGCATAATCACATTTTATCGCATCGCTCTTAGTGAATTGTTTCCATAGATTCACAAATACTTCTGTAAATCTCGATAAAGGCACTACATTATTAACTGGATTGTAGCAAAATTCAAGTTTCTGTAATTTTTCATGAAGTTCTTGTGAATATAGAGGCGTTCGTTCAATTTGATATCGAAGTAGAATATATTCATCTTTATAAATGATGTTCTTTGAAAGAACATCAGAAAACATAGGATATGATACTAACAAGTTTTCATATTCCGATTTATCCAGGTAAGCAACCCAACACAAATCAAGAGGACTATCTGAATCTCCTTCAACATGACATATTGTTGAATAACCGAGACTTCGTAACCTTTCACTTAATTTTTGTACAGTAGTTGATTTGCCAACTCCCGATACACCCTCAATGAAAATAATATTTTTCATTCTCCCTCCCACAATTCAAAAAACATAAAAACTTTTTATAGTTAATCATTTACTACATTTTCACAAATACTATAAGTTCCCTATAAATGAAATGTAGGCGGATTTAAGATATTCCCCTTGAAGTTTTTCTTTAATTCTGGCTCCGTATTTAACCAATCTTGCATGCAAGTAAACAATAACATTCTTCTATAATTTAAAAATAACGGAATCTGTTCATACCAAAAATCCGAAAGATGATGCTCCGTTTCATACCCATTAATAAAACTATCAAAGAAGCTTTTCAAGCGTTCTTCCTCTTTGATTGGTGAAATCATTCCACCTGTGATATCAAACATAATTCCTTGTGCTGGAGTAATAATATCTTGGACAAAAAATTGCCTACAAGAACAATCAAAATCAATCAAGGTAATATCATGACCAAGTACTAATATATTTCTTTGATGATTATCATTATGAATAAATCCATAGTTATCCTCACAACGATGAAAACTTTTTAATACCTCATTCATATGCTTCCATGCAGCTTTAATTTCTGCATCCTTACACCAGTTAGTAAAAAAGTTAAGTTCTTCCTCATGCCCAAGCTTAGATTCTTCTATCTTTTCCCTAAATGATTTTGTTATTAAGTGAGATTTACCAGTTAGTTTTCCCCATTGATAGACTAACTCATTCGTGAGCTCACTGCTCTCTGGATTCTTACCATCACAATAATCCATGAGGTATGCTGCGTAATAGTGATTATGATCAAGGCTCGTTTCATATAAATTCCCGTTGGTATTACGAAGCGGATAAGCAATTCGAATTCCATTTTCTCCAAGATAATTGGCATACTTTATCCGAAGGATAAGGTGCTGTAACTTATCTTTTTCAGCTTCAGGAAATGCTAAAATCTTTAGAACTTTTTTCTTTGAGTCCTCTATGAAAGTAAAAACTGTACCATCGGAATCTTCTCTGCCACCGCCTAAAAATGTTAATGTTGCTTCATCAATCGATAACTTCTCGCAGAGTTCTTTTCTTGCATTGTCTGTTATTTTAATCATATTAATAACCATGCCTTTCCATAGCCTGCATACTTTAAGCTGCAGGTACAAATTATGTGTACTTTCCTAATTACTGCAATGTTATTTACCTTTTTTATAACCAAACAAAATCCTAAACAAATCTTATAACATATGAAAAAAAGCAGCGTTGTTTCTTTTACATTCTTCTAATGTGACCGGTTCAAAATGATTGATATCAACTCCAACATTGAGAGCATATGGGTAGTTTTTCTTTAAAAACTCATATACACCCTCCGTCTTAGAATCATGAGTATGTCCATATAAATGAAGGCTCTTTCCTTCTCCGACATTGCGATGAGAATCTGTCCATTCTACTATGGGGAAGTGACTTAGTGTCAGCATTTTATCATCCAGTTTTATTATCTTCATCCAGTCAATCGATTTAAAATAATGTCTCATCTTGGAATCTTTTAATAGATGTAAGTCATGATTTCCAACGATAAGGTGCTTTTTCCCATTTAATTTTTCTATGTAATTCACTGTCGTATTTGCATCAATTGATTGATGTGTCAAATCTCCTAGGATATATACTTCATCCTCATCCCCTACCTTTTGATTCCACATGGAAAGGATGAAAGAATCCATTCTTTCTACATCAGTAAATTGCGTTCTGAATTTTAGTATATTCTTATATCCAAAATGTAAATCAGCTGTAAAATATGTCATTGTATGCTCTCCCATATCTTAAGAATACCGACTTGTTATAGAAAGATGTATTTCTTTTTTAGTTTTTAGTATTTCTTTTGTATTTCTTTTGTATTTCTCTTTAGCCTATCTAATTATATCTTTTCTATGCTTTACATGTATTCCTATGTGACCTATCCCAAGAATAATAACAGAGATCATCAACCATATCACTTTCCCATACACACCAAGCAGAAAAAAAGCCAGTACAGGTAGTGTTGCACCTGCTAAAGGAACCCCAACGAAACTGCTATAAAAGTCTTTTAAGGTTCTTTCACTTCGAAAATAACGAATCCACCATAGTTCATACAACACCATTAATAAGAAGGAAACCAGCAACCAGACTGACCAAGTTGACCAAGGTTTTACATTGAAATCAGA
>NZ_DAMADT010000011.1:2479-6884 GCF_031997925.1 Lachnoclostridium sp. | reverse complement strand
ACAGGTTACCAGTACCTGCCCAACCCGTTCCATCATTCTTAGTGCAATGTTTTCATTTGAAGAATCATATCCTGTTGGCTGTTTTTTTGTCCAAATCAAGTTTGGAATCATTAGCATAAGTAAATAAATCATACCAACGTAGGAAAAACCCAAATGACCCATACATTTCCTCCTTTCACTCTAACACCCATTCTATACTACATTATCTGATGTGGTTCTTATGTTTTCGCATTCAAATCATATCACCATTTTTTAACACATTATTAATTAACTATACTAAAAAAAATATAATAGTGCAACTAGTCACATGGTATTCGTTTGTACACCATACATTCTTGGGTTTACGTATTTTCATGCATTTATAAGTTATATTTGGAGTTTAAAACAAATTTATAAGTATGTATTTGTGAGTATTATTTGTAATGTTTTTTTAAGTATTAGCATGCATTTGTTATTATGTTTTTGTAAGTATTAGCATGCATTTGTAATGTTTGTATGTATTCGAATACATTTACACGGTTATCCTTTTGTAATCTAGTCACTGTAGATTTTATTAAGTAGTTTTATACTAACTACATAAATCGACAACACTACTTCTTAGTCCTATAACATATAGGGATTACTAAAATAAATAAACAAATTTTAAATAAGGAGGACTTTTATGGGATTCTTAGAAATTATTTTAAACTCATTCGGAGGAAATTCCTCTATTAAAAAAATAAAGTATGAAGAAGCAACAACTAATTTAAAGGAAGATAAAAATATTATCTTGTTAGATGTTAGGGAAAATTATGAATTTCAATCCGGTCATATCAAAGGAGCAAAAAATATACCTTTGTCCGCTGTAGATAAAAAGATTGAAACAATAGCAAAGAATAAAAATTCTATACTTTATGTTTATTGTCAAAGTGGTGCAAGAAGCGCCAGAGCTTGTCAAATATTATCTGCAAAAGGTTATACTAATGTTTATAACCTTGGCAGTATTATGGGATGGCCATACGAAATAGTACGATAATGATTTTTTAGGAGGAATACAACATGAAAAAGGTAGTTATTATTGGCGGTGTTGCAACTGGTGCATCTGCAGCAGCAAGACTTCGAAGATTAGATGAATCAGTCGAAATTGTAATGATTGAACGAGGTGAATATATATCATTTGCAAACTGTGGTTTACCTTATTATATAGGCGACGTGATAACAGATAGAGACGCGTTACTAATGGCCACACCAAAACTTATGAAGGATCGCTTTCATATCGATATCCGCATTCATAGCGAAGTTACGAAGATTAATCCATCTCAAAATAGTGTTACAGTACTATCCTCAGATAGAGGAACTTATGAAGAAACCTATGATTATCTCGTCTTAGCACCTGGAGCAAAACCGATTGATTTTAATTTTCAAGGAGTAAGCTCTAACAAAGTCTTTACTCTTCGTAATATGTACGATACCGATCGTATTAAAACAGCTCTTGATGGAGTGGAGAAAGCAATTATCATTGGTGGTGGATATATCGGAATTGAGATGGCGGAAAACTTGGTTGAGAAAAACATTGAAGTTACTTTAGTACAAGCACTCCCTCATATCTTAGCACCATTTGATGATGATATGGTAATTCTAGCAGAAAATGAGATGCGACAAAAAGGTATTCACTTACTTTTATCAGAGAAAGCCATTGCTTTGCATGAGACGGATACTGGTGTCTCCTTAGAGCTTGAAAGTGGAAATGTAGTAGAAGGAAATATTCTAATTTCTGCAATTGGAGTTGTACCTGATACAAATTTCTTAAAGGATTCTGGAATTGCCCTTGGTAAGCGGGGTCATATCTTAACAAATGAGCAAATGCAAACCAATATTCCTAATATCTTTGCTGGCGGTGATGCTGTAACTGTAACTGATTTTGTAACCAAACAAGAAACCGCGGTACCTCTTGCCGGACCTGCCAATAAGCATGGTAGAATTATTGCAGATAATATTTGTGGGATACCTTCAAAATACAAAGATACCCAAGGTTCCACCGTAATTAAGGTATTCGATTTAACCTTAGCGGCGACAGGTAACACAGAGCGTCAATTATCATTACAAGGTCTAGAACATCAAACCTTAATTATTCACCCAAATCAACATGCGATTTATTATCCGGGCGCTGAACCAATCACCTTAAAACTAATCTTTAATTCCAACGGAGTAATCCTTGGTGCTCAGGCAATTGGAACAGAAGGAGTAGAAAAAAGAATTGATGTTATCGCCACCCTATTAAGGATGGGCGGTACTATCTATGACTTAACAGATTTAGAACTTTGCTATGCTCCACCTTATGGTTCTGCAAAGGACCCAGTTAATTTTGCGGGTTATGTTGCAGAAAATGTTCTTACGAAAAAAACTGAGCTAGTTCATCCTAGGGAATTAGTAAATATAAAAGAAAATACAAACGTTGTCGTTCTTGATGTCCGAACAAAAGGAGAACGAAACTTTGGTAAGGTGGATGGCTCGATACACATCAACGTGAATGAATTAAGAGATCATTTAGATGAACTAGACAAAGGGAAAGAATATTGGATCTATTGTGCTGTTGGAGTAAGGGCATATGTGGCAGAGCGTATTCTAAAGCAACATGGATTTCAATGTAAAAATATCATTGGTGGTTATAAAACAATTTCTGAGCTTGGGCTAATAGTACCTTAAATAGAATAATAATTTTATCGAGCTTTATAAATTTCATGAAGCAAATATAAGCTTTCCTCGTTTTATTTGCTTTGGGCATTTGCCTTTCCCATCACTTAATTAACTAGTCACTGCTGTCTCCTCATAATTTGAATTCTGCCCTGTGAAATGAAAAGCATAAGCAAAATCTACACTTTTTATTTCATAGGATGCAAATTCCTAATAAAACATGTAAAGTACGATTCGGGAACTTTTCCTTATCAAGAATCATGACCACCAACCGGTGGTTTTATGGTACCTAAATCCAATAAAAAGAAAAAATCTGCTTCAAGAATAATCCCTTATCAAGAATAAACAGCCCCAACATCTGCTGTCAGAGCTGTTTTACTGATAAAGGATATATTTTATCGATGAAAGATCTTTATTATACCCCTACTTTACCTTATTATCCAAGGTAGCCTTATCTACATAATAAATCTTTGTTTTAGAGTAGACATAATACCTATTTGTCTTTCCTGCTTTCCATGTTGTCAATCCATTCATCGCTTCCGGTGTGGTAAACATATAATTTGTAACAAATCCATTTTTCGTTCCCAATAATTTGGTCTTGTCATACAGCGCGTAAAAATAAGTTCCGTCATATCTTGAGGTACCAATCTTATCTTGCTCAATGGTAGTATCATAATTTTTTCCTGTTTTGAGATTATATATCTTTCTTAACTTGCCGTCTTTCACAAGAACATATCCGTCGCCGTTTATAAAATCGTAGAAGTCAAAGTCACTGCTTTGTGCCGTATAGTCTAAAAGTGTCTTCCACTCACTGTTGTCAGCGATGGCTCTCTGTGAAATCACAATCCTTTCAGGCTCTCCGAAGCTTTCCTCTACCGCAATATATCTGTTATCGTCATTATAGATATACATAAAACTGGATGATCCTTCGATTACATAATCTTTACTTATTGTTTTATATTTCTTCATATCCGTGGTATAATGAATCGTATAAGTTTTATGTTGGCTAAAATAATCTTCAACTGGCGTTACTGAAAAGCAATCAAAGTCTAGATAACTTCTATACCATTCTATTGCATCCTTATTTTCCGGTGTAACCGCCTTCGTCCATTTGGTGTAATCTGTCGAATAGTAGAACTGACCTTGTCCTGGTGCCGCTTCTGACAAGCCCCATTTATAACAGACCATATAATCCCCTGCAAAATCCACCATATCACAGTTGTTATCCGGATTCGGATATGCCTTGAAGGCAGCATTCTTAGTAGAGAGTAGGTAGAACGGGATTTTTTCTCCCTTTCCATTGCTGTAGCTTCCATTAAGAATTACAAGACCCTTTTCCCAATGTGACATAAAATAGCCATCTAGCTCGATATTCGCTGCTTTCGCATCCAGTTTCTTGACCAAATCCTGTACTGGTGTAACCATCACCGTCTTCATATCCTTGGAAATACTGATAAGGAATGGGTACTTCTCACCCTCCTTTACCGTTCCCTTTCCAGATAGCCACATCTCACCTTTGTCCGTATAGTTCCAGGAGGTGGATATCTCTATAGATTGAAAAGTAATTTTCGGAAACTTTTTAGTGATTTCGGTATCTAACAAGATATCTTTAAAATTCACACCGTCTTTGCTATAAGAGAAAACATTGCCCTTCGCCTTTCTCCCTAAGGCAAACAGATAATCATTCACCCCACTTATGTAGTTAATCTCCTTGAAGCCATTTGCCTTGGTC
>NZ_DAMADT010000011.1:0-2469 GCF_031997925.1 Lachnoclostridium sp. | reverse complement strand
TTCTTCTCTGATGTTGATGCTGCATATGCCGTCGCTGGCTGAAGACCCGCTATTACCATCGCAAATAGCATTAATACTGTCACACATTTTTGCATGATAGTTCTTTTCACACTTCATTCTCCAATCATTTATATTTTTTACATAGTTTTTACAGCATAGCATAAAATCCCCAAAAAGAACATATCTCAATTTATGTTTTGTTATTTTTTAATGACTGGATAAGACTTCTTGCTCTTGTATATTACTCCTTCTATTTTGAACTTATCATAGCCTATATCCGGGGTTCGGAATATGGTACAGCACTGGTTTATCTCCATTTGGAATTTATCAAAAATAAACAGTACTTTTTGAACAGTCTAATTGCTTTTACACTATGAGTGTAAAAAACAAGTATTTTAATAGATAAACCTTCCTAATTTTTAGGGTCTACATTATACTACTGAATAATCTCAGGGTAGTAATCCTTACAAGGTATATCTAAATAGTTTGCAAACCTATGAATTGCTTTATGAACCTCTCCAACCAATTCCTCTGTTATCATAACCTTGTCTTCCCACCACCAGTTTTTTATTGTAAAAACCTCGGAATAACTAACCCTTTCCGGTTCAAATCTTGCCACAAGTTTATCTCCATATAATACAGGAAGGACATAATAACCATACTTTCGTTTGACTACAGGGGTATAGACCTCCCATCGGTAATCAAAATCAAAAAGGGTAGACACTAAATCTCTATCCCAAAGCATATTGTCAAGCGGAGCTAGAAACTTAACCTGTTTCTTTCCTGTAGGTTGATCAAAGAATCTTTCATCCTCTGTTGCCATATAAAAAGGTTCATCGATTCCTTCGATATAAAAATCAATCAATTCTCCATAAGAAACCAATTTAGTTAATACCTCTGTTCTAATTTTACGATCGCTTATATAGTGTCCTTGCCATGCTCCACCTCTTTTATTCCATAAAAAACCTACACTACGTATTCTTCTCTTTATGTACCATTCGAGAAATTCTTCCTCGCTTTTCATTTCAGTTTGATTTAAAAATTCTTTCGGTAAAACATTTTCCGTAAAATCAAAGTACTTTTGTGCCCCTTTTTTATCAGTGACACACAAATCCCCACTGCTATATAAGTAATCCAGTGTAGCACTTGATAATTTCTTATGTCCCCATCGTCCCGGACTACTCTCACCAATCGATAGATCCTTCGTACTAGTAATTCCATTTGTTTTTATATGTTCTTTTACAACCTCTAAATATTCTAAAGCTTCCAATTGATTTCGATTCGCTAACACATTTTTTGTTGCTCTAGCTGTTGCCTCTCTTACTCTTTGAAAGTTGTTATAGTCTTTCGTTTGATAAATGCACATTTCTTTATCAAAACCATCCACTAGTTTATGTTCTCTGTATAATAGTGTTTCTAAGAACTTCGATTGATACCCTTTTACCT
This sequence comes from Lachnoclostridium sp., assembly GCF_031997925.1. Lineage (NCBI taxonomy): Bacteria > Bacillati > Bacillota > Clostridia > Lachnospirales > Lachnospiraceae > Lachnoclostridium > Lachnoclostridium sp. Next base: position 1,023 of record NZ_DAMADT010000011.1, on the reverse strand, counting down.
TAGCTTGTAACACTAAATCAGCATTTCTTCCAACCACGTTTAAAGGATCGTATTGTATACTCCCTACCCTATTAAAATAGTTGAGTACACCATCAATGCCTTCAAATTTTTGGGAATCATCCAAATTATGATACCGAATGATAAAACTCCTTGCTTCCTCTTTTGATACAACTCTATGATTCATATTAGCCTCAATTCTGGTGTTTTTCACCTTTTCATTCTATAGTATAATCTTTTCACTGGAACTATCTATTGTTTAGATCATATGATTTTTCATCTAACCATTATCACAGTACAATCATATCATTACAAAGAATGTATGACAGCTATATGTCATATATCGTAATTTATAAATCGGTTTAAATCCATCCTTGCTCTTTCCAATAAGCCACATCCCTCGGTGTACCTAAACCAGCTTTCTGCATTTTCCCCATCAACTTAAATATTACCCTTTGTCGAAATCCTCGCTTCACATGACCATTCTTTCTTCTAATTTTATTAGCAATTCGTTTTCCTTCGTCTCTGGTTTCACATCGTTCCAATTTGCTGCTGCAACAGTTGCATTTAATTGGTATATTCTTGGTATTCCCCACCAAAATAATTGTTTTTTTATCTGTTTTGTTACACTTCCTGCTCCCATTCCAGCTGTCGTTGATATAGCAACTCCTATTTTATGCTGCATATTACCTAGCGGCCGATGACTAAACCATCGATATGCCATATGATCAAAGAAAGTTTTCAGTTGTCCAGTCATACCCATACAGTAATTTGGAGAGTCTACAATGATGACATCTGCTTGTTCAATGAAATAGATGATTTCTTTTGTAATTTCTCGATGCGGGCAATTTTCCTCTTCTTTTAAGATACAAGTATAACACCCAATACAGTACGGAATATCATTTACATAAAATTCACGAAACGTATCTTGATTGGTTACAAGTTCTTTAAATAATAATTGCGAAGTGTTCCACGTACTACCATGATGCTTTTGTCCATGCAAAAGAACTACTTTCATTAGTTTAC
>NZ_DAMADT010000010.1:92270-123243 GCF_031997925.1 Lachnoclostridium sp. | reverse complement strand
GCAATGAGGTTATGAGCAAGTAGCGTAAGCGAATTGCGAATATCCGCTTTGACTTGAAATCGATAGTAACTTATAATATACTATGTTCAAGAAATCGTGGAATAAATAAAAGAAGAGGTGATACTATGTCCGGTTCAAGTTTCGGATCAATTTTTAAAATAACAACTTGGGGAGAATCCCATGGAAAAGGTATCGGCGTTGTTGTTGACGGGTGTCCTGCAGGTCTTACTCTAAATGAAGAAATGATTCAGATATTTCTAAATCGTCGAAAACCTGGACAAACGAAATATTCAACTCCAAGAAAAGAAGATGATCTCGTAACAATCCTATCTGGTGTTTTTGAAGGAAAAACTACAGGTACCCCAATTTCCATGATGATAACGAATGAGACTGCTCGTTCTGTGGATTATAGCGAGATAGCAAACTATTATAGGCCTGGTCACGCAGACTATACTTTTGATGCTAAATACGGTTTTCGTGACTATCGTGGGGGTGGACGTTCCTCTGGACGTGAAACAATTGGACGTGTAGCGGCAGGTGCAATCGCTGCTACCCTCTTAAAAGAACTAGGTATCGAAGTTTTTACTTATACCAAATCCATTGGTCCTATTCAGATTGATTATCATAAGTGCCAAAAAGAAAACTTAACTTTAAGTCCTCTTTACATGCCTGATTTAGAAGCATCTGGGAAAGCAGAAGATTATCTGGAACAATGCATTCACAATTTAGATTCCAGCGGTGGTATGATTGAATGCATTATATCTGGAGTTCCAGCAGGTATTGGCGAGCCGGTATTTGATAAATTAGACGCACAGCTAGCAAAAGCGATATTCTCCATTGGTGCCGTAAAAGGTTTTGAGATTGGATCTGGTTTTGAAGTGGCAAAACAGCTAGGTTCCGAAAATAATGATGGGTTGGCGTATGATGAAAATGGTAAACTCATCAAATTAACCAATCATTCTGGTGGTATCCTTGGAGGGATCAGCGATGGTTCTGAAATCATCTTTCGTGCTGCAATTAAACCTACTCCTTCCATAAAAAAAGAACAACAAACCGTTAATAAATCAGGTGAGAACATAAACGTATCTATAAAAGGTCGTCATGATCCGATCATAGTTCCAAGAGCAGTTGTTGTTGTTGAGGCTATGGCAGCCTTAACTCTTGCAGATCTATTATTGATGGGGATGTCCTCAAAATTAGATAATGTAAAGAAAATCTATCAAAAATAATGAAAAAAGCATGCTTTATGAGTTTTTTATTACCATGAATAGGAAAAAACATTCTACGAACATTTCCATATCATGAATAATAGAAAAAAGGCAAAGGAAAGATGTAATAAACTTAATCTTTCCTTTGCCTTTCATAAATTTATAGTCCTTGCTTACTAATATTATCAATGGTACGAATGATATGTTCATGCGCAAGTGTTTCTGCTTTCACACCGTCTCTTTGGCGAATTGCTTCTAAGATAGCAGTATGCTCTTCATTTGATTTTTCTGCACGCTCATGTTTTGATAAGGTAATTTTACGAATGCGTTGAACATAATGATGAAAATCAGAGAGTACATGTTTTAGTATTTTACTGTTTGAAGCCTCATAAATTAACTCATGAAATTTATTATCTAATTCCAAAACCTGTTCATGATGTTGCTTCTTTATATGAAATTCTGACAGATAGACCACTTCTTCTAACTCTAAAAGCTGATCTTCCGTTATATTCTCACATGCCCATCTGGCACATAAGCCTTCCAGATAAGACCTGATTACGTAGATATCCTGAATGTCTTTTTCTGTGATACCAGTAACATAAGCCCCTTTGTTCGGAATGATATTCACCAAACCTTCTAACTCTAGTTGTCTTAAAGCTTCTCTAACCGGAGTTCTACTAACTCCCAATTCATTTCCTATCGTATTTTCTTTTAATTCCTCATGTTGAGTATATTTCCCCGATAAAATATCCTCTCTGATACGGTTAAACACTCTACCTCTTAGCGAGTATTTATCCGCTCCTAAATTACCCTCATGTTGTAGTTCTTTGCTATCCACGAAAAACTCCTCCTGTGCACGTCGCACCTTAACAATTTCTTATAAAGGCGTACTTTTTGCGCCGTCAATCTGGAACATGTATTTAGTTCCGATAATATAACGCAAGTAAGACAACCCCGTTGTCATTAACTTTTTTACAACGAGATTGTCATTTATCTATGTTACATTGCTTCAATTGTCTCCATAATATAATCAGCGAATTCTGCACCGGTTGCTCCGGTGTCACGTCCAGTTATCACTAATTTCTTCTCGGTAACTGTACAGATATCAAGTGCTTGATAAAGTTTATCTGCTTCTTTGCCATATCCAATATGTGCAAGTAACATCGCACCAGCACGAATTACGCTACAAGGATCGGCGTACTGGTCTCTGCCTTCCTGAACCATTCTAGGTGCAGAACCGTGAATTGCTTCAAACATCGAATAACGTTTCCCGATATTGGCACTTCCAGCAGTACCAACTCCTCCCTGAAACTCTGCTGCTTCATCCGTAATAATATCACCGTAAAGGTTTGGAAGAACCATAACTTGAAAATCTTTTCTTCTCTTCTCATCTATAAGTTTCGCTGTCATAATATCAATATACCAATCATCTGCTGTGATATCTGGATAATCCTTTGCAATTTCACGGAAGATATCTAAGAACTTTCCATCTGTAGTTTTAATGATATTCGCCTTTGTTACCGCTGTTACTCTAGTTTTACCATTTGCTTTTGCATATTCAAATGCAGCTCTTATAATGCGTTCTGTTCCTTGGCTTGTTACTACGGTAAAGTCCACACCTAAGTCCTCGGTAACATGGATACCCTTACTACCAACCGCATAAGCACCCTCTGTATTCTCACGATAGAAGGTCCAATCAATTCCTTGCTCTGGGATTCTAACCGGTCTAACGTTAGCGAATAAATCTAATTCCTTACGCATCGCTACATTCGCACTCTCAACATTTGGCCATGGATCGCCTTTTCTAGGTGTTGTTGTTGGTCCTTTTAAAATAACATGACATTCTTTTAATTCTTTCAGAACATCTACAGGAATTGCAGCATGCTCTGCTGCTCTGCGCTCGATTGTTAAGCCATCAATTACCTTAAATTCTATTTTACCCTTTGAGATATCATCTTTCAGTAGGTATTCCAGAATTCTTTGTGCCTGGTTGGTAATCGCTGGGCCGATTCCATCCCCACCACACACACCGATAATTATTTTATCAAGTGCTTGATAATTTAAAAAATCTCCTTGTGCCTTCATAACTTCAACACGTTTTAATTGCTCCTCAAGGAGCTTTCCGAATGCTTCTTTTGCAGCTGCTATCGAATCCATAGTCATCTTCATATCCTCCTGTCACTATCCGAGATTACATCTCTAACTGTTATCATAGAATTAATCCAATGTTACATTTATGTTTGGTAAATCTACATTACTCTCTATCATGTACGTATTTATCATCTCGACTAACTCTGCATCAGTCATAACAGTGATACGTCCCTCTTCATACTCCTTATCTACTAACAATTTAATTTTGTTCACCAAAGGATTTGATTTGTCTAGCATGGAATCCCCTTTTAATTTGTAGTAGGTATTAATCCAGTGAGCAATTCCTGCTAAACCCGAAGTATTGGAAACAGAAACCAAAACCGGACGATTTAAAAACTTTTCTGTATCAAATATATTATAAATCTCCTCATTTTTCAAGAGACCATCTGCATGAATTCCTGCACGAGTCACATTAAAATTCTTCCCAACAAATGGAGTTCTATGAGGAATCTTATAACCAATCTCTTTCTTAAAGTACTCGGCAAGCTCGGTTATTACGGTGGTATCCATACCATCTAAGCTGCCTTTTAGCTGTGCATACTCAAATACCATAGCTTCTAAAGGGGTATTTCCTGTTCTCTCACCAATACCAAAGAGCGAGCAGTTAACTCCACTTGCTCCATATAACCATGCAGTCGTTGAGTTCGTAACAGCTTTATAAAAATCATTGTGTCCGTGCCACTCTAATTGTTCCGATGGTACGCCTGCATGAGTAAGTAAGCAATAAATAATTCCCTGTACACTTCTTGGTATTACTGCACCTGCAAAGTTTATTCCATAACCCATGGTATCACATGCACGAATTTTTACTGGAATACCATATTCAATACCGAGTTTCATTAATTCAAAACAGAAAGGAATTACAAACCCATGAATATCAGAGCGCGTAATATCCTCCAAATGGCATCTTGGAGCAACTCCCGTTTCCAAACACTCTCTAACTATACTTAAGTAATGCTCCATTGCCTGACTTCTAGTCATCTTCATCTTATAGAAAATGTGATAATCAGAGCAACTAACTAAGATTCCTGTTTCCTTAATACCAAGGTCTTTTACTAATTCAAAGTCTTTCTTGCTCGCACGAATCCAAGAGGTAACCTCAGGAAATTCATAGCCTCGTTCCATACATTTGTAAACAGCATCTCTATCTTTCTTACTATATAGGAAAAATTCGCTAGCTCGGATGATACCATTTGGACCACCTAGTCTATGTAAATAATCATATATCGTTACAATTTGTTCCGTCGTATATGGAGCTCTTGATTGCTGTCCATCACGAAATGTTGTATCAGTAATCCAGATGCTCTCCGGCATATTATGAGGTACAATACGATCATTAAAAGCGATCTTAGGTATCTCATCATAAGGAAACAAGTTGCGGAAAACATTTGGCTGCACTACAACTACTAATTCATAAATATGCTCCTCAAGAGACAATAAATTATTATGATAATTCATGTAAACTTTACGATTCTCCATTGCGCTCTCTCCTATACTTCAAATATTTTTGTTCCATTGTATACAATAATACCTTTCATGTCAATAAATTATTATATTTATATTTTTTCATTGTATATCGATTATTTATACATATCATAATAAAAGTTATACTTAGTATGGTATTATTATCAGTAGTATTCTTTAACCGTTTATTTTAAATATAACTTTTTTAAGACGTTAGTTCACGAGTCTTGTGACATCTAACGTTCTGAACTAATAATTTGTGATTTTTATAAAAAGTTTGTAACGAATTTGATTCCTACCAGTCTTAATTAGGAAAGCGAGGTGAGAAAGTGTCTGAATTCGACAAAATATATTCCGATTACTTCCATATTGTCTATCAATATATATATTCCTTATGCAGGGATGCTAATGTTGCAGAGGAGATAACGCAAGAAACTTTTTTTAAGGCAATGAAAAGTATTAACTCCTTTCGTGGTGACTGTAAACTAAGAGTCTGGCTATGCCAGATAGCAAAAAATACTTTTTATACTTATTATGATAAAGCGAAGAAGCAACAAGATGTCTCTGTTTTGATACAACCGATAGAAGAAGATTTTGAAAAAAATTATATCAACAAAGAAACTGCCTACGAAATCCATAAGGTGTTACATGGCATGGAAGAACCATATAAGGAAGTATTTACACTTAGAGTTTTTGGAGAATTATCATTCCTTCAAATAGGAGACCTATTTGATAAATCAGAAAGCTGGGCACGTGTCACATATTATCGTGCAAAATTAAAATTAAAGGAGAAAATGGTATGAATAAATCATGTGATATCGTAAGGGACTTAATCCCCTTATATTTAGATAATGTATGTAGTCAAGAAAGCCGTAGATTTGTAGAAGAACATGTGGAACACTGTGAATCGTGCAAAAAGGAATTAAGTGAAAATAGAATTGAATTTGATAGTATGACGTTTAAATCAGATAAGGAAGAGGTGGAAACAATGAAAAAAATCGCGCATAAGTGGAAGAAGGATAAAAGCATATCTTTTATGAAGGGAATATTTTTCACATCATTATTGGCAACGGTAGCTTGTCCTATATTATATAATATCATTGGCTCTAAAGTACTAGAGGATGGGATGCTTGTTGAACCATTTGCACTTATTCCACTGGCTTACTTGTTTTTATTAATTACAATTATTTCAGGAATCATTCTCGCTATTAAAAGCAGAATAAGAAGCAATCAGTAGAACTAATTTAGATTTAAAATGCGTTGTAATGTTGTACTGTCAGTAAATTATAAAGGGCTTTTGCAATTTTTGCAAAAGCCTCTTTCTTATTCTTTAGAAAACTGATCAATACGCTGTTTCATTGTTTTATTAAAGTTTGTTACCTTTCGATCATAAGTTTCTTCCATAAATCTACTTTCCAAGAGGAAGTCTGCTGTCGCAAGGTTATTTGCAATTGGAATATCATAGACTACTGCAATACGTAGTAACGCTTTTACATCAGGATCATGTGGCTGAGACTCTAGTGGATCCCATAAAAATATAATAAAATCAATATTTCCTTCTACAATACGTGCACCAATCTGCTGATCACCACCAAGAGGACCACTATTAAAAGCACGTACCGGAAGTCCAGTCTTCTCGGCTATTAATTTCGCTGTGGTACCAGTTCCGCAAAGAAAATGTTTCTTTAATACATCTTTATGCTTCTCTGCCCACTCTACAATTTCTTTTTTCTTACCATCGTGTGCAACCAATGCGATATGCTTTGTTTTGTCCATGGTAAAATAGATATAATCATCCTCTAACATATTGTTCTCCTTTGTCACTCTAGTATAGTATTCTGTCCAAAGTTACCATTCTCATAACCAAATTTATTACGATCTTTTAAGAAAATATCCAACCATTCCTTCTTCAATTGACAGAATTACAATACTTTCTTCTAATTATCATATCAAAGTTAAAAGGTTGTTTCAAGCAGTATTTCAAATACAAAACACTTCCTTTTTTAAATAAAAAATGATATGATTATTGTACTTGAAAGAAAAGAGGTAACGCTATGAGCCAGAATATTATTGTTGTAGCACTTGGTCGAAGTGCATTTGGTGAAACCTTCCCAGAACAACGTGCAAATGTGAAAAAAGCTGCATGTGCAGTTGCTGATCTTGTTGATGCGGGATATCAGGTTGTTATTACACACAGCAATGGTCCTCAGATTGGTATGGTACATACCGCCATGACAGAATTTAGTCGTCTGGATTCGAAATATACAGTAGCTCCTATGTCAGTTTGTGGTGCCATGAGTCAAGGATATATCGGATATGATTTACAAAGTATGATACGTACGGAGTTACTCCTACGTGGTATTTATAAGCCTGTTTCTACAATTATTACACAGGTAAAAGTTGATCCATTCGATAAGGCATTCTCTCAACCATCAAAAATTATCGGTAGATTTATGACAGAAGCTGAGGCTGCGAAAGAAGAAAAGAAGGGTAACTACGTGGTAAACCAGGACAAGGGATACCGCCGTATCATTGCTTCTCCAAAGCCTATGGATATTTATGAAATTGATGCAATTAAAGCACTTGTCGATGCAAATCAAATTGTCATCGCTGGTGGTGGCGGTGGAATTCCAGTATTAGAACAAGGTCCAGTACTAAAGGGTGCTAGCGCTATTATTGAAAAAGATTTAGTAGCAGCAATGTTAGCAAATCTTTTAAATGCATCTACCTTACTTTTCTTAACTGGTGTAGACAAAGTTGAATTAGATTATGGAAAAGAAAATGCAATACCACTCGATACTCTTTCCGTATCCGATGCCACAAAGTATATGGAAGAAGGTTATTTTGAAGAAGGTGCAATGCTTCCTAAAATCGAAGCAAGCGTTGATTTTGTAAGCTCTGGCAATGGTCGTCGTGCAATTATTACTAATCTTGAGAAAGCGCTTGAAGGGTTGTCTCATAAGACAGGTACTATCATAGAGTAACATATTATAAAAACCTGTAAGTTATCCACTTATAACTTACAGGTTTTACTTTTTAGTCAAAGCGGATATTCGCAATCCGCTTACGCTACTTGCTCATAACCTCATTGCCACTACGTGGCATTTTAAAACAGGGAAGTCACCCGCTTACAGAAGCGGGGGACTTCCCTGATGAGGTTAAGCTATAGTATCAACATTAATCCGCAATTTCTAATGATACCACTCTTTAGATATCCTTGATTAATTGCTATATAGCGCCTCTTAATAAAGTTAGATTGAAACATCTTTAGATACTCTTCCACGATGGACTTTTGATGTCTTTGTAAGTCCTCATGAAAAAAATGCAAAAATTCTTCTGCTTGGTCGCGATTTTTAGCTAGTGTTAGCTTTTGATCTTTGATTGACGACATTCGCCTACGAACGTAAGAAGAAAAATTTATACTGCCAACAACATTGGCGGAATGTTGCCTGTAATCAAGCGTAGCTTTTGGTAAATAACTAATATGCCCAAACGCTGCGGCGATTAACGCCAACCACCAATCATGATATCTTGCAGCATTGGGAGTATGGGAAAGATAATATTCAAACGCTCGATTAATCATAATCGTACATCCGATGCATTTATTTTCCATTAAAAGGTGTGCTAAATCAATCTTATTTAAATTAAAATGTTGTGTCTTTATAAAAGATTCCGAGATCTCATTAAGATTTTCATCCGCAATCACCGCATCCGTAAATACCAGCAGAGGTCGGTCAACACCATAACGTTTTTCCATCTGTTCCATACGCTTTAATGTTTTGCTTACCTTATCATCATGCCATACATCATCCTGATCACAACACATAAAGTATGTTGCCTCTTTAAAATGCTCCATTACCGTTTTAATTCCATTCAGAAAGTTCTTGGTAACACCTAGGTTGCGATGGTTTTTATAAAGGTGCAAATTGTTCTCATAGCGATGTTTATATTCTGCTAATATCTGAATGGTTTCATCAGAAGACCCATCATCAAAAACATGTAATACAATATTTTGATGATTGCAAGTCAATATAGAATCTATTTGCTCTCTTAAGTATTTTTCACCATTATAGGTGCTCATTATGATATCTACCCTACTCATTTAATACCCATGCCTTTCTATGGCCTGTTCACTCTTAGCTGCAGGCACAATATTTGGACAGTGAATTATTTCGTTATTCACTGTGTGTGAAAATCTTTCATCACACTATTTCCAATATGACTTATTCATACTAAGCCATACTTTGAATGGCTGTGGTAATAATCGATGTTGCTTTCCAAGAAGATAACCCAAGTATTTAAATCCACTTTCCAGTATAAAATCAATCAATTCTATATATTCTCTTTGATCTATCAAATAATCAATTGTTTGCTTTACTAGCTTCGTGCCTTCCTTTTCAGAAGAGATATTTTTAAATATCGATTGATATTCCTCTTGTGAAACGCCTAAATCAAAATTTCTTCGAAGTTGTTGTATCCATGAGTAATGATGACTATGAGTTACCGTAGCTTTACTTGCATAATAAACCTTATACCCAGCCTTAATTATTCCTGCTGCATAAATCATATCTTCATTAAATATTGTTCTTGCAACAAATCCTCCTAAATCCTCATAGACTGACTTACGGTATGCTGCACACACATTGGAACAAAAGTAAGTTTTGATTCCAAGGCGACTCAAATCTTCTTTCGACTTTATTTGATCTGTGGATGGATAATTGAATATTCTAGTATATTTTTCAACTACCGTAGCATTTTGTGCTGCTTCCTGTCTTCCATAAGTGACTGCGACTTCCTCCATCTTGAATGGTTCTATTAGATTTTCTAATAGATGTTCATTATTTGGAATCGCATCTTGTGTCATAAATATCATATATTCCGAATTTGATAGACTAGCGCCATACGCTCTTGTACCGCCATGGTCAAATTCTGACTGCTCTATTGGTATTAAATGAATGTTCACAGTTTCACTTCCTGCGACTTTCGTACGTGAGACCAATTCATCAACTCTTTTTTTAATTGTCTCTGTTGCGTAGTCCGGCAATACCTCTGTATTAAGAAGCCATATATTCTTAGGCTTTATGGTTTGTTTTAATAACTGGATTAATAGCTTATCAAACTTTTTGTCCGGTCGAAATAGCGGTATTATAACATCCAGATTCTTATTTTGATCCATTGTTCTTCATCCCATTCCTTTGTTGGTTTATTCATGATTATATCCAGACAGATAAATCTCATTCTTTATTTTAGAAAACAATTATGTATAATCCATCTAATTATATGCTAGAACATAGCGTCCGTCAAGAAGTCTCCCGTACCTCATTTGCTTTCTCTATGCTTCTAGCACATAATGACCTGGTGCTCGCTCAATCAATCTTTGGGTATCTCTCCCCTTATATTTGTCTGAAACAATATCAATTTCTCCTCCTTTGTGTTTGTCTGAAACAATATCAATTTCTCCTCCTTTGTATTTGTCTGAAATAATATCAATTTCTTTTCCCTTGTTTTTACTTGAATTTATATCAAAATTTATATTCTGATAGCTTGATTTCAACTCACTTTTGTTACCATTTAGATTCCCTTTTTTCTCCGTTATCATTCTTGGTAATGGATCAGGCTTTGGGATGGAGGAAATTAACATCTTAGTATATGGATGTAAGGGGGTTTTAAAAAGCTGATTCGTGGGTGCTATCTCAACAATCCTTCCATGATAAAGTACTGCAATGCGGTCTGTAAAATATCGCATTACTGACATGTCATGCGATATAAAAAGGTAAGTTAATCCACGGTTTTTCTGAAGTCTCTTCATCAGATTTAATATCTGTGCCCGTACTGAAACATCTAATGCTGAGATAGGTTCATCTGCCACAATAAATCGCGGTTCCATAATAAGCGCCCTCGCAATACCAATTCTCTGTCGTTGACCTCCAGAAAATTCGGTTGGATATCGATTTTTATACTCAGGCCGTAAGCCAACCTCAAGCATCGTTTTATCAATCAGCCTCTCCCTCTCCGAATTTGATATCGCTTGATTCGTAACAAAAAGCCCCTCACCAATAATATCTGAAACTTTTGCCCGTTCATTTAGGGATGCCATTGGATCTTGAAAAATCATTTGCATTTCATGACATAACGTTCTTCTAATATCCGCGGATAGTTTCTGATTAATTTTCATGCCTTTATATGTTATGTCCCCTTCTACTGTATCAATCATTCGCATAATTGCTCTTCCTATCGTAGTCTTTCCTGAACCAGACTCTCCCATAAGGCCAAAGATTTCTCCATTTTGAATCGAAAAGCAAGCTTTCTTTACTGCCAGAGTTTCTCCTCTTTTCCCACGATTCCCCCCATACCCGATTGATACCGAATTTAAACTTAATAATTCTTCCAAAATAGAGGCCTCCAGCTCAAAGTTTAAATACTTAGGATAACAGCATAGTCAAAGTACATCGAATTTTAACAAAGTATAAATCCATTGAATTTCAGACAATACAATTACATAAGATTTCAACAAAGTACAAATATATCTTATGTTCAAAATTAAATAGAAATCTAACTTGATTCTAATTATGTGTGTCCTTAATTCCCTTTGATTTTCCCATATGATAATACTCTCTCAGAATTCTAGGTGGTTCTACCTTTGGTGCCCGCTTATCCATCAGCCAGGATTTAACCTGATGTGTCCCACTTACCTTATAGTACGGAGGAACACAGGTAAAATCCCGTACTAATGCATAAGGATTTCTTGGTGCAAATGCATCACCTTTTATTTTATCCCCTGGATTTGGTAACGTTCCACCTAAATAAAATAGTTCTTCTCCCGGTTGATAAAGTGTCGGTTGAGAAGCCAATAAAGACCAAATATATGGGTGTCTTGCATCACGAAAGATATCCTCACTCGTTCCAACTTCGATGATTTCTCCTGCATACATGATGGCAATACGGTCAGCAACTTTAGCAACTACTCCAAAATCATGCGTAATATAGACAACCGTCAGTCGATATTTATACTGTAATTCCATTAATAAATTAAGTACTTGTTCTTGTATCGTAACATCTAGGGCTGTCGTCGGTTCATCACACAATAATATCTTTGGTTTACAAGCAAGCGCAATCGCTATCACGACTCTTTGCCTCATACCTCCGGAGCATTCATGAGGATAAAATTGTCTTGCTCTTTCTGGATCACGAATTCCAACTTCCGTAAGAAGTTTGATTACTTCCTCTTTTCTCTTCGCTTTACTTAGTGTCTGGTGGATAGCGATTGCTTCCTCAATCTGATTTCCGATTGTGAACAAAGGATTTAGGCTTGTCATAGGATCTTGTAATATCATCGCAATTTCCTGCCCTCTAATATTCCTAAAATCTCGTTCTAAGTGATAAGCAGCTAAATTTTTGCCCCGATACAATATTCTCCCTGATACAATCTTCGCATTCTGTTCTAATAGTCCAAGAATAGACTTTAATAATACTGATTTACCGCAACCAGATTCCCCTACGATAACTAGATTTTCTCCTTTTACTACCTCTAAGCTTACGCCACGAAGCACATGAAGCACTGTTTTCCGAACAGTAAAATCCACAGTTAAATTCTCTATTGATAAAATACTCTCTGCCATACTGACCCCTATTCTGTTTCACACTTATCTGTGATTTTTCGGATCTGCTGCATCCGCAAAAGCATTTCCAATTAGATAAAAGGAAATTGTAATAATAGAAACAATCAATGTTGGATATAAAAGCTGGTACCTAAGCCCTGGCATCATCAGTTTCGCTCTTCCTGCTTGAATTAGATTACCAAGGCTTGGAATATTTAATGGAAGCCCTAAGCCAAGATAAGTTATGAATACTTCGCTTCCTATCACAGATGGAATTGATAACGATACTCTCATCAGAATAACGGAAATCAGATATGGCATACAGTTCTTCCTTAGAATTCTTGATGTACTAGTTCCAAGCATTCTAGATGCTATATTAAATTCTTTATCTCTGATAAGTAGCATTTGATTTCTAATAAATCGTGCCATTTGAATCCATCCAGTAGCACAAAGGGCAAGAATTAAAGTTGGTATTCCTGGTCTTAATATGTAGGAAATTAAAATCAGTACGATTGTAGAGGGAATATTATCAAGCAAATTATAGATTTCTGTAAAAAATGCATCGAGCTTTTTAACATAACCCCATAGTAATCCAACTATGGTTCCAATGACTGCTTCCAGGAAGGATACCGTAATCCCTAAGAGCAAAGAGGTTCTAGTACCTGCCCATGTTCTACTCCATAAATCCTGTCCAATCGAATTTGTACCAAACCAGAAGTCCTTATTCGGTACTTGATTTCTAATTTGCTGTCCTGTTTTCCTACTGTTATAGATTAGGTTTGGGTCCTTCTGACTTGGCAAATAAGGCTGTATGGTTATAAAAAAAATCAATAACATAAGGACAAACAAGAAAAACATAGCAAAGCGATTTTTTGCAAAGGTTTTCCAGGTTGTCATCCAGTATGAATCATCTTTTACATTTCTAATCTTATTCTCATCTATGATACGATTCGCAAAATGAAAGGAGTCTAACTCTGTTTCATTTGCCCACTCTTTCGTTCTTTGTTCCCGCCACGTCATCTAAACACCTCCCCTCGAAGTTAATTGCACTCTAGGGTCGATGAGACAAAGTAGGATATCTCCTAATAAAACCCCTAAGATTCCTGTTACTGCAAATAAAATTACAATTGCCTGGACCATCGTATTATCTTGTTTCTGAATCACTTGAACAAGTAACCCTCCCATCCCTGGAATACTATATAACGACTCTACATAGATGGAGCCTATCATTGTATTAAAGATGGAATTTGGTAAATACTGAATCATCGGTACAATCGCATTCTTAAGCATATGCTTTTTAAGGATACATTCCGAGGAAACACCCTTTACCTTTGCTAAGATAACATAACCTTTATTTTCTTCCTCAATGAGATATCTTCTAAGCCACGTTGTATAAAATGCTATATTTCCAAGGGACATAGAAATGACCGGGAGAATCCACGTTGTCATATCATTTGCCTGATAGAGCATTTTAATATGGAGTTTTTCTGTTCCAATTGCCTGAATTAATAATATGTAAATTGCCGAAGGTACCGCCTGTAATATCACTAAAAAAAGCGTTCCAATTCGGTCAATCCATTTTCCCTTATGAGATGCCATTGCCATACTAAGGGGAATAGATATCAAAAGTGCTAAAAATAAGGAGCTTAATCCAAATTTCATGGAGATGGGTATTTTTTGTTTTAGGATATCGGTCACCATGACATTTGCCATATAGGTTCTCGAAGAACCAAAATCTCCATGAAGAGCACTTTTCACATAACGAAAAAATTGTACTGGTAAAGGATCAAGTAACCCCATGTTCATAAGGCCTGCTTCAATCTGCTCCCTCGATAATTTTTCATAATTCGGGAAATACCCTTCAATTGGCATCAACCTAAGAAGGGAGAAGACAATAAAAACTACAAGAAGCAAGGTTAGTACTGAGCGTATGAATCGGCGTAATAAATAGTTTCCCATAACTTCACTCCTTTTCCCAACCTTCATCAACCATCCTTCTTTTGTTTTTTCTCCTTCTCCCAAACCGCCTTATTAATTTCCACTATTCTGTTATTAAGTATCACTTTATAGTATTTCATGCCTTTATATCTTGAGGTAGAAACTCCAAAACTTGCATAAGAACTTTCATAAATATTTAATTTTGTCATCTGATAAGACACCGGTGATATACTAAATGGTATCACTAATGCATGATTAATTAGAAAGGCTTCTGCCTCTGCAAATGCTGTATAACGCTCCTTTATATCTAGTACACTTTCTTTCGCTTCCGTTAGCAACTCATAATATGTATCAATGACAGGCATAATGGATAGTTTCTCTTCCTTTGATGGTAGTATATGCGAAGCTAAGTCATCATCAAAAAACTCAGTAAAGGTCTGTGGATCTGCGTAATCAGCTCCCCAGTTAGATTTTAACATCGCATAATCTCCTCTCTCCCTTACTTGAGAAGTAAAGTTTTGAGAAGGTCCAGCTTCTACAATAAATCTTACAAAATCTTTTCCAAGGAGACTTTCTATCTGCTGTGCTATAACAATACATTCATTTGCCCAGTCGGTAGAGTTAGCACGATAACGTAATAAAATTTTAACCGGGAAGGTACACCCTACCTTTTTTAGCTCCTGCTTAGCCTTCTCTTTATAGATAACTGCCATATCTTTCTTAAAACTATCTCTTCTAGATATATCATAGAGTGCTGGAAACTCTGTATAATCTTCCCCTTCAAAGCGTATGAAGTTTGGCGGTGTAATTGAATTTAACAAAAGTTCTTCTGGATGGTTTGGTTCTGCTACTCGAAGTGCTTTCACTCGGTCCATAGCGCTCATAATAGCCAGTCGAAAATTCTCATTCTGAACTGCCTTTTTCCAGTTCTGAGGTTCATATCGTTTCTCAAATTTCGGATTAAAGTTAAATATATAAAAGAAGGAGTAATCCGTTTTCTTTCTACCTCTGCTTACTAAATCTTTTGTATTTTTCTGCTCCATAAAAGTATCTAGTAAGTCAGAATGTATTGCTGCATAATCAATTTCACCGCGTAATGCAAGTGCAGGTGCCAAGGTTGCCGCTTCTGAATTATAAGTTTCTTCAATCCTATTTATATAAACAAGATCAGCGTCCCAATTTGCTTCATTTTTTTGAAAAATTCGTTTTTCCTGTGGTTTAAAAACGGAGAGTCTGTAAGCTCCATTATAATAGAGCGTATCTGGCCCCGTTGCTGCACCAAACTTACTTTTGAGTTCCTCTAATAAAGGACCATAGGCTGGCATAAAGCACCCATACGTTAAGTAAGATAGAAAATAAGGACAAGGTTGCTCTAGCGTATAGACTAACGTGTAATTTCCAAAGGCTTTTACTCCAACTCTTTTAAAGTCACCTTGTTTTTCATAAAAATCTTTTGCATTCTTTATTAAACCAAACAAAAGCTTTGCAGTCTCGCTCTCATATTCTTTGGTTAGGACATATTGCATTGCACTTACAAAGTCTTTTGCAGTCACTTCTGCTATCTTTTCTCCTTTTTCATTCACCCAGTATTCCCCTTCTCTAAGTTCGAAGGTAACCGAAAGTCCATCCTCACTTACCTTCCAACTTGTCGCTAAGGAAGGCATCAAATTGCCAAAAGAATCATATTCCACAAGGGTGTCAATCACATTGGCACCAACTCGTATTTCATGAGATGAGGAAGTTACAAGGTAATTTAAGGTAGAAACCTCAGAAGAATACAGCAAACGATAGATCGATTCCTCATTCTCTACTACTTTACTTGTCCTGAAGCATCCTGATGTAAGCAGTAAACTAAAACTTAGTAAAAGAAGAACAATTCTTTTCCCTACTCTCATCTACTGCCTCCAACGCTACCTTAAGTTTATGGTAGATAGAAATCCTGTCTTTTAACTTTATTCTTATCCACTGAAAATATGAGTTACAAAACAAGAAAAAATATTTACGAACTTACTTTGTCATAAAGATTCCACAGGCTGAGTGTACATTCCTCGAAGATTACATAATCTATAAGTAATTTGGAGAACAATTTCTTATATTGAAAAAAGAGAAGAACTTCCACAACCTAGTTAGAAGTTCTTCTCTTATTTCTTATTAAAACAGTTATCTCTATCCATAGTCAACGCGGATACTCTGGATCCGCTTCACTAATACGCTGGGGATATCTTCTGTAAGTTATAGCATGACAAGTAAAAGTTTACAAAGCATACTTTTTCTATTTGTAATATCAATTTAAATTCATTTACAGTAAGTTCATGATATCTATTGTTGAAATAATATCTCCAAAAATTATTTCTTAGTCTAATAAGGTAGGGTTTGCATAGTCTATAAAGCTTATATTTAAATCAACATTTCCTTTAATACCAGGAATGGTACCCGAATCAGAATACTGATACATCTGGAAATCATAAGGATAAGTTAGATTATTTCCGTAATAAGCAAACCATAAATCATATGTTGATAATTGCTCTAAGTCAATCCCCATAACCATCCATTTTGTGTTTGCATAAATCATCGGATGGTAACCTGCCTTTTGTATCTTCTCACAGAATGTCTTGGTAATATCTGTTCTAAGCTGCCTTGATAATTTATTCGCTCTTGCATCAAAGGTTGTAACATATTCCGTATCAAAGATAACTGGATAGGTAATTTTGTAATCTTTGATTTGCTCCAGAACAAATTCCGCTTCCTCATTCGCTTCTTCTAAGGTTACTGCCTGAGAAAAGAAATATACCCCAACATGAACTCCTGCTTTTGTAGCTTCTTTTATGTTTTGAACAAAATATGGGTCGATCTCTAACGTACCTTCATTAAATCCTCGAAAGCCTAGACGAAGGATTGCAAATTCCACTCCAGATTCCTTTACTTTCTTCCAGTCGATATCACCCTGATACTTCGATACATCAATTCCATGAATCGATTTCTTAACCCCTTGCTCCATATATTCTAACTTACCATTCGACGGAATAAAATTCTCTGGCTGGTAGGACAAACGTGTAATCTTATTAGATAATGGCACCAAATACCGCTTGTTTTGATGACCCCATAACGCAATTCTCTCATCTAATATGTCTGTACTAGGAATAATCAATCCACCTTTTTCACTATCCTCTTGATCTGCGGTTACGTAAGCGCTAAAGGTTGTCTTACCTAAAACGATAGCTCCATCCTGTAAAATAAGTTTTGCAGATAATTCCCCAAGATACTCCTTCTCAGAAAGTGAGACCACTGTTTCAAAGCCAATTCCATCCTCATCAATCTTTAAATCAAAGTTTTTATTATATTTTGGTAAAAATTCATCATAATAAACAGCGTCAATATAGGCCTCTTTTGTTATAGCATAGGTATAAGAAGCAGAACCTATCTTCATCGTCATCCTCATATCTCCGTCTTTATTTGTGACGCTATGAAGCTCCTCATAATTTAATACAAATAAATCTTTTACTGCCTGCTCCATAGAAAATACAGGATATTCCCATAAAGTGTCTACATCCATAATCCTTACTTCTTCCGGAATGCTATTATCTTCTTCCGCATAATTTAGAAATACGAATTGCTTCACTCCTTCTGCTAGAAATGAGCCATACGCAGGACATAAGCCTTTTAAATCAGAAGTTAGATCGTAATCCCAATCTAGCTCCATCATCTTTGTCCCATTATCGATAAGAATTCGGAGACGATCTTCTAATTCTTCCTCTAAAAATTCATTACGGTAGCATATCTTTACCCTTCCATCTGTAAATACCAGATATTCAAAACCAAATAAACGTTCCGTTGTTACTTTAAATGGTGCGATTTCATTTTGAAGCTCAGGTGTAATTAATTTTGCTAATTCCTTCACTTGCTTTACCGTTTTTACCGCTGGGGATATCACCCCACCATTATTTCCTTCCTGAAAGATAGAACCACCAGAAGTTGGGACATTACTTTTCGCACCTAACGTTAGATGAACTGCAAAAGAAATCCCAAGTATAAGTAATAATGCACCCTCTAAAATTGCTAGTTTCTTAAATGGGTTTCTTCTTCGTTTTCTTTTTTTCCTTTGTTCCATCGATTCCGTATACTGATTCCTAATCGGTTGATCATTAAGTTTTTTCTTGACCTCATCAAGCTCGGATAAGACAATTTCCAAATAGTCCTTCATATCCTGAAGCTCTCTGTTATCTCTTTCTCCGTTATCCATTGTGTTCTCCTATTTTTTTATTAACACCTGTATCCTATAATAAGCGAAAGATCGCTTCATGAATCTTCGTAGCTATGTATGCGTTATTCATTGTATATAGATGGATTCCATCCACTCCACTTGCTACTAAATGCATAATTTGTTCTACTGCATACGCAATTCCAGCATCTCTTAATGCTTCTTCCTGGTGTTCATATCGTTGTAAAATCTTCGCAAGTTTAGAAGGAATACTAGCTCCACACATGGTAACCATACGCTCAATTTGTCTCTTATTTACTACTGGCATAATCCCAGCTTCAATTGGAACTGTAATTCCTTTCTTCCTTGCTTTTTCCAAAAAATCAAAAAAATAATCATTATCAAAAAACAATTGTGAGATCAGATGCTCTGCACCACAATCCACCTTATATTTTAAATGCTCTAAATCCTCCTCTATACTAGATGCTTCTATATGAATTTCGGGATAACAAGCCCCAGATAGATGAAAATCTCCCTTGGTCTTGATGTACTCTACTAAGCTGCTGGCATAAGTAAAGTCTTTCTTTGGCTCTATCTCTGGATTTTTATCTCCTCTTAAAGCTAAGATGTTCATAACCCCTTGGTTTTTTAGATATTCTAGTGTGGTATCCATATCTTCTTTCGTAGAATTTACACAAGTAAGATGAGTTAGTGCATCAATTCCGTAGTTTGTCTGAATATATGATGCAATATCACAGGTAGTATGATCCGCTGCATTACCTCCTGCCCCATAAGTTACACTAATGAAGTCAGGTTTAAGTTTTGTTAACTCTCCTAACACACGATATATACTTTCCACCGGACTATCCTTCTTCGGTGGAAAAACTTCAAGGGAAAATACGGTTTTCCCTTGTCCGAACTTTTTTGAAATCTGCATTGACCTGCCCCCAAGTTTATCTCTTTTTGAAATCTTATCAGACCCTGACCTTCTATGTCAACAACTTGTGGTAGGATCTGTCAACAAATATTGCTCCCATTGGTGCTGTTATTAAAATAGAAATTACCGCTACTGTTAACACGATCTCACCGCATGGTAATCCCATAGAAAGAGGAATAGCTCCAATTGCTGCCTGAACAGTAGCTTTTGGTGTATAGGCAAGCATACAAAATATTCTTTCTTTCCTTGTCAGAGGTGTTTTTATAAGGCAAAGTAGTACTCCTAACATTCTAAAGCAGAGTGCACCAAGAACCAATAAGATGACAGCTCCTCCCGCTTTCACTGCATAGGAAAGGTCAACAGACGCACCGACTAAAGCAAATAGAACGATCTCAGCAGCCACCCATAATTTATTGTATTTTGCAGATAAACGTTCCGAAAGAATTGGATAAGTTTGATATAACGTAATTCCTAAGCTCATGATAGCAAGTAACCCTGACATTGGTAGAAATTCTTGCATTCTTATCTCTAACTCTAATAGTAAAAATGAAATACTCAACAGAATAAGAATCTTAACAGAATCACGGTAATGAAACTTACGAAAGAACCAATTTAATATAATACCGGTGATTACTCCAAATAAAATTCCAAGGACAATGGATATCGGTATTCCGACAAATGCAAATACTGACACACCTTCTCCCCCCGCAAGAGACGTAAATGCAGTAAATAACACAATAACATATACATCATCTACGGATGCACCTGCTAAAATAAGTTCTGGGATACTATGTTTCTTTCCGTACCCCTCTTCCATAATACGAAGCATTCTAGGTACCACTACCGCAGGGGAAACTGCAGCAATTACAGCTCCTATAATTGCTGCCTCTAATATAGATACCTGTAATAAAGTTGGAGCTAATAAGACAACTCCTATGATTTCTAAACTTGCAGGGACAAAGCACATTAATATCGCTGGGCGTCCAACCTTTTTCAGGGATTTTAAATCAAGAGACAAACCAGCACGCGTCAAAATTATTACCAAAGCTAACTTTCTTAAATCCGGTGAAATCATAAGAATCGATCCATCTAACAGATTAAGAGCATAAGGGCTTAATATCATTCCAGCTAATAAAATTCCTAATAAACTTGGTAATTTTAACTTTTGTGCAATTCCTCCCAATATTAAGGAAAGTAAAAAAATGAGTGCTAAACTTGTTAACATAAAAACCTCCAAATATTATATTAATTCTTTCTGAAATCCACAGCTACCATCCTTGATATGCTCTCTTTGAGCTATGATTTTCTAAATGCATTGCTTTTTATTCATTTTCCTTACATAAACAAAAAAAGCTGATTCCCCCTGTGATATCTCACAGAAGTCATCAGCTTTATAAGCGGTTTAGGTTATAACCAAGGGAGAACTTCATTCCCGTTAGTCAGTATATCAATTAATTTTCTGAATGTCAATCGGTTCCTGCTCTCTTCCTTCTGGTATCGGATTCGTGTTCTATTGCTTCTGGTATCAGATTCCTGTTTTCTTGCTTCTGGCATAGTTTTTTCACATACTCAGAAATACTTTATAGTTTATGATAGGGTCCTCCTTCAATAACTTTATCTTTCAATATAAAAAATTAAATAAATCCAGCTATTTCATCTTCCACTTTTGCTAAATATGAGTTAGAATTGTACCGATTGGTAAAATGTGTATGGAAGAACGTTACATTAGAAATAAAGTCTTGAGTTATACTATAGACAATAATAATAGATACCGTTACATATATTATTTGGATTTACACGCAATCATCTCTTATTTTAAATTAACGTTCATACTGATACTTAAAACAAGAAAAGTACGCTTCATAAACTTTTCCTTGTTATGATTAAATAACAATAAAAGGAGTCTTATCTTGAAAACATTAAAAGATTTATACAAAATTGGTGCCGGTCCATCCAGTTCTCACACCATGGGTCCAGCCAAAGCAGCAACTCTTTTCAAAACAGAATTTCCGGATGTGGAATATTATGAAATAGTTCTATACGATTCCTTAGCAAAAACAGGACGTGGACATCGTACGGACCGAGCACTGCGTCAAGCACTTGCTCCAAATGAAGTTAAAATAATTTTTGATACAACAACAAAAGGACTTCCCCATCCAAATACCCTTGATTTTCGTGCAATGAAGCAAGGAGAGATGATAGGTAGTTGGCGGGTTTATAGTGTTGGTGGAGGAAGTATCCAGATTGAAGGCCGAAAAGACGCTGAATTACAAGACATCTATCCATTAACTAGTTTCACCGAAATCGCAGAGTATTGTCGTACTAACAATTTACGTATCTGGCAATATGTTGAAGAAATCGAAGGTCCTTCGATATGGAACTATCTCTCTGATGTCTGGTTCCAGATGAAGACTTCCATCCATCAAGGTCTCTCTACACAAGGTGAACTTCCTGGGGGGCTGCATATTCAAAGAAAGGCTTACTATCTTTTAAATCAACGCCATATGGATGAATCCGCAGAAACAAGGGAAAACCGTACAGTATGTGCTTATGCCTATGCAGTAAGTGAGCAAAATGCGGATAATGGAATTATAGTAACAGCTCCGACTTGTGGTGCTGCTGGTGTAGTACCTGCCGTGCTTAAATATATGCAAGAAAAAAAGGGGTTTTCTGATACAGACATCTTACATGCTCTTGCTACTGGTGGAATCATCGGAAATTTAATTAAAACAAATGCATCTATCAGTGGAGCAGAGTGTGGTTGTCAAGCTGAGATTGGAAGTGCATGTAGTATGGCTTCTGCTGCTTTAGCAGAATTAGTTGGTATGGGAATCAATCAGATTGAATATGCTGCCGAAGTCGCAATGGAACACCATCTCGGGCTTACTTGCGATCCAATAAAAGGTATGGTGCAAATTCCATGCATTGAGCGAAATGCAGTAGCAGCCATGCGTGCTATTAATGCTTTAAGTTTAGCAAACTTTCTTGCCGATACCAGAAAAATCTCCTTTGATATGGTTATAGCAACAATGTACCAAACTGGAAAAGACATGCTCCATCATTATAAGGAAACCTCCGAGGGTGGACTTGCTAAGATGTATCCAGTTGATGAAAATGATAAGGATGAGGATGAATAATAGACTCGTAAAAACTGCCAAGTGATATTCTTGTGATTTCACTTGGCAGTTCTTTTAAAAGGCAGAAATACGCTTTAAGTTTCTTATCTAACCCATTACTAATTCATTCATTAACTTCTTAACGGTAGTCATTTCTTTCAAACGATAAACTTCTGAACCACAGAATAATAACGCATTATCGATATTTCCTTTGACTGCATTAATCAATGCCTTCGTAATACAGTATGGTGTATTGCTTGGATTGCAAGTTACAATACATCGTAAGCAACGATCAATTCTTTCTCGTTCTGTTTTTATTTTCTCTAAGAACTTATTGTGAATTGCCCTTCCCGGCATTCCAACAGGGCTTATTACAATTTCTATATCTTCTTTCTCCGCATTCAGATACTCATTCTTATACGCTTGCGAAGCATCGCATTCTTCTGTTACAACAAATCTTGATGCTATTTGAACACCATCTGCTCCTAGGGATAAGCAATGTAAAATATCATTATGATCAAATACTCCACCTGCCACAATCACTGGTATTTTAACCTGGTATTTCTCTTCGTAGTCCTTCTTACAATCAATGATTTTCTTAATTTCTTCTTCATAGTTCCAGCTTTCAAATCCTTCTAGCTCTTCCAAAGAAAATCCTAAGTGACCTCCTGCTTTTGGTCCCTCAATAACTAAAAAATCAGCAGTTCGATGATATTTTCTATCCCACATCTTTAAAAGTACATTGGCTGCTTTTACACTAGAAACAATTGGCGCTATTTTGGTATTGAATCCTTCTACATACTCTGGTAATGAGATTGGTAATCCTGCACCCGAAATAATTACGTCTGCTCCACTTTTCGCTGCACAAATGACATATTCCTTATAGTTTTGCGATGCTACCATAATATTAACACCAACAATTCCATTTTCAGAAATTTCTTTTGCCTTAATCAAGTGTTTCTCTATCGCACGAAGATTTGCATTCACAGGATTGGTATAGAAGTCTTCCTCTTCAAATCCAATCTGTGCAGTGGAAATAATACCAATTCCACCTTCTTTTGCTACATTACCGGCAAGACGGCTAAGACTAATTCCAACACCCATGCCGCCTTGAATTATTGGAAATCTTGATTTTAAATTACCTATAATTAGTGGTTTAAGCTCCATGATATTACTCCTTTTCATACTGAATGTCTGAAATACAGCGTTTCCTTATTGGATTTTATCCATTACTCAATGCTTCGTTCTCCCTCACCCTAATCCATTTTGGCAGGACTCTGTAGCACGAGATTATCCTATAAGTCGTCGACGACTTCTCACACTCTTATACACCCTACTTAGCTAATTCTTGCGCTATTTATTTTTAGGATACTTTATTCTGAAATGAAGTTTAACATCTGTTCTTAATTTTCAACCATAGAATATAATAATTTCATTAGTGAAACGATTGATTACATTATTTCAGGTATTCTATAATATCTTCTGGTTTTTCAACTATAATCTTAGCTCCGTTTTGGATTAATTCCTCCCTTTTTCGAAATCCCCAATCCACAGATATCATTCTTAAACCAGCATTTTTAGCAGTTTCTATATCGACTTCGGAATCACCAATATATAATGCTTCCTGTGCACAGCTTCCTAATTCTTTCAGTGCAATATTTACAGTATCGGGATATGGCTTTTTTCGAACCCCTTCTCGCTGTCCAATAGCAACTTCGATATAATTTGAAAAATACAACTGATTTAAATCTTTCACTGCTGCATCAAACTTATTCGAAACAATGGCAAGACGATACCCCTGATTTTTTAGATCACTCAAAAGTGTAAGAATACCATCATAAGGCTTTGTCTTGTTATTACAGTTCTTTGCATAATGTAATTTAAAATTATCTAAAACTTCCTTTGATTTCTCGCTATCTAGTTGCTCAGGAACTGCTAATTCCATTAAGCGTGCTACTCCATTTCCTACAAATTGGCGGACTTCCTCCAAGCTTCTTTCTGGATAACCATAAGTAGAAAGAGTAGCATTCACGCTACTTTGAAGATCCTCTAATGTATTTAATAAAGTACCGTCCAAGTCAAATATTACTGTCTTAATTTGTTGCATTTTTTCCTCCTAAACAGTACAGAAATGATTTAATTGTCATACCGTACCTTCTGAATTTTGCTCCCTCACTTAAATACTATCATTATATCAAGCTGTATGAGAAAATCAAATAGGAAAGGCATTTAAATTATGTCAATTCATGTAATGATCAACCCTTTCATTTCAAATTATTTCCGACATCTTTTTACATTATTTTCATAATATATTGACACAAGCTTACTATTATGATAGTATAATTATATCGATACTATTGCAATAGTACAAAGGAGTAATTACATGTCTATCAAGTTATTTGATTCCGAATTAAAGGTTATGAATTTGTTATGGGAAAGAGGCGACATGACGGCTAAAGAATTGTCCGATTGCTTACTAAAAGATGTTGGTTGGAATATCAATACTACCTATACTGTTATAAAAAAATGTATTCAAAAAGAAGCCATTGAAAGAATTGAGCCAAACTTTCTTTGTCACCCTTTGGTATCCAAACACGAAATTCAAGAGCAAGAAACAAGAGCCTTAATTGATAAATTATTTAATGGTTCTAGTAATTTACTTTTTGCTAACCTACTTCATAAAAAAAAGTTAACCGATCAGCAACTAGAAAAACTCAATGAAATCATAGGGGATAAAGAATAGGGAGAAGCTAATGAGATTTCTTTATATACATATTTTAGGTACAGAATTCATACTTGCTATGATACTGATCCGAAAATTCATGAAACAATTACTTCCAAAAAGGTATATAGTTATTTTATGGGACTTTGTATTATTATCTTTTATTCTCCCATTTTTCTTTGTTCCTAAGCCAAAGTCTGTACCTCAGCAGCTTAATGTCATAGGTTCAACTATGATTTCCATCAATAATAACATAACTGAGCTCATGCTACATTATCTTGCTCCTTTACGGATAATATGCCTAATAGGTACAATTCTAATCCTTTTGTACTTTTCATGCTCTTATTTGATATCTGTTCGCACGTTTAAGAAAGCTAGTGATGCAACTGATATGTACATATTAAACTGGTTGTCAGACCATAAATTAAAACGAAAAATTAGAATACGGGAATCTAATACAATATCATCACCATTAACTTATGGAATTTTACGTCCTGTAATTTTGCTGCCTGTTCATGAAAAAAAACGTAATCATTTATCTTTGATTTTACAACACGAATACGAACATATATTACATTTTGATGCAGTCAAGAAGTTAATCATGCTCCTAATTGTATCATTATACTGGTTTAACCCATTTCTTTGGATTATGTGTTTTATGTACAATAATGATATCGAGTACGCTTGTGATGAAGCAGTAATCAAAACAAAGGGAGTTAATTATAAAAAGGAATACTCTCTTTTGTTAGTTCATTCTGCAACGTGTATGGAGGAGCATGATCTGTTAAACAGTTATCTATCGAAGAATTCCATGGAGGAAAGGATTCTTTTGATTATGGACTTCAAAAAAAGAACTCTACCGTGTAAAATTCTCTCGCTAGTTACCTTAATAGGATTACTTACGATTATGATTACTACACAGAGAATTAATGCCAGTGCAAGTCATAATGATGTAGCAGATCAAACGAACTATTCCACAGCGGAAGAAACTACTTTACAAGATTTAAACACAGAGAAAATAAACATTTTTGATATTGTATACACACCAGACTCTATCAACGAACAATAATATGAAAAGGAGATTAATCCTATGAAAAAATTTCTATCACTTCTTCTAGTACTTGGAATTCTTTCACTATCTATAGCTCCAATCACAGTGAAAGCATCAAGTACGAATGAGGATAATGTATTTCAAATTGGAGAATACATATTTACGATAACAGATTATAAAAATAAAGGAATGTCTGCTTTATCCTACACCACCACACATACCACAGGTGTAAACATTACAGATACTTCCGGAAAGTATATTGCAACTATTTATATGAATACTACTTGGGAATATCAGGATGGTAGCTATGTAAGATGCTTAGTTTGTAATCCACCTACTTATACCCCAACTACCTATAAATTAACCTATGCTAATGCTGAGTATTACACATCATCTTCTTACGCTACGGTTTCAAGACCTATGATTTTTGCAATTCCTCCAACACAGATGAGTTTTTATTTAAATGTAACCTGTGATACTTATGGAGAAATTACTTCCTATGTTACATCAAGCCGACCATTCTAATGTATTTTTTCTTAATTTATGCCCCTTTTTTTATATTTTTTATAAAGTAAAGCTCTAAAATTGTATTATAATTTTAGAGCTTTACACTATTTTTCTTCACTTCTTTCTATCATCTGTTTATCAATAGAGTACTATCCTACTTTTACTACGTCATGGATATGTTTTGCTAAAATATGTGAATCTAACATACATAAAATTGCTTAATTAAACCTTCGAACATTTCATCTGCCATCTTTAAGGCTTCAGCCTCAATCTCATCAAAGATTGCTACGTCCTCAGCATATTTGCCACCTAACCTTAGTGCTGCTTCTTGTTCTGTCATCTGAAGATGGCTATAAAAGAAATCTCTCCAATCTTCTACATCCCAGTATGGATTAATCTCAGCTAAAAATGATACTATTTCATCTGCATTTTCATACCATTTACGGCGCGCTTCATCCGCTGCCGCAGTATCACCCTTTTTCGCTGCATTCACTAAATCACCTGCAATTTGCAAATGTTGAGTGAAAAGGTCTTCAAACTCTAGCGCGATCTGCCTTCCATAAAATAGTCTGAAAAGATTGCCAAAATCAGTTGGATTTCTCATTAATCTTTTTGTAACTGGCTCCAAATCTCCTAATGATGCTGCTGTACTAATGATAAAAGAACGTGTCCAAAGAACATGCTGTTCCCACAGATTACGCAGCTCATTTGATAAGTCTAATTGTCTTCTTGTGTACTCGTAGTTCATACATTCCATACCATAACTCCTTGGAGAAGTTTCATATAATCTATTGTATGCTTGAAAAAATAGTGGGTTACTGAACAACAGCATTTTATTTCTGATGTTGTTTTATTTTTAAGATAAATTTAATCCCTGATTGATAAAATTATTGGTATTGAACATATGTTCTGTGTGAGGTATAATAAATCTTAGAATAGAAGGTTTTAGTGAGGTGTATTTATGATTTATCTAGATTCTTTTACCTTTCCGAATGACGGGATGGAGTTTGACTTCATATTATCTATACAACGGAAATGTTATAACACTTTTTATCCTTTTAAGATATTGTCAAGGAAAGAACTCAGTATATTAAACTTTGAACCAATCACAGTTTTATATGGTGGTAATGGTTCTGGTAAAACAACAGCTTTAAATATTATATCGGAAAAGCTTAAGTTAAAAAGAGATTCCAGGTTTAATCAATCTAGCTTTTTCCCTGATTATATCAGGCTTTGTGAGTATTCACTGTTAAGAGAAATTCCAAGCAATAGTAGGACCATTACCAGTGATGATGTATTTGACTACATGCTAAATATTCGAATGATGAATGAAGGAATTGATACCAAGCGAGAAGAACTTTTTGATGACTATTTAGATGCCAAGTATTCCAGTTTTAAATTCAACTCTATGGAGGATTATGAGCAATTAAAAAAAGTAAACCAAGCAAGAAGTAAAACGCAATCAAAATACGTACGTACTAACCTTATGGAAAATATACGAGAACATTCGAACGGAGAAAATGCTTTTCTATATTTTCAAGAAAAGATACAGGAAAATGGGTTATATCTTCTTGATGAGCCCGAAAATAGCCTATCACCTGAGCGACAGATAGAATTAGTTAACTTCATACAAGAATCCGTAAGATTTTTTGGCTGTCAATTCATAATCTCAACACACTCTCCATTCTTATTAGGTATGAAAGATGCTAAAATCTATGATCTTGATCAAACTCCAGTGAAGACTAAGCCCTGGACAGAACTTAAAAATATTAAAATATACCATGACTTTTTTGAAGCTCATAGAAATGAGTTTTGATTTATTTCTAACTTATTTTTCAGAACATAATATCATAACTTACCTTTGGTCCTTAGTTTTAAAACAAGAAAAAAGCAGGCTTCGTGGACTTTTTTCCTTGTCATGAAAAAAGTGACTATGAAAACCTCATATAATGAAAACAGGTCTGATAGTCACTTTTTTAAATTTTGTATTGCATTTTTCTATTACATTTTTAGATTTTTTTTTCTTTTCTTTTTTCTATTTCTTTTTTTCTATTTCTTTTTTTCTTTTCTTTTTTCTATTTCTTTTTTTCTTTTCTTTTTCTCTATATCATTTTCTTATTTCTTTTTTTCTAATTGCATTTTTCTATTTCGTACTTTCTATCCATGCTTCTATTCATGCCTTCTATTCACATACATATATACTATTTATTTTCTTTAATTACTAGTTCTACTCTTTCGTTTTAGATCAGAACTCTTTATACATTTCCTTTTTCGCGCCACATACTGGACAATTATCAGGAGCATCATCTAGTATGGTATGGCCGCAGACTGGACAGATGTGAACAGAAGTAAATTCCATATCTTTGCCTTCTTTTGCACATTCCTGTGCCTTAGCAAACATATCCGCGTGTATTTTCTCAGCTTCTAATGCAAAATGGAAAGAACGCTGTGCACCTGTTTCTCCTTGGAACTCGGCAGCATTTAAATATACAGGGTACATCTGCTCAACTTCGTGAAGCTCACCATTAATTGCTCCTTGGAGGTTATCCACTGTTTTGCCATTACCGAATACACCACCTGCAGTTACAGTTGCGTCTGTTAACTCACCACCAATTTCACGAAAATGATTGTTCGCATGAACCAACTCAGCATAAGCGATTGCTTCTAACAATCTTGCAATATTCTTAAAGCCTTCTTTTTCTGCTATCTTAGCCCATGCTAAATATCTCATATGAGCTAAGCTCTCTCCGCCGTATGCGGAATGTAAAAAGTCACTTGTCATAGGGTTTTTAACTGCCATAAATATGCCTCCTAATTATTCCGGGATCAAGGCTTGTATTCTTTGAAAGAATAAGTCCGTTATGAATCCCAATTTTAATATTTAATAAGGTTCCAGTGAAAGTACAAAACTATGATATACTTTCACTGATACCAATATTACTTAACTTTGCTATCTGTTTTTCTTTGGTGATTAATTTTTAATTATACCTTAGACAATATTTCTATGACTTATACAATTGAATTATATATTTTTTTTATGATTATACAAATTCATTCATTAGCTCCTTAATAACCGAACTATCACTTTGTCGATCAACCAGTGGCTCTCTACCTGCTAGAACAATATTTTTTTGATGGAAGGTTTGTTTTTGCTCTTGATATAGTATGCCAATCGGAATTCTATCATCAAATTCCATAGCACGTTTCATAGCCTCTAGTTTATTGGAAGAATCATAGTCTTCCTCCAAGTGATATACTCTGCTCTTATAATAAGCATACGTATTTACTTTGTTAAAGGTAACGCAAGGTTGTAGGATATCTACGATTGCATAACCAGGATAAGTAATTGCCTGTTTCATAATCTCAGTTAAGTGTTTGGTATCTCCACTAAATGCTCTGGCTACAAACCCTGCTCCTGCTGCAATCGCCATTAGAACTGGGTTTAGTGGAGTATTTGCACTACCATTTACTTGAACACCAGTAATCTGCCCTTCCGATGTTGTAGGGGAAGCCTGACCTTTCGTTAAACCATAAATCTGATTATCATGAACAAAGTGTGTAATATCAACATTTCTGCGAATATTATGGATAAAATGATTGCCACCTTCGCCATAAGAATCACCGTCTCCAGTGTTTACAATCACCGTTAATTTTTCATTTGCAATCTTAGCGGCAACTGCTGCTGGTAATGATCTACCATGTAGACCACAAAAACTATTTGCACTGATATATTGAGGTGTCTTCGCTGCCTGACCTATTCCACCTACCATTAATACTTTATAGGGATCTTTCTTTAATTCTTCTAGCGCTGTCTTTAGACATTGTAGAATACTAAAATTACCGCATCCAGGACACCATGCTGTTTCATACGTTTTGAATTCGCACATATTACTTATGACCTCCTTTTCGTATTTTTTCTACGATCTCTTCACCGGAAATCTGTCTGCCGTCGTATTTTAAAATACTATCCGTACAAAGAATTCCTGTTTGTTCACGAATAAGGTCTTTTAATTGCCCCGTTGAATTTTGCTCTATGTTAATAATATGCTTTGCTTTACTTGTCTTTTCCTGTAAGAGTTTCGT
>NZ_DAMADT010000010.1:37477-92260 GCF_031997925.1 Lachnoclostridium sp. | reverse complement strand
GGAAGTGGATAAACATCACCAAAGGATAATGCACCATATTTACCAGGCTCCGCTTCATTTAGAGTACTTACCGCCTCTGCAATCGGGCCATAGGTGGAGCCCCATCCGATCAATAAGGTCTCACAGTTTTCCTCACCAAAATATTCTGGCTCTATCAGCTCTTCTCTTAAAAGTTCTAGTTTCTTCATACGTTTATCCATCATTTGATTACGCACATCCGCAGACTCTGTAATAAAACCACGCTCATCATGTTCATCACTATCTACGGAAACAAAATTTCTTGACTTGCCAGGAATTAGTCTTGGCGAAATACCATTTTCAGTTAATCGATACCTTAAGTATTCTCCTTCTTTGTATTCGTCATTCGAAGGATTGGCTACCTTTAAATTGGATATCTCAAATGGTTCTACTGTTGCTGTAGAATCTCCCAAGTATTGATCGCTTAGTATAATGACTGGTATCTGATATTTTTCTGCTAAGTCAAATGCACGAATCGTTTGGTAAAACGAATCCTTATGATTTCTCAAGGCAATTACCATCCTTGGGAACTCTCCTTGAGCTGCAGAAATGACGAATTTCAAGTCACTCTGTTCAGTTCTGGTAGGTAAACCAGTTGCAGGGCCTGGACGCTGAACATCCACAGCAACCAGTGGAATCTCTGCTATACCGGAAAGCCCTAGTGCCTCAACTTTTAAACAAAATCCTCCACCAGAGGTTCCTGTCATAGCTCTTGCTCCTGCATAAGAAGCTCCAATAGCCATATTAATGGCAGCAATCTCATCCTCAGCCTGTTCTACAACGAAATCTGCTTCCACACTCTTAGAAGCTAGATATTCCATGATCGCTGTGGATGGTGACATAGGATATGCAGAATAGAATTTAACTCCTGCTGCGATTGCCCCAAGTGCTAATGACTTGCTACCAGATAGGATCATCCAATCACTAAAGTTACCAGGTGTTATAGAAAATCTAGTTTCTACACTTTCATAACCAAGCTTTACTGCTTTTACGTTCATATCAAGATACGCTTCTTTTACTAAGTTCTTCATCGTCTCTTCTACATGATCTGTAGCAATACCAAAAAGCTTTAATATTGCGCCAATCGCGATACTACCGGAAACGCGAACATTACCAAGTTCTTTTGCCATACCACCCATATTAAGCTTAATTGCTTTCGGATCTGTAGTAGATAATTTCGTATCACATAAAATAAAACCATCTTTCTTTAGATTTTGTTTATGTAATTCTACCGTATCATCATCAAGGGCTATCATACCGTCCAATTCATTACTATGTGATGTTATTATTTCATTTCCAAAACGTATTAAAGAAAAGTTATGCCCGCCTCGAACACGTGACATAAAATCCTTTGTTGTAAATACATAATATCCCGCTTTTTTAAGTAAAACTTCTAGGTTTGCAACCGTCGTATCGATTCCTTGCCCGGCTGCACCACCAACTAAAATATTGTACATATCGCACCTCCTTAATTTAGTTTTTATTGTATTATATAACTTATATTACCATAAAACAATCAATTTCGAGTAGTATTTTTATACACATTTCAATATAATCTATTTTAGATTGTTAATATATGTCTATATACAATATTAATCGTCTTATTTTTGTATTATATTAATGTTTCAATTAATTATGATATTATTTTCATATTGCAAGCACTATTCATCGAAACTATACAATAACTTTGAATTCTCCAACTATCACAATGACTTCTTGTGATTTTGCTAATTATCTATATAACCAAGAATTTATAGTCTTAATATTTAGTCTGAAAAAGTCTGTCTATAGGCGTGTTTATGAAAAAATTTTGACGTTATACTATATTCATAAAATGGTGTATTATGTATAATCAAATTAAATCTTAGTCATGCTGACTACTATATGTTTTATCTATTTATAACTGACGAAATTAATGAGAAAGCAACAGAGCTGCCACTACTGTGACAGCTCTGTATAAAGGCAATATGTTATTTAACTGTAATATAGGTATTGCTGTAAAAAGGCATATACCACTCTTTGATATCCCATAACTTCTTAAAATCATCTATGGAAACCTTTCGATTATAGCATTCCGGTTCCTCCATACTATTAGCGAGGTATTCTAACGATTCCGCAATATAAAAATAATTATCATCATAACCAATCACAGGAACATAATGGCGATACTTTTGTTTCGTATTAACTTTAATGAATACGATAACCGGTATCCCTTTACTAATTTGTTTTTTCAACTGATTGATATTACCCTTATAAAAATGGGTCTTGAATCCGCTTCTCTTCAAGAATTTTCGAATACCTTTTGGATATACATTACCTGATTTCATCTTACAAGGCATATCCTTATATACACTGTTACCATCAGTTTCTATTCTAAAATGACGCAGTAGATATGCTGTTGAGAAAGCAGAACATTCATATCCGCTTTGAAAATCTATTCTATTAGCATTCTTTATTAGATATTTATTAGGATATTTTCTTTTTGATACATCAATGATAGGTAATGTCATTAAATACCAGTCTATAATAGTCGTAATTAAAAACCAGCTTAATACAAATTTTAATACTTGATTAGTAATCAAATACTACCCCCTCCTTAGCGAATGTATTAGAAGTTATAAGTTCACTACATTCATCCATTGTAATATCACATCTACTACTTTGGTACTTCATCTGCTACTTACCGATTTTACTGAAAACTTTGAACTATATATCACGCTGTAATATGAATTTAACAACTTTTACATTGCCATCCATTTCTGAACCATTTATGCAGAATCCACATTTTTTAGTGTAAAAATTAATATCTTCTGTTTTATCTTCCGGAGTTACCAATGTTATTGTTCTCCAATCACTATAGTATTCCAGAGCATATTTAAAAGCTCCAGTACCTAACCCACGATGTTGATATTCTGGTATCAAACATAGACAACCCAAGTAATAATTTCCTTCTCCCCTATTCTCAAGAGATATCACGCCTATTGGTATGTCATCTACAGTTGTAATATGTTTTTCCGATTTTTGCAGCGATAAAGCCATACTTTCTTTCGTTTTTCCATACGCTGGACATTCACCATATAACTTCTCCCATTTTTAACTTTAACTCACTCATACAATAACTCCATATTTTTCTGGTTCTCTGCTTCTTATTACCATTATTATAATAGACCATCTTTTAGAGATAAAAATTCAAGATTAAATTGATTTCCTAAACGCGCAAGTTCACCTAGTACACGATTTAATCCAGTATCTGTTTTATACCAATTATCTCTATTAATATCGTGTCCCTTTTCATAATAGGGAACAGAACTAATATAGAACTTAGTGTTAGGAAACGCAAATTGATAGAACATTAGGCATCTCCTTGCATGAAAGTTTTTACAGCATATAATTGCTGTTTTGGGACTAATGCCTTTGTCATCAAGTACTTGTCTTGTAAATCTTGCATTTTCAGCTGTGCTCCCAGATCGGTTTTCACCAATAATCTTTTCTTCTTGGACATTATTTATTGTTAATACATCCGTATAGAAATCGCATTCCGTCAAATAATCTTTATGATATATATTACGTTTTGATTTTACACCATTAAATTTTCCAGTCTTTACACTGACACCACCCGAGGGAACTATTATAGGTGCATAACCATTTTCCCATAATCTAGCAGCTTGTTCCGGTAATTCTGGATACGAACCCCCAGGTATCATAATAACATCCGATTTTTCCAAAATATCTTCAACAAAAATAAAATTCGTTATATCTTCAATTATTCTTATATTCATATTTATTTCCCCTTTTTTTAAGAAATTAGTTTTGGATTAGTTTTGGATATTACTTATTTTATTCCTGCTATAATAACGTGATTGCTTGCTCCTAATATTGATTTTTCACGACATATACGGTACTGATAATCACACCAAACTTCAAATTCATCAAATATTCTTGTTGTTGTTATGAACTCAATCTTTCTGGCATTATTGGTTGTTAGCCTATCTTCTTCTTTGTAATTTTCATAGCAATCCACAATTATATTTTTCATATCCATTCCTCCATACTAAGAATAATAGATTATATACTAAAAAAGCTCCCTCCTTTACTTATATTTCAAGGACAGGAGCGTAAGTATCAAACGTATGTACTTTATAATGTCCGAATTGGGAAAAACATGTATCCTTTCCTTGTTTCAGGGCAATTAAGTTCATGCACAGCACCTACAAGAGGTATATTGTTCTCCTGTAAATATTTAATAACATTTTGAAAAGTATCGTTATTTTCATTTTCAACGTAAATATACTCATACCCAGGTACAACCCATTTTGTCCATCCAAGCGGAGCTTCTGAATCATCTAAGCATTCAACTCCAGCGAGATATAATCCTTGTGAAAAATCATTTTCCCAAGGGTTGAACGAGTGCGAAAAATCAGACATTACTCCCCATATCCCGAGAAGATTTCCGTTATCATCCTTTTTCGCTAAATGTGATACTTCACTAAAATGAGAGTTTGCATCTTCCCAAAGTTTTTTAATGAATCCATCGCCATCCTTTGTAGATCCTTCTTTTCCGATAACTATAAATGAATCTATTATACATTTTTCTATGTTCATCTAAAGCCTCCATTACATATTAAGGTTTTCTTGAAAGTGCCAAATCTATCGTATCGTAAAGTGTAATTTTACCTCCAAAATCTTCAATTGTTTCTTCTATTTCAGAAAAAAACTTGAGTCTTTTTTGTTCTTCAATAGCAATATGGTCCGAATAAGTTCCTAAAAGTGAAACATACTCCTTTGCATTAAAGGTTCTTGTTCTGTGGTACAGCTGATAATTCACATCAATGAATCCATATTTTTTACTGATATCCGCACGATTTTTGGCATCTTCTTCACTATATTCCGCACTGCTTAATGAACCTGGCATATATCTTGAGTATATTTTCTGCATAGCAACATGGAGTTCTTCTTTTTCTTTATCCTTAAAGGGATGATTTGCAAATCGAGCAAAAACTCCCCCACTTTTTAACATATCGTAAACCTTTGTATATCCTAATTCTTCGGGAATCCAATGGAAAGCTGATGCAGAAAATATTAAATCAAACGTATTTGGCGGACATTCATAATCTTGAAATGCAATGTTTTTAATATGTAAATTCTTATAATCACAGAATTTTTGTCTTGTATACTCTGCTAATTTATCCCCCAATTCAATAGCAGTTAATGAACATCCTTTCTCAAGTATAGGAAATGTAGCTTGTCCAGTTCCGATTCCTATTTCAAGAACTTTACTTAATTGATTTATTTCTTTAACAGCAAAAATGTCGTTATACAATTCAGTAACATAAGTTGGACGCCATTTGTCATAATCAAAGTAAACAGTATTAAATGTCGTTTCTAAACCCTTTATAATTGCCACTGTATTAACCTCCAAGCCTAATTATTATAAACACTGCTTATATATTTTTTCTTCTGCACCCCAATATGCTATTTTCTAATATCCCCCCTTTGCTATCTCTCACATTTTACAAAGATTTATAAATACATTTAGTCAGATATGTTATATTATTTGACTTCTTTAAGCAATGATATAGTATTTCTTATGATTGCATTGTTCTCAGTATGCGGATGATCCATTTTAGATATTACAATTATTGAAGTATCTAGAGAAGGTATGATACATAGTTTTTGGCCGCCAAAGCCACATGCACAATAATACTCTATTTCTTGATAGTTATCCGTCCACCAATAGTATCCGTAAGGTTTCCCTTCTGGAAATCCCCCAATAGAATAAGGTTGTATAGAATCATAATAAAATTCTTCTGTAAAGTAACGTTTTTCCATATAGATCCCCTTGTTCAAATATAGTTGTCCAAATAAGGTAAGGTCATCAACGGAAATTCTCATGTTTTCTATATCATCTCTATCCCATTCCCAATTTTTTATCCCAAGTGGTTTAAATAACTTTTCATCTACTATATTTAAAATATTTGTACCGTACAATTCTTCAATAAGATATACCATAATCTGCGGATCTGGTTTGTATTCAAAATTTTCTCCTGGAACATCTTTGAACTTCAATTTGAACACTTCATGCATATTTGATGGAAACTTTTCTCCGAAACGTGGCCAGTTTATTCCACTTGTTTTTGTCATCACATGTTTTAAGGTAAGTATAGTAAAATATTTATCTATATCATTGAGTTCAATCTCTGAATAATAATCGATAATCTTTTGTTCTAATGATTTTATTTTCTTATCCTGCAATGCAATTCCAACCATAGCAGATATAAAGCTTTTGAAGACACAACCTACTTTAAAGATATCACTACTTTTATATCCATTAAAATACTCTTTGAGTAAGGGTTTCCCATGTTGATTGACGCTGATAGCATTAACATGAGGAAAATCTTCTTTTAACATGGAAAGTATATTAATCATCTCTATAACCTCACAACATCTATTTTTTTTATTTTTTCAAATTATATTTAATTATAACGTACTATAATAAATTATACTTTTTCTTATAAAAAAAGTAAATCATAATTGGTAAAATGTAACATCTATCCCTCTTACAGAAGAGGGGGGACTTCCCTGATGAGGTTAAAATGGGATAGTGAAACGATGAAAATATATTTACAATTTACATGAAATTTATTAGTATCGTTCCTACATTGACAAGGCATTAGGACCTATGCTGCATATATGAGATCAAGTTGTTCCAATCTTATAGAAAACGTAATTAAGCAGAGCAAATTGTTAATGTTATGCTCTGCTTAATTATTATAACATTTTTGTTGAATAACATCATATATACTGAGAACGCTTATACACATTATTTCAGTAATCTTGCAGTATCAATAATTCATGAACAATACGGAATCAAAAATTCTTGAATACCACTGGAATATGGTGCAATATCATACTGCTGAAAATATACGACAATTCCAGTCGGTGTCATATAGAAATTATCTTCGTTAAATGTATTATTTACATCCTGCTTGTAAGTATCAAAAAATGTTCCCTGTAGATTAGGGTCTTTTAGTCGTTCTGAGATATCATTAGTAATAAAGGTAATGATATCCTTTTTGAAATTTGGATTGTGCGGAAAGAAATCACTTAATTGCATTCTACATCCTTTGTACACATCCCATGTGTCTGAAGAACGTTTTGTATTGCCATGAGCACCACCAGTGTAAATATACTTATCAAAATACAAGCTAATGTAGCAATCCGTTAGATATGTAATGCTGTAGTTCATTACTGCCTCATATGAAATAATAGGATAATTATTTTCTTTTGAATATTTATATAGCTCTACTGCTTCTGAAAATAAGGTATCTCTGCAATATTTCTCGAATATTAAAGCATTTTCTTTATAGTAATTATTCAATTTCTCAATAAAATTTGTACATTTGTTCGTAATAAACTGAGGGTAATTGATTTTATAGGATAGAACCTGTTCATTATTATAAAAAAGAGTGTCTGACAGTAGAATATTCGTTACTTCCATAATTCATCACCTCGATATAAACATATGCCGAGGAATCTAATTTTTTTCATTTTTTCAGAAGAATTCTATTATATATTCATCAAATTCTATCCCTTCTTTTGCAAACCCCAAGAAATGAATCTCACTAATGGTAGCATTCACTGCTTTCTAATAAAATCATAACATGTAAATCCAATTACTTCTTTATTCTTTACTGCAATAAAACAAGTAATTGGATTATTCGCTAATGCTACTCTACATTAACCGACCCTCATTGAGTTACTCCGTTAAATGAATTATAATAAACTCACAATACATTTGTATATTTTCTAGTATATCAACTGACTTTCTAACGATTCAATTAGTGATGAGAAAGCAGATTCTGAGTTACAATATCTTTGTATTTGTTATAAGCTAAATACGGTCCTTCTGGATATCCGCCAAGTTCATATGGTAAAATTGTTTCCTCTAACTCTTCAATTTTTAAAATATCACCGGTTATATAGTCTTCCAATCGATATTTTACGGTATCAATTCTGCTCATTAAACCACCAAGTCTAACATCGATAACTTCAAAGCCATGTCCCTTACTTTCATGAAACCACACCTTTGTATATTCCTTTTTAAAGTTTTCTACATCTTCTTTTAGAACTGGTAATATCTGTCCACAAATAGTTTTTAAGGTATCTTTATCCTTTAATTGGTACGCCTTTCTTATTTTAATTCCAAGCTTCACCTTTTTCTCTAGTACCGTCGCAAGTTTTGCATACATAACAAAAAGCTGTTCAAACTTACCTGCAGTTTTTGAGATCGTATTTAGTTCTTCTTTTACTTTCGCATAATGTTCCTCAAGTCCTTCTCTATCAAAATAGGTATCAAAAGCACCTAGTAGCAAGTCTTGAAATAATATATGTTTGGATGGATTTCTAGTCTTGATATTTTGTTCTTCACATCCTGGAATAATATCAATTTCTTCAATTTTCATAAAGTCAATTAAAGAAACACCTGTTAAGAATTTACACTTACTACTAATCGCATCCATAGAAGTATCCTGTCCATAACAGTGTTCACCAAAAAGAATTAACCCTGGAATAATGGTTTCGATTGGTGTTTCCGCTCCATCATCACCCCAACAAGTGGACATAATTTCTTTTACTTTATGATGCTTGCATCGGTCGAGTGCTGCATTTGTGGTTACAAATGTTTTTGTATACCCTGGAACATAACCCATCCAACGCCAGATTCCTCCTGCAAAGATAATATCATTTGGAAAACGGTCTCTCATCGTAAGTAAGGTCTCATAATCTTCTTTATTATTATGATAATAATCCCAATATACCAATCCAATATTGCTAGGGACCTTTTTTATATGCTCC
Organism: Lachnoclostridium sp.; assembly: GCF_031997925.1. Classification (NCBI taxonomy): domain Bacteria; kingdom Bacillati; phylum Bacillota; class Clostridia; order Lachnospirales; family Lachnospiraceae; genus Lachnoclostridium; species Lachnoclostridium sp. The sequence goes on along the minus strand of NZ_DAMADT010000010.1, from coordinate 83,389 downwards.
TCTGTAAGAGGAATTGTTGTATCATAATACTCGTGATCTTTATTTAAGGAGCGGTAAAACATATCGTCCCAAATCAACGGCTTGATTCCATGTTTTATCGCAATCTCATTGACCTTAGCTAAATGCTCTGTCATTAAATCATATTGAACGCGGTGACCATTTTCTCTTAGATATTTACCACTACCAAGATCCATAGCCTCATCCATACCTATATGGAAGGTTCTAGAGCGGAAGGTCTGCTTCAAGGAGACAAACATCGCCTCAATAAATTGATAAGTCTTTTCTTCTCCCACAAGTAGGATATCCGCAGTATCTTTCATCGACAAAGCATAATTCCATTTTAGCGTTGTCTTTAAATGTGCTAAAGTTTGAATACATGGGATTGCCTCGATTCCCAAAGCATATGCAAAATCATCGATTTCCTTCATCTCTGCGATGGAATATCTACCTCTTAAATAACCGAAATAAGGATAGTCTGGAAGCTCATATGTATCTTCCATATATAAATAGCATTTGTTATGCCCAGTAAGTGCAAGGTAGCATAGCATTCTTTTCATTTGATCCACAGTGTAAACAGCGTTTCTTGAAAGGTCAATCATATTAGAGCAACCTTCAAAAAGTGCTGTTTCCGTCGTTTCAAAAGAAGTATTTTCAATGTTTTCAATAAGGATACCAAGGGCGCGGAAAAAATGTACCGTTTCCTTATATTGAATGTGCCATCCATCCTTCCCTGATACGGTAAGAGAAGTATTACCCTCTAATATCTTTTCTACGGTTATCTCAATTTCTCTCTGGTCTTGATTTACAAACGGATGCACCTGTAATAGACGATTTAGTCCTTCTTTTATCTCCTCTGTAAATCCCTTTAATATTATGTTCATATTTATAACCATACTCCTTTCAAGTCTAGAGATTTTGAGCTTAGCTCAAATCTCCAAGGTGGAAAGATTTCTTTCAACCTTTTACCTCTCATAAAAAATTATATTTAAAAGAAATGAACTTAAATAAAACATCTAAGCCCATTTCTTTTTTTATTTTATGTTTATTTCATTATCAACAATTTTGTCTATCTTTTTAAGAATATTTCTTTATATCTATTTCTTTATTTCTATTTCTTTATTTCTATTTCTTTATGTCTATTTCTCTATGTCTATTTCTTTATACCTATTTCTTTACATCTATTTCTTTATTTCTATTTCTTAATCATCTTGTCAGCAAGACTAGGTCCTTCAACTGCCCACCAGTCATTTACAATCTTGTTAATGCTCTCAAGACCTGCATCATTTAATTCTTTGATAAAGTTATCCCAATCTGACATTGGCCTTGTTCCAGTAATAAACTGCTTGTATCCATCTTCACAAAGCTGATTTACTTTACCAATTAATTTTGCATATTCTTTATTTGGCTGCATATAGCTTGTAGGATCATAGTATAAAGTTGCTTTTGCGGCAGTTTCCTGAATAGCGCTAAACTCTGCATAAAGGATTGGATCCTTTTTTACACGAGTACTTTCCCAATATTTGCTATATGCTTTGGTGTCGGAACCCATCATATAGTAATGCGCATTGTTCTTGTCATCAAAGAATTTTGGAAGAATTGGCTCAAAAGAGTCACCTGCTACTTTGTAATGAACATTTTCTTCACCCATGGCAGCAGTTTTAAAGATATCATCACTTAATTTCGTATTGATGTAATCCAATGCATATTCTTTATTTTTTGAAACTTTAGGAATTACAGTAACTCGATTCACACCACGACCCATAGGAAGTCCAGTGGTACCATCTGCGCTCTTTAATGCCTGTAAGTAAGCAAGTTCCGCTTCTGGTGCTTTTTCCATAATGGTATTCGATGCAGTTGGCTCATTCCACCAAGCTGTCTGGTACATTGCCGCTTTATTGCTGAAGAACTTTTCTTTCATCATATCGCCACTGTTTTGAGCATACTCGCTATCAAGAAGGCCTTCTTCAAAGAGCTTTCTCATAAATTCTACATAATCTTTTGCTCCTGGTACCAAAGCTTGATATAGCACTTGATTGTCAACCACATTAAACTTAGTATACATACCAAATGCAGAAGCGATTTCTGGGATTACTGCATAAGAAGCAGTGATAGGAATGATGCCAAGTTGATCTTTCATTGCTTTACATGCATTATAAAACTCATCTGTAGTTTCTGGCATTTTATCAATTCCAGCTTTTTTTAGAAGGTCTAATCTTACACGATAAACCAAACCATAATTCTCATTTGCAAGACTCTCTGGAATACCCTTAACTTCTCCTTCGATGGTTACATTAGTCCAAAGTCCTTCTGATGTTTTTTCACGAACATTTGGAGCATACTGATCTAATAAATCGTTTAGTGGTTGGTAAGCACCTGTATCAACTGTATTATCAAAATCATTCTTATTAAGTACCATAATATCATATTCTTCTTTAGAAGCAATAATAGTATTTAATTTTGATATAGAATCTTCACTTGGAAGCATATAATACTCTACTTTATAGCCCGTCGCTTCCTCCAAATAAACTGCAGTAAAATCAGTTTGTGGATCAATTCCTGTATAAGGAAGTAAGACCTTTAACACTGGCTTCTTTGTAAGATCAAGTTCCTTTTTTTGTTCCCCCTGTTCTCCATTTGCTGAAGAATTAGTACCACTTGGTGTTTGAGTCTGATTCGCCTGGTTATCCTTTTTACCCCCACAACCTGTAAGGATACTCGCTACCATAATTGTTGAAATAGCTACATTTAAAAACTTTTTCATTTTTCTCATTTTACCCTCTCCTTTTTTTAAATTTGCTTTACTATACCTAACCTAAATTACAGGTATCAGCCTTTTACTGCGCCTGTCATAACACCCTTTGTAAAGTGCTTTTGCAGGAATGGATATACTAGAAGAATTGGTATGGTTGCCACTACAACACAAGCAGCAACAGTTGATTGCGCCGTTACTTCACCTGCTGATTGTCCCCCATATAAGTTTAAGAATATATCACTAACTGAAAAAATGATTTCTTTTAGCACAAGCTGAAGGGTTTTTAACTGTGGCTTTGATGTATAAATTAAAGATGTGAAAAAGTTATTCCAGTATCCAACGGCAGAGAATAATGTAATAACCGCTAACGTTGCCTTCGTAAGTGGAAGGTAAATCTTAAAAAATATGGTCAGATGCCCCGCACCGTCAATCATTGCAGACTCTTCTAGTTCACTTGAGATACTTTCAAAATTACTCTTTAAAATTAGCATATTGTAAACATTGAATGCACCTAATATCCATAAAACTGTAAACGTATTGGTAAGTCTTAATTTGTCAACTACCATATAGGTAGGAATTAGTCCACCTGAAAATATCATGATAAAAATGCATAGTACAATCAGTGCTTTTCTCGCCCTTAAGTATTCCTTAGATAATGCATAGGCTGCACAAGCGGTAACAAACAAGGAAGAAAAGGAACCAAGAATCGTAACCAAAACTGTGTTTTTAAGACCAATAATAAAACTTTTGTTTTCTATAACGATACGATATGTATCAAACTGTAACTCCTTAAAATTAGGTAGTAACCCAACCTCACCAGATAATACGGCTGCCTCACTGCTTACTGATTTGGCAATCAGGTTTAAGATCGGAGCCAGCATGGCAAACGCTAAAATTGCAAAGAAAGTATAATTGAAGAAACAAAATACTCTTCTTCCAAAAGAAGCTTTGATTTTATTCTTTTTTCTTGCTGCCATTACCATAACCCCCTCTTAAATACTTTTGAACTAAAGGTATTTGCTGTCATAATTAGAATGAAGGAAGCAATGGAATTGAATAATCCAACAGCAGTTGCAAACCCGTATTGTGCATTTCCAATACCTTCTCTATAAACAAGAGTTCCGATAATATCCGCAGTATCATATACCGAGGAATTGTACATAACAAGAATCTGTTCGGTTCCTGCATCAAGGATATTTCCGACCCTTAAGGTAAGCATTAGCGCAATAATCGGTATTATAGAAGGAAGTGTTATACTAATCATTTGCCTGAATTTACCCGCTCCATCTACCTCTGCTGCCTCATAAAGCTGTGGATCTACACCAGCCAAAGCTGCTAAGTATACAATCGTTCCCCATCCCACTTCTTTAAATCCTTCTGTAAGTAAGATTACAAAACGGAACCAAGAATTTGAGTAGAAGTTAATTGGCCCAATTCCAATCGCTTGTAATAATTCATTCACCATACCTCCTTGTGTAGAAAGGAAATTCGTAAACAAACCATGAATTATTACGAATGACAAGAAATGAGGTAAGTAAATTAGTGTCTGAACTGCTTTTTTATAGTGGCGGTTACGCATCTCATTTAGCATAATAGCCAGTATAATAGGCAACGGGAATAAAATAATTATCTTTAAAAAGCTAATTTCTAAGGTGTTAACCAATACTTTAAGAAAACGTGGCTGTGTAAAAAGCGCCTTAAAATGATCAAATCCAACCCACTCACTTGCAAAAAAGCCTTCGAATATATTAAAATCTTTAAAAGCGATTGCAAGTCCTGGCAAAGGTAATAACTTAAATAACAAAATATATATAAATGCTGGTAAAAATAAAAGATACAATGTCCAATCCTTGCGAAATGGCCTCTTTTTTAATTTGATAGTTGTACTTTTCTTTCCCTTCAATGCCAAAATTATTCCTCCTTTGCCACAATACATTTGTTATTTATTAGAATTTCTTTTAATTTTTTAACATCTACTTTAGAGAATGATTCAATCCCCATACGGATTGCTAGAGCCGCTGCTGTACCTGCTGCTTCGCCGAGTGCCATAGCCGTTGGAGATACTCTTGCCGATGCCATGGATTCATGAGAAGTGTCAATACACCTTCCTGTTACAATTAAATTATCAAACTGCTTTAATAACATACAACGATAAGGAATGGTATAGTAGCTGTCTTTATTTGTTCTTACCCAGCTAAGTTCGCTTCCATTCGGATCATGAAGGTCAATTGGGAAAGCACAGGCAGCAACGCCATCTTCGAAATCTCTCCCTTCTAAAACATCTTCCATCGTTAACGAATACTGGCAGTGGAAACGTCTGGATTCACGAACACCCACGGTTGATGCGGTTTGTAAAAGAAAACTATGTTCAAACCCTTCCACATATTTTTTCAGAAAATGAACGATTTCATCAATTTGCTTGTGTCCAATCACTTCCGCTTTTGTCATATCACTTCCGTTGGTTCCTTGAAGCTTAATAATTCTTGACATATTAATGAAAGCTTCTCCTGGATTAATTCCTTGGAACATAAGCACCCTGTCCCTGTTAATCGTAAATTCCTTATCTTCTTTTGCTACATTTATGCTATCGAAATAACCAGAAACCGCCACATATTGATCTAAATTATCTTCCTCACTAAGTATAAACTGCTCTGGGTTTTTTCGAATATAGTCTCTAATTTTATCAAAATTGATGCCACCCATTTTAAACATCAACGTCATAGGCTGTGCTAAGTTATCGGATTTTCTTCCTTCTTCATATTTCGCTTTTGCTAATGCGGCCACATCCCCATCGCCTGTCGCATCAATAAATAACTTTGCCTCAACCGTGAAGATACCACTTTTATTTACACAAGAAATATTCTTAACCGATCTTCCTGTTTTTCCTACACCTGCAACAAAAGTATGTAGTAGTAGAGAAATATTTTTTTCTTCTGTTACCATTTCAAAATACAGTTGCTTTAGTTGTTCAGGCTCAAATGGTGTAATTGTAGATACTACACCAATCGGGTCCGGAATGTGACCGAGACATCCTCCCCTTTTCACAAGGCGCGCAACGATTTCTTCTGCGATTCCCTTCACTACTTGTTTTTCTCCAGAGTGAAAGGTCATAAATGGCCCAACCATTCCTGCCGTATTCATTCCACCAAGGTAACCATTCTTTTCTATGAGTAAAACCTTTGCCCCATTTCTTGCAGCCGCCAGAGCCGCTGTCATTCCACTCGGACCTGAACCAGCAACAACTACATCATATATCATTACTTACACCACTTTCTTTATCAGAATATTTGCCTCAAAAATTCTTGCCCAAGGAAGCTCGCAAGAAAGTTCCAATTGCTTCCCCTGAAAAATAGGATCTTTCTTTACAAATACCTCCATTAACTGGGATAGTATCTTATCTGACATTTTCTTTTCTTTTAGGTTTAAAGTATCCTCACCTTTTGCGACTAACTCCGTTTTTAACTGCTGTCTTACAATTCCCTGATATGCAAAATCATCTAAGAACCTTTCCAGTGTAAAGCATCGATTCTCTTCCTCTTTTGCTCCTGTTGCTAGTACTACCTGAGCTAGTATTGTCCCAAGTGCATTGGAGGCTGTATTCCACGCAGAATATCCCCATAACTTTGTTACATCTACAAACTTATGAATTCTATGCAAAATATCGCCCTGACCACCATTGGCATACGCTACATCTAAAAAGTAAACCCTTTTTCCTGTATCGATAAGTTCTGCTACCCTTTTTGCAAATTGATTCAGTGTCTCCGAGGAGTAATCACATGGTGGTGTACCATCCCCTATACTTGCTTCATACTGCCTATTAACTGGCGTATAAATTATTAACACATCCTCTAACGATAAATCCCCATCCACCAGTTCGATTCCAGCAAACTTGCTATGACTAAGAAGATTCTCATGAAATAATCGATCTTCATAAGAAGCTGCGAAGGTATCGCGATTATCATTTAAATAAACATAGGATAGTTTTGTTTTTATCCCTTTATAATCCGCAATCGCTTTTGCCATGCAAAGGCAGCCCGCTTCATCTGTTCCATTATGTAAACTAATTTTTTCGTGTAACCCATAATTACGAATGAGCTCTGATAATTCCACTTGCTCTTTTTTCTGCATTCCATACGGAGTAGAATCCTCTTGTACAATGGATAGACAGTGGAAAATACCTTCTTTTACAAATTCAACACTCATCTTATTAACCAATGCATTCTTTTTCCTAGAATATAAATAAGTTTCTAAGACCTTACTTGGTATTAAAGCTTCGAGTTCTGAGATTCTTAACCTATCTTCCTCCCTATTGTATAGTTCTGCCTTATGAACAAGCTGGGAATATTCATTGACATAGTTCCAATTCTCAATGGAAGCAGTGCTTAATGTACTAATGGAGGTACGCATCAACACATTGAAGGCATATATCTTCATACCTGGATATTTATTTTTCAGTGCCTTCACCTCATCCATACGTTCCATGCATGTTTCTATGGATACTGAATTACACCTAGAATTAAGCAATGAACCCATCGTAAAATTATCCACGGAAAGGATAAGTACTGTGTCGTCTGAGCAAGTTTCATAAAGCCACCTTTTCAAACTGTCATAATTAGACGGAATCATAAAATCATCCATGATCTCTTTTTGAGGGCTAATTACTTCAATCCCTTGGAGTTTTGCTAATTGCATTGGAAATAGGTTATTGCATGCCCTAGAGTCAATCGGTACGTATACAAAATTCATTTTGTCTCCCACTACCTTTCTTCTTAATTTTCCTATGTGTATATACTCCTGATTCAAATTACAACTTAAGAATTGCTTCTTTAAAATCACATACGGTACGTTTTATACTCTCTATTTCTTTTCCAGTAACAATTGCGCCAATCATAATACCACTTACGCCCACTTCATCTAAAATAGAAAGTTCACTTGGTTTAATCTTTCTTTGTGTAGGAATTACTACAGGTAAACCACTTTCCTTACAAAGAATACGATAATTTAAGATATCTCGACTATTGAGATCATCTCCATATCCTTCTGGATGGACAATGGATGCCTCTAACACATCTACTCCAATTTCTTTAAACACCTTAATCTCTTCCAAGCGATAGCTATAATCACAAGCCATCATACGGTATACATCTTTACTTTGTAAAACAGAGATAGGCATATGGTGTCCATAAAGAGATATGAATTTAAATCCCATCGCTGCTGCCTTGTCAAAATCATTATTTGCAATTACAGTTTCTCCACCGAGAACAATTCCCATAGGTCCTTTGGCATTCGCAAGCATTTCCTCAAATTTCTCTTTTTCCGTATCGATGCTTCCAAAATGTGTTTTACTTGCCCTGTGTTCCACATTGATGTGAACTTTCACAACATCTGCACCGTATTCGAATGCTACCTTAGCAAGTTCTGGATCATTTGATGGCAAACTCATAATAAGAGTCATTGCCTTATTTTTTAATAAATCAATATAATCAGACATTTTATCCTCTATTCTGGCGCTTTAGCGCCTTTTCATAACGATAGCAACTTTTGTGAACCAGCATAAATTCCGAATGAAATGTTTTTCATTCCATTCCTTTTCATTTTTATAACCATACTCATTTCAAAGTCTGGAGACTTTGAACATAGCTCAAATCTCCAAAGTTAAAATATTTCATTCAACCTTTACATCTGAAAATAAACTGATTCAAACCAGTTCTTCTCAGCCATCAGCGCAGCTGCCCTTGGAAAATAACCATCTTTTATCTCTACCAGCTTTATATGAGGTTTTTTATCAAAAACCTCTTTGGTGCTGTTATATCCATAAAGGATTGTCTCTAGAGATAAAAAGCTCCTAATATTCTCAAGCATCTCTTGATCTGCTTCAATGTCTCGCATTGTTCCTGCAAGGTTACATTCCCCTCTTAGAATTTTACCATCGCTATAGATTCCTACTTTATTCTTGTAGAAGTCACAGAGAAACATAAAATTTTTCAATCCCACTGCATTGCCTAATAAACTCTCAAACAAAGTAGCATTATTCATCTTGTGGTCAATGTAGGTAGGTAGAAAAAATTTTCTCTCTACCAATTCTTTTAGATGAACATTGTGCCAATTAATTTCACTGCTTGTCGAAATAACCCCGGAATGATAATCAATTTTTCCCGTTGCTGAAAAACCAATCCCTAACATGTTTTTACAAGAAAATTCATGCAGTATCTTCTCAATTGTTTCGTAAACAAGAATAATCATCGGTTTTGATTCCAATGGTAATAACTCATAATTTTTTAATACATTTCCGCAAAAATCCACAACGTTTGCTTCCACACCATTTTTGTCTATGCATAGACCAATAAAACAGCCATACTCTGCATTAATCGAATAAATAGATGGACATCTTCCGCCGATAGACTCTTCTACCCCATTCGCTCTAACAACGTTGATTTCACAAAGCTTATTAATACTTTCTGAAAGAGTAGAATTTGATAAATTTGTATAATTGGCCAAATCCATCTTAGTCCCCCTCCCCATCGAAAGCAGACTCGTCAAAATCCTATTTAAATTATTCACTTTTAATTGTTTTACATTTGTGATATCCATCTTTTTATTCCTTTTCTTTTTACAGACCTCGTAATAAGTGTTAAGGTTATATTAAACTGGTTTTCCAGTAATGTCAACACAATTTTAAAATTTTTTATTACTTTATTGTGCATTTCGTCTAGATAATATGTTTTAACTCTGAAATACATTTGTCATTTTTTTATTTTATTCCTGTTTTTTCAACCTTTGTAAAAAGTTTTAAGATATAAAAAAATAAGAGTTTGCTTTGCAAACTCTTATTTTGGACTTTCCGCTTTACGGAATTACACTACTCTACTCTTTCGGCACATTACTGCATTGGTAGGATTATTGCACAGCAGTTACTGCAAGGTTATTCGAAATATTCCCAATCATTTCTGAAGATAAAATACAGGAGTAGAGCTTTAAAAATGATAGGAATGAAATCTAAGCTTAAAAGCTGTATTATTCCTCCAATAACACTTAAAATAATATAAGTTATTAGTGCCCATTTTCTTAACTTGAGAATAAAAAAGGCAACTATAATCTCGAGAACACATAATAGAATTGTCACTATTGATAATGCTACTGCACCTGTTGAAAGCTCGTTATTTCTAAATAGGCTCAGCAGCAAGATTGTTGCGAGAATTAAGTCTAAAGCAATAACGAAACACATGAAAACTGTTACTCTTGTACTTCGAAATGATTTTGGTTTAACCTCATAATTCTTAGGAATCTGTACATTTGAATTGTCATAACCGCATAAAGAGCACCTTCCATTATCATCGCCTTTCCCAGCACATTTTTCACAAATCACAAGAATTCCTCCTCACACAGAATATAAATTTTCCCACTTTACAATCGATAACTATAGCGAAGTAAATCAAATTTCAATTAATCTTATTATACATTTCTAAATATTGGAAGTCAATCAGCGCATCAAAAGTGTGTAGAACCGATCCTATATGAATTGGGCATTATAACTTCCACACATCCTGCACACATGATTTCTAGCAACAAAAAATCGCAAACCCTTGATTCTTAAGGATTTGCGACCATTTTTAATTAGGCGTGAGACGTGATTCGAACCATAATCCTATGCTACAAATACCGAACAGAAAGGGGTTCTATCCACTTCTGATTTAAGTGCACATCTTTTGTTTACGGAAGAAATATAGAATAACACCGATTAATATTGAGAGTATGAAAACAATTCCCCAGATTTTCCAAGCATTATTTGTTCCTCCTCCACCTTGGTCTACACTATCAGCATTAAATATCATGGCAAGAATAAACCCTCCCATATATCCTATAATAGTAGCTATTGGAATTATTCGATTTCTAAATATTACAGAAATAACAATTGTTATCAAACCAACTATTGCTAATGCATTTGGCCATTGCTTCATTCCGTGTAGTCCAAAAAATGCATATCTACATAGCCAATATGAAAAGCCGTAACATCCAAGCATAATTATACCTGATATAAATGGATTCTTTGTGTTCATTAGTTTCAAACCAAATTACTCCCATTCTGTAACTACCTATTGATTGGTTCAAATAAGCAAACTATTATGAATTAATCGTTTTATAATATAATAGCATTATTACTATTTCATTATTTTTTTAATTAGTTTAAGATTCTTAACATTGTACGGTGCATAACGTAATGGTATATCAAATATATTTTTATTTTTTAACACACTTTTCTCATGTGAAAATGTATGGATGCTATATTCTCCATGATAATTTCCCATACCACTGCTACCAACACCGCCAAATGGCAAGTTGTGATTTGCAAGATGCATAACCGTATCATTTACACATCCCCCACCAAAGGAAACCTCTTTTAACAACTTTTGGATATATGTTTCATCCTGACTAAATATATAGCAAGCCAGTGGCTTGGCACGTTCTTTAACGGTACGAATCGCTTTATCGATATTGTCATAAGATAAAATCGGAATTATCGGTCCAAAAATTTCATCTTTCATAATCTCACTCTCAAAGGTAGCCTCTGTAAAGATAGCAGGTTCAATTTTATTTGTTTTCTCATCACTGCTGCCACCTATTTTGTTAGCTTCTCTTTGAATAAGTCCTTGTAATCTTTCGAAATGATCTTTGCTTATAATTTTGGGATAATTATCATTTTCTAATGGATTACCATACATACTACTTATTTGCTTAGTCATCTGTTCTATTAATTGCTGCTTCACAGTACTGTCAACTATGACATAATCAGGTGCCACACAAGTTTGCCCTGCATTTAAAAGTTTCCCCCATATAATACGCTTTGCTGCTAGTTCAATATTAGCACTCCTATCTACAAAACATGGGCTTTTTCCACCTAATTCCAAGGATAATGGGGTTACATGTTCACTTGCTGCGTGCATTACAATCTTACCTACACGTTCACTTCCAGTAAAGAATATATAATCATACTTTTCATTTAAAATTTCATCATAACTATGCTCGTCACTGACACAGTATGCGTACTTCGGATCAAAAGTTTGATTGATAATGTCTGTAATGATAGCAGTTGTATTAGCACTATTTTTAGATGATTTAATCACAACACAATTTCCTGCTGCCATTGCACCCACCACAGGTGCTAATGCTAATTGAAATGGATAATTCCAAGGCGAGAGCACCAATACGACTCCATATGGCTCTAATAAGGTAAAACTCTTAGCCGGGAAATGTGATAATGGGGTCTTAACCTTCTGTGGTTTCCCCCACCTTATCAAATGCTTTCTTGCATAACGAATTTCATTTAGCACAATGCTAACCTCAGTAAGGTATGCCTCATATTCTGATTTGTTCAAATCCTCTTTAAGTGCCGCATATATTTTGTCTTGGTTTTGTATAATTGCAAGTTCCAATTTCTTAAGCTGTTCCTTTCGAAATTGAATATCCTTCGTAACATTACTAAGAAAAAACTCTCTTTGTAAAGAAACAAGTTGCTTCATCTCCATATATCTCTCTCCTTAATATAGCAAACTTAGTCCTATAAAAAACATTCCATAATAGTAGGTAGCAAGATTAATGACGTGAACAGCCTTATACTTCTTCTCATAAAAATAAAGAAATAAAATGAACGTGTCCGAAATAAGGAATAAAGTTGCCCCTATACTAAGTAACAAATTTTGAATACTAAATTGTGATAACACAAGATGCATACCTTTTGAGAATAACATTGCTACCATAAATGAATATGCTACTATTAATTTTGTAAGCTTACCTGTATTCATTTTATCTAATCTCGTTAATCCTATTGTAATAAATATTGCTAATATCGGAAATATCATATCTACCCAAGTTACTTTCTGCATTATGGAGAACGCATAAATAAAGCATACATGCCCAAATGCAAACGTTAGTAACCCCATAATAAAAAGGGACGGTTTTCCCGTAACTTTCGTATTGGTTTCTTTTACATCTCTTTCAATGGTGGCATTATAGAAACCAAGAACAACATCACCAATAAAACACAACAACAACGCTGGTAGTAAATATATTAAAGTTCTTATGTTTGCCCCATAATAGGCACAAAATATGGACACCGCAAGAAATCCAATACTATTGATAGTTTTTACTATAACATAATATTTTTTGTATTTTAAACTGATTGTTGCCAGCATGAGAAAGGTAAAAAGAATTGAATACAGTACAAACAAAAACAAAGGTTGAATTAAATCCATAAAAACACTCCTCCAGGTATAATAAAGTCATAACAAAAAGCTATGCTAATTCACTTAGGTATCTACCATCTAGACTATTATACTATATCACAATCCTATATTTATTACAAATATCTTCCATCGATACTCTTATTTTCATAAGGCGACTAAAAGATATCGTATTCTTCTAAATTACCACAAAATCGAGTAGAACCGTCCTTATATGAACGGGCTTTATGACCGGATGAGTACGTAAAAGGATGTTGCATTCATCCTGCACACATGATTTTCAAACAAAAAAAATCGCAAACCCCTGATTTAATGAATTTGCGATACTTTTTTTAATTAAGATACGAGACGGGATTCGAACCAAAATTCCATCCTAAGAATACTGAAAAGAAAGGGGTTCCATCCACTTCTGATTTATGTATTAGAATCTGAAGATATTTGACATGTCTGATTAGTTGTTACCACGTAGATAAATTGAAATTTATATTAACTCATATGAAAACAACTGTTTTGCAGGATGAAATTCAATTATTCCAATTCGCTCAATTATCTGAATTAAATAATCATCTACGCCAATATCTGCCATACCTCTCCATAATAATCTAATTCTCTCATCTGATTTTTTGTCAAAATACGCCACGACTGCAAACGGCATAATATACCTCCACGAATTCTGATTGATTAATGGTAGAAGATATTAAATTCTTAATTATAGTATTTTATTCGCCCAATCAACTATCATCATTTCAACAAATACTATATTCCTTTGATTAGAGTTTGATAATCTAGATTGAAGATCTTTCATTTCTTCTAATAACTTTTTTCTTTGTTCATCAGAGTACTCCGTAAAAATCTTTACTTTATTATCATTAAACTTTTTGACTATATAGTTTAACTCTTTTGTATTATGATACTTTAATAAAGCTATAAAAGCTTCATAATCAGGATCTATACCGATAAAGTCTTCATTATCTCGCGTAATTAGTGTTAAATAATTGTTCTTATCAATTTGTTTGCTTTCAATTGTGAAATCAGGCTCATCTTTCTCTTTGTCTTCAAACATGTTCTGTAATGTTAGTAATATGTCTCTTTTGTCCATTTTTTGTCTCCATCGATTAAGTGGTTTTTGTAAATATTGTTAAACTATACTTTTATTCTATAATATAATGCTGTATATATAAATTGTCAATTGGATATGTAATATCATATGATTCTAAGCTAAGTAATTACTCATCGATGAATTTATTAATTATTGATTGACAAATTGGATTGGTAATCAAAACCTTTAAAACGGAAAAACCTCAGAGACCTTGATGAACTGTTTGAACATTACCAGAACCCGCATAGAAATGAGGGTTTTCAATCTCTGATACTGGTTGCACCTAACTATTTATTAAACAATTGTTAAGTTCCAATATTCTATCACCAACATCTTCAGGGCAATGAGCATCCGATGCTGTAATGATTTTCACATTATTATTTTTCATTATTTTTAGCATTTCTTCATCCATACCTAGCGTAGCTGTATTAGGACAACGTCGAAATACTCCACTATTTTGTTCTGCGTACATATTATTTTTTGAAAGCTCCTTTGCTAAACTATCATAATAATCCGTTAGAGAATATGATGGTTTTTGTCCAAAAAGTTTAATCGAATCGGGATGAGCTATACCGTCATATATGCAACTTTGAGCAAGTGAAATAGATGTTTCAAAATATCTATGATATATTTCATCGACATTAATTCCATTCCAATGCTCTTCCTTATGGTCAAAGGCAAAATCATCAACAAAATGAACGCTACCCAACAAGAAATCAAAATCTTTACCTTTAGTTAATTCTACAACTAAATCTTCAAACTCTTTAAAATAGCATATCTCAAGACCAAACTTAATCTTAACAGGAAACTGATTATTTCTGATTTGTTTGATAAGTGACAAATAATTCTCTAGTTTCAAAACACCTGCATTTCTATGGAACCATGTATCTATATAATCGCTATATGCACAAACAGAATCATACATGGGAACAAATTCTTCAAACCGATAACAATGCTCAAGAAGCCAAATCTCATCTAATTGCTTTTCAACTGCTTTGATAACGAATTGATTTACCCATTCATGCGTATATTCTCCTCGTTCAATATGAATATGACCATCTACCATACTACCACTCCCCTATTTATAATTTATTGAAGGAAATACCTTAATGGTTTCCAATTTTTTTCCAACTTAATAATATCATATTGGGTAAAATAATTAAACTAAATTTTTCAGTAGTCTGTGTACACCAATTATTAATGCGTATCATCTACACTTTCTTAAATGGTGTATACCACTTTGAATAAATATAATTTCATTCTTGTATGTAAAAACAATCAAGTGGGCTGAATGAGATGCTGATTACAATATAAAATCATAGCAACAACTGATAATCCAGAACAAGTACTACCTCGAAGAATGCGGAATCGAAACAATGAAGCTCCATGCTGCGCATGGATCCTTCGTTGTTTTAATGTGTGGATGATGCAAAAGCGTCGCAGACCCCTCGGAGAGCGAGCAGGTCAGTCGTTAGACTGCCCTAGTGAGTTAATACAGATAATCTGAATTTAGGTAAATGAAAATCATTTTCTGAAAAAATGAAAAAAATACTCCCTTTTAAATTCGGCTGTCATTCTAATTAATGAAACAGATTAACAAATTTATAAAGGAGGAAATTTTTATGGCAAATGTTTGCATTGTAAGACATCAAGGCTACATAAAATCAAAGAGATGAATGTCTGCGTCAGAAAGAACATGAAAAAGTAGTGCACATACGATGCACATATCAGCGTAACAAAAAATCCCTTGAAATTCAAGGGATTTTGTAAGCACGAGACGGGATTCGAACCCGCGACCCTCGCCTTGGCAAGGCGATACTCCACCACTGAGCCACTCGTGCATTCATATTCTATGTATTCGTCGTTTGCCGAATGCAAGATATATGATACTATAGGATTGCGGTTTTGTCAATGCTCTTTTCAAACTTTTTATTTTCCTCTTTGTGGCACTTTATGACTAGCTCAATTGCTCTTTTAACAATCTAAAATCACTTCTATCATAATCAATTAAGCCTTCGTCTTTTAGCTTACTTAATTCATTTGACATGGCACTACGGTCAACACATAAGTAGTCTGCTAATTCCTGGCGGTTAAATGGTATTGAAAATATCTTACTATTACTCTTAGCTGCCTGTTCGGATAAGTAAGATAATAGCTTCTCTCTTGTAGAACGTTTTGTCATATGTTCCATCTTCTGTGTTAATAACACATTTTTAACGGCAAGAATTTTCATCATATTATGAATGAGGCTGGTATGAAAATAACAGGAACTGGAGCATGTAGTTACGATACGACGATAATCAAGAAACATTACTGTACAGTCTGTTATGGCTACTACCTGAAATGGTAACCTCTGTGACCCTGCACAGGCAAATGCCTCGGCAAACATATCACCAACCTCAAGATTTGATAAAATATTACGATTTCCCATAATATCTTCACGAATGATCTGCCCTCTACCAGACAATATAATTCCTAGATGAGAAATTACCTCTCCCGCTCTTAAAATAGTCTCATTTTTTAAAAAATTCTTTTTATTCGCTTGAAGGCATCCTAGCATACCTCCAATATCTTTCTGTTCAATACCTTCAAATAAAGAAATATTAGTTAATAATTCGATATAGGAACTTATATCCATTGGAATAACCTCTTTCATTCTGTCCTTATAATCCATCAAAAAAACAGCCCCTTTCTAGCTTTCGTATATAGCTTTATATTTTCACTTTCATGTCAAGTTGACACATCAAGATTTCCTTACTACAATAATACATTAAGAATAGCTTATTATTGTTGTTTTTACAACAGACATTTTTATATTCTTAACTTATATTATATACATAACATATTTCAAGTTAAAGTGTAACGATTATAGCATATATTTTGGGAGGATATTATGATTAGAACAATCATTAAAATTGATGAAGAAGCTTGCAATGGCTGTGGTTTATGTGCTAGTGCCTGTAAAGAGGGTGCTATCGCTATAATAAATGGAAAGGCAAAGTTAATACGTGATGATTATTGTGATGGTCTTGGAAACTGTCTGCCAGTTTGCCCTACCGGAGCTATAGCATTTGAGGAAAGAGATACTTTAGCCTTTGATGAAGAAGCAGTGGTGAAACATATGGAATCCTTATCGATTGGGAAACAATTAGAAAATGAGACTTCAAAAGAAGTAAAGCCATGTGGATGCCCTTCCAGTGCAGCAAAAGTTCTATCTCATCATACTGCAATGAATCGTGACATCGAAATAGAAAGTAATTTACGTCAATGGCCAGTTCAAATTAAATTAGTTCCCGTAAATGCACCTTATTTTGAACAAGCGAATCTATTAATTGCAGCAGATTGTACCGCTTATGCATATGGAAATTTCCATAACAAGTTTATGAATAATCGCATTACTTTGATTGGATGTCCAAAGCTTGATGATGTTGATTATACGGAAAAACTTACTGCAATTCTTGCAAATAATAATATTAAAAGTGTTCATGTAGTTCGTATGGAAGTTCCATGCTGCAGAGGTATTGAAATAGCTGTAAAGCAAGCTCTACAAGCAAGCGGAAAGTTTATTCCATGGCAAATAACTGTAATTGGAACAGACGGATCTATCTTAGAAGATTAAGTTTACAAGTAATATAAAAATAAAATCTGACCATTTTCTGAGCAATTCATATCACTCTATAAAACTTTCTTGCTCCGAGAAAACAACAAGCTGTTATCAATCTCATTTCCTTTGATAACAGCTTGTTGTTTATACTTTTATACACTTTGGTACTATTTTGATTGTCCTCTTACTCCAACGGAGCTTTTATTAATTACTTGATTATTTCGTCCTTTACCATTACTATTCTTTGCATTATTGGCTCCTGTAAAGGAATTCGCATTTTTTGACTTAAATATCTGACTTAAATCCACTTGATTTTTATTCTTACTTCCCATACCCATACCTCCTCATAAAGCTCATATTCATATAATTATAGAACAAATAGTTTTGCCAATCTAGGTTCCTAGATCTCTATCTTGAAGGCAAAGACACTTTGTCTAGGCGATATACTTCGCCTTGCCGAACCTACAGGGTGAGTGCATATCCCTGATAGTTTTAATTTATAGCAAATTGCAGAGCAATTTCGTATATATTAAAAAAGCACTTCTGAAAATTACAGAAATGCTGTCGTTCCTCTTACATTTTCTAATCTAACATTCTTTGTTAAGAATGGTTTTAGCAAAATGATATCTACATGTGAACAACAAACATTCTGAGTTAATATATGTACGATTTTTTACCATGTTGTTCACCCCTTTCGACAATCGAGAAAAAGTATGCTTCACGAACTTGTCCTTAATAATGTCATTTTTTACTACTATACTACCTTCATTTTTTGATGTCAAGTGTTTCTTCCTTGTCAAAAGAATTCCCTTTGAAATACAAGAAACTATGGTATAATGTCGATAGACATTTATACTAGTCAAGCAAAGTGAGTACACATAAACATCAAAGTGCTGCTTACCATATGAGCTTGCAAAAATGGTATAATAGTAAATAAAAATAATAAAATAGTAGATTTCATTCCGATGAAATAACGAAGTATTTTGCGCTATTTACCGATCTACAAGATATTATGAAATCTTAGGAGGAACAAACATGAAACTCGGATTTATTGGCTGTGGCAATATGGCGACAGCTATGATTAGTGGCATGATAAATAATCATATCGTAGAGGCTACAGATATTATCGCATCAGATGCCTCTTCACAAGCACTAAAGAATGCGGAAGAAAAATTAGGTATTCTGACTACCTCAGATAACCTTGCTGTGGCAACAGGTGTGGATGTACTTTTCCTTTCTGTAAAACCTCAATATTACGAAACTGTTATCAAAGAAATTTCACAAGACATAAGGAAAAGTACCATTATAGTTACCATCGCAGCTGGACAAAGTTTAAAACGGGTAGAGTCTTTATTTGAACGTACCTTAAAACTAATCCGTACTATGCCAAACACCCCTGCATTAGTATCCGAAGGTATTACAGCAGTATGTAGAAATGATCAAGTGACAGAAGAAGAATTTGCACTTGTTATGAACCTTCTACGTGGTTTTGGTATCGCTGAAGAGGTGTCAGAACACCTAATGGACGCTGTAGTTGCAGTAAGTGGTAGTTCACCAGCTTATGTCTTTATCTTAATAGAAGCAATGGCAGATGCTGCTGTAGCTGAAGGAATGCCAAGAGATAAAGCCTATCGTTTTGCTGCTCAAGCTGTACTTGGAAGCGCAAAAATGGTACTTGAGACAGGCAAACATCCTGGTGCTCTAAAAGATATGGTATGTTCTCCTGGAGGAACCACAATTGATGCTGTCCAAAGCTTAGAAAAGACTGGATTTCGTAGCAGTATCATGGAGGCTATGAAGGTCTGCGCTGAGAAGTCTAGGAAATTATCCTAGTATCGTACAAGATATGATTTCAAAACCCTCCATTATACCACCAGACTTTTATCTTATGTCATCCTAGTGGTAACGGAGGTGTTTTTTTCCAGTTGCAATGAAGAGAAAAGAAGTTTCAGAGTATTTGCAGCTAACGATGGATACGTTAAGAAATTGGGAAATGAACGGTCTACTTACTGTGAAACGGAAAGAAAACGGATACCGCATCTATACACAAGAGGATATCAATCGATTAAAAATTATCCGTTCACTTCGGTGCGCGAACTATTCCTTGGAATCCATACTAAGGATGCTGAATGCATTATCCAAAAATCCAGCAACTAATATCAGGGAAGTCCTTGATACTCCCCCACTAGAGGAAGATATCGTATCCGTTTGCAATAAGTTGATAACTTCATTAAAGTCTGCTGAGTCGAATGCGAAACAAATGAAACGTCAGATTGAATCAATGAAATATAAATTTTCATAAACTCTACACTTTAACACCAACCTTTTGGTTGGTGTTATTCTTTTTATGATCCATGTGCAATTACCATAAATGATAAATTTTCTTTTTTATGGTATGCAACTTGGAGCCAATGGAGCAGGAAAAAGCACAACGATTGAATGTATCTTGGGAATGAAAAACAACGTTTGTTTGTTATTCTTGCCCTCATACCAAATTCAATCTTAGTTCCTTATAATTATTAAATCTTAGTTCCAATCACTCTACAAAAAGTAAAATTCCCTTCATCAGCAAGGAGCATCTCTACATCCCCACTTCTCCTTAACAATCCAGCATCTTTTAATGTCTTATCCCATAATAGCCAATTTTCATATCCATTCGGCATTGTATCTGCTACCTCAACCTTTACTTGGTCAGAATGTTCCCATAATTTACGCCACCATTCTGGTGTATGATGCGTATACAAATAAGGTTCCCAATAGGGTTTTATTGAATCTGGGATCTCATCTTGGAATTCCTTCAGTACGGACGGAACAACGATACCTATTTGTCCATTTGGTTTTAGATAAGATAAGATTTCTTCCAAATACATTTCATTCGTTCCAAAATAATGGTAAGCATCTAAACTCACAATAGCGTCAAAGAATCCTCTAGCAAAGGGAAGTTTCATTGCATCTGCCTGGATTGGAGTTACAAGATCTTCTACCTCCATTTCTTTTATACGTAGGAAGTTATCGGTGGCATGAATCCATAAATCTATAGAATACACATTCACTCCGAATTCTTTTGCTAAGAATACCGAACTTAACCCTTTTCCACAGCCTAAATCAAGTACTTTCATTCCTTTACTAAACTGCATCTTCTCAGATAAAAACTCAGCTAGCCACATAGCGTTAGGACCCATTTCATTTTCGCTGACCCATTCAATATCGTAGGCAGACGATCGTGGAAACTGTTCTAAACTTAGCATTTGCTGCACTCTCGCTATCGTTTCATTCATAGATACCTCCATTCTAGGATGAAATAATCATCTTTCGGTTTATTCAAAGGAGACGTTATGCTTCTTACATGGACTAAAAAAAGCACACCAAGGCTTTGTGCCGGTGTGCTTTTTCCTACTACATGCTGTGTTACAAATTCGTTACCAGTATTCTCTATTTATAGTCAAAGCGGATATTCGCAATCTGCTTACAGCTACTTGCTCATAACCTCATTGTCACTACGTGGCATTTAAATAGAGCTTGAACTCCTGCTGAAACAGGCAAGTTCCTTCCTTGATGGGGTTAAATACTAGTACAACTCGTATCACTTATTTTTAAATGTTCCGGACATTTGTTTAAGAATATTATAATACATTCTCTTAATATGTCCACTTATTTTTACCTTTTTTTGGTGTTATTCTGAAAGAAAAGATTTTACTCTCCGTCGACTACAACACCTTTTTGTAGAATTATGTTAGCGTATAGGGCTTTTTCCCCAGTTGCTATAATGGCATATGCTTTTTTCGCTTCTTCATAGAATGCAAATCTTTCGATCGAACCAATCACATTTTCCCCACGGTTGTCATACTGACGAACAATTTGCTTGTATTCCTCCCAAATTGGGGTCTCTACCGTATCCCCCGGAACTTTCTCCATTAGTAAAACCGGTCTATCAACGTAGGTATCTAGAGGAAATACAGTTAAAATCGCGCTTAAGAGACTTGGTACATCGTGCCCATCGCATCGTATTACAATCGCATCTTTTCCAACGGATTGTGCTGGAAAATTACCATCTGCTATAACAATTCGGTCACTGTGTCCCATTTCACATAAAACCTTTAATAATTCTGGTGACAAAATTTTAGGTATTCCTTTTAACATAACAGCCCTCCAGTTATTTTCGTAGTAAACACTACCATGAAAGTTTATTACTTACTTATTTAGTGTTCTTCTAACAACATTTCTCTGTAATGGGAGATACACATTTCCTTCAGTGAAGAGATGTACCTCTTCCTTCAGTGAGAATGTACATCTTCCTTCCATGAGAACGTACATCTTCCTCAATGAGAATGTACATCTTCCTTTAATGGTAGATACACATCTTCCTTCCATGAGAATGTACCACCACTCGTTTTCTACTCAAACTTACAATGAGATAAAAATCTCTGATATGCCTCCGACCACTTTTGTTCCTCTTGTGGCTCATAACATATCATATCTTCTGAGTTTCGAATACATTCTCTGGCCTTTGTTAAGTCACTGATTTCACCTAAAGCAATCAATTGAAGTGCAACGTTTCCATAAACGGTTGCTTCTGTTGGTCCTGCAACTACCTTCTTGTTACACGCATTTGCAGTCAACTGACAAAGCATACGGCTATTCGTACCGCCCCCAACCATATAGATTGTATCATAGTTTTTCTGTGTACAATCCTCAATTTGCTCCATCACATAACGGTATTTCATAGCCAAACTTTCGTTGATACAACGGACAAATTCACCGATTTCTTTTGGGATACTTTGATTTGTTCTCTTACAGTACTCACGGATTCTCTCAGGTATATTACCAGGAGCAACAAACTCCGGCGCATCTGGATCAATGAAAGCTAGAAATGGAGTTGCCTTCTGTGCTTCTTTTTCAAGTTCCGAAAAACTATAAGTTAGACCTTCCCTTTCCCACTGTCTTCTACTTTCTTGAATCAACCAAAGTCCAATAATATTTTTCAAGAAAGAAATCTTCCCACCATAACCGCCTTCATTGGTCATGTTATATTTTTTTGATTTTTCAGAAATCAAGGGTTCCGCAAGTTCTGTTCCGAATAATGACCAAGTACCACAGCTGATGAATAAGAAATCTTCCTCGGTAGCAGGAACAGCCACCATTGCACACTGTGTATCATGACCAGCAACAGCTACCACACTGGCAGGCTTTATCATTAACTCATCTAGAATTTCTGTTCGAATCGGAGAAAGAACTGTTCCAGGTTCTATGACCTTTGTTAGAATGTTTTCTGGCAATCCAAGCGACTGAATTATTTCCTTCGACCAAATCTTTTCTCTTGCATCAAGCATCTGAGTGGTAGATGCAATCGTATATTCGCTTGCTTTTACACCAGTTAAGAAATAATTTAGTAAATCAGGCATTAATAGAAGAGTTTTCGCTTGCGACAATAGTCTTTGTCTTGAATATTTAAGAGAAAGTAATTGAAATACGGTATTAATCTCCATAAACTGATTCCCGCTCAGTTCATAAAACCTTTCCTTATCGTACTGAGAAAACGCAAGTTCAAACATTCCTTCCGTTCTTTTATCGCGATAATGAACCGGATTTTCTAATAAGTTTCCATCTTCATCTAAAAGTCCAAAATCAACACCCCAAGTATCAATTCCTACGCTGTGGAAATCAACCTGAGCTGCTTTTTGAAGACCAATTTTTATGTCATGCATCAGACGCAATACGTCCCAATATAACGTCTGATTTAGCTGCACCGGTTCATTTAAAAACCGGTGCAGTTCCTCTAACTTAATTCGTTTCCCATCAAAACTTCCAAGGATCGCTCTTCCGCTAGAAGCTCCAAGGTCAATGGCTAAGACATTTTTCCCATTTTCCATGAATTAGCGATACATAGGACCATAAGCTGCGCAAGCTCTGTAATCCTGTCCTTCCTTATCCATTCCATAAGCATTCCATGCAGCTGGGCGGAAAATCTTCTCCTCTGGGACATTATGCATTGCTACTGGAATTCTTAACATGGAGCAAAGAGTAATTAAATCTGCCCCAATGTGTCCGTAACTAATCGCGCCATGATTAGCACCCCAATTATTCATAACATCATAAGCTGTCGTAAATGCACCTTCGCCTGTTGTTCTTGGAGCAAACCAAGTACAAGGCCATGTATAATCTGTTCTCTTCCATAGAGTATCGGATACTTCGTCTGGAAGTTTCACTGTGTAACCTTCTGCAATCTGTAACATTGGACCAAGTCCTTTTACAAGATTTAATCTTATCATAGTACAAGGCATCTGCGCTGTAGTTAAAAATCTTGAAGAGTATCCGCCACCACGGAAATATCCATTATCAGCAGCATTCCATGTAGTTGCATTTAAGATTGCTTCTTGATCTTCTTCATTAACTTCATACCAAGGTTTCATCACGCCATTACCGGAAGCATCTTTTGCTTCACCGCAGGCATCAAGACAAGCAGCACCAGAGTTAATTAAGTGAATGATTCCACCGGATTCTTTCGCTACTCCCTCAAGGTCATAACCAGTTGCTTTCTTTACCGCCTCTGGGCTCCAGTAAGTACGAACATCAGCAAAAATTTGAGCTGTATTTGTTAATAGTTTACTAAATAGCATGCCAAGACCGTTTAATACGTCATTTTCGGTTGCTAAAATATAAGGCTCTCTTGCACCATTCCAGTCAAAGGAGGTGTTAAGTAATGCTTCTGGGAAATCACAGTTTGGATAGAAATCAGTCCATTGACGCTGTCCCTGGAAACCTGCTGCTATCGCATTATGACCGGACATCTCCTCTTCACAGCCTTTAGGAAGATTAGCATTACCATTCATTAAATCTTTAATGATACACATCATCTTCACAACAAACTCCCAGTCTTTTTCTTTCTGTTCTGGAGTTTTTTGAACTTCGCTTGGATTCTTATCAAATCCTTCCTTACATTTCTCCTTCGTCCATGCAAGTGCCTTCTCATATTCTTCTTTATCGTAAATCTCTTCTGTCATACGACGGATAATCTCTACCTCATCGACAGATTCAACACGCATTCCAAGATACTCTTCAATAAATGCTGGATCAATAATAGAACCACCAATACCCATACAGATAGAACCAATCTGGAGATAGGATTTACCTCTCATGGTTGCTGCGGCTACTGAAGCACGTCCAAAACGAAGTAATTTCTCTTTTACATCCTCTGGGATTTCTTTATTATCCGCATCCTGAACATCATGTCCATAGATACCAAAGGCAGGAAGACCTTTTTGAGCATGGGTTGCTAATACCGATGCAAGATAAACAGCACCTGGACGCTCCGTTCCGTTAAATCCCCAAACACCTTTGATTGTCATTGGGTCCATATCCATAGTTTCTGCGCCATAACACCAACAAGGTGTAACCGTTAAGGTAATATCTACACCTGCTTTTTTAAATTGTTCCGCACAAGCTGCTGTCTCTCCTGCTCGTCCGATGGTGGTATCCGAGATAATTACTTTTACCGGTTCTCCATTCGAATAGCGAAGATTCTCCTCAAATAATTTCGCTGCTGCTTTTGCCATTCCCATTGTCTGTTCCTCTAAGGATTCTCTCACCTTAAGATATCCTCTTCTTCCATCAATGGTTGGTCTGATTCCGATAATCGGATACTCACCAATTAATCTGTTTTTTGCCATATGTAACTTCCTCCTTTTATATTATGAAATTTTTTATGTTTTTTTAAGTAGGTACAAACAAAACATGTAACTAGTGTGAAGTTTTAGAATTTCTTAGGCGGCGTCTTTTGGCGCCTTAGAAATTCCGTGAGAAAGAAATTTGTCTTACTCACTTTACATTTCACCCTTATTATAATATTTTACGAAGAAGTAATCTTGTGTTATAATAGCATAAAAATATAACAATATTCACAGAAAGGGTTCTTATGCAGGACATTAGATATCATGAGTGCAGACAAAGGGGCACCGTAGATTTTCCAATAGAATATCACTACGTAGACCATACACATCCGCAGTATGAGATGCCTTTCCATTGGCATATTGAATATGAAATTATTCGGATTTTGGATGGGGAATTTGGGCTGTTTCTCGATGGAACAGAATATCTTCTTCAGAAGGACGATATCGCTTTTATTAAAGATGGTAAACTACACGGAGGTTCACCAAAAGATTGTACTTATGAATGTATTGTATTTGATTTTAATATCTTACGTCAGAGGAGTTTTCTAACCGATTCATTCCTAAAAAAAATAGCGCATCAAAAGATTAGTATAAACCCGGTACATAATAGATCATGCATTACATCTCCATTGATTACGATGTTTGATGCAATCCGATCAGAAGCGGAAGGATATGAACTATCTGTATTAGGTTCTCTGTTATTATTTTTTGCAGCTTTACAACTGAATGAATGTTACAGCGAGGCAGAGGAATCTGAACTAAAATCTCAAAAATCCATCGAACAATTAAAAGCTTCTTTGGAACTTATTGTAACCGATTATGCAAAGCCTCTAACCTTACAGGAGCTATCGAGAGTCTGCGGACTCTCCCCAAAATACTTCTGTCGTTTTTTTCAGGAGTATACGAATCGAACCCCAATCGATTATCTAAATTATTATCGGATTGAACAGGCTTGCTATCAGATTAGCCAATCGGAAGATACGCTAACCGATATTGCATTTCGTTGCGGATTTAATGATTTTAGTTACTTTATTAAAACATTTAAAAAATACAAAGGGATTACTCCGAAAAAATATCAGATGATGTGGAAGGAGTAAGGATATTTTTAATTACCAATCAAAAATTGATGTAAAAATAAAACAAATACAAAGGCCTCCTAACTTTCCTATATAATATATAATGATATTGCTTACTAAACTGCAAAAAAATATTAGTGGTATTTATCCCACTAATATTTTTTTGTTAAACCCTGTTAGTAAAATATATCAATAAATCTTTCTCCCCTTCTTATCCTCAATCGCTGTCTTCCTATTAAAATAAGAGCAAATCACATCTCTCCATTCCTTCGAATGTTCCAGCTGTTCCTGTAATCTATGCAAAACCCTATGATATGGTACTTCCTCTAGTTTTCCTTTTAGTTCTTCCCATAACGAAACCATCTCTTCCACATCCTCTACACCTTCAAAATGAGAATCATAGATATGTTGAATTAAGGTCTTACCTGTCTTTAGCTGATAAGTATATGGAATGCGATGGAAGAATAATAGCAACTCTTCTGGACATGTTTCAGGTGTTTCATAGAGCTCTTGGTTCGGCCTATGATACTGTGTTGTGTAACCTGTTCCGTTCTTAGTTCGGTCAACACCAATTGCTGTATGGTCTGCTTTGTGGTAAGTACCCCAACGATCATATTCATATCCATCAACATTAGGTCCGTAATGATGAGATGGATTCACCATCCAACCAATTCCAAGCGGAGAAGTATATTTCTCATATGCCGGCCAGGACATCATTAGGATTTTGGTTATATACTCTATGACATGTTCCTTTGTACCAAAGGTTAAGGTGATCCATTCGTTTGCTATCTCTTCTGATGTTAAATCAGGATTAAAACTAAGTCTTCCATATCCATAGAGATTCGCTGCTGCCAAGTCATGACCAGTCCAGTTATCATCATTCCCTGTATTTGTAACTGCTGCCATTCCAGCATTTTTATTACCATAAGTGTTTCCACTTACGATATCAAGTACCGTATCATTTTCTTCTTTACAATAAGTTTTAAACTTTAAGATTTCTTTAAACATCGGGATCAAGTAACAAACATGTCTTTGTTGACCTGTGTATTCCTGTGCAATCTGGACTTCTAAGATCAGATTTGTTTTCTTCATTCCACCGAATAAAGGTGATATTGGTTCTCTAACCTGAAAATCCATTGGACCGTTTTTCACTTGTAAAATTACATTCTCCGCAAAACTACCATCTAATGATTGGAAGTTATCGAAACTTGCTCTTGCTCTATCTGTTTTCGTATCTCTCCAATCCTGTTTGCAGTTATACACAAAACATCTCCAGATAATCAGACCGCCATAAGGTTTTACTACCTCAGCTAACATATTGGCACCTTCTGCATGAGTTCTTTGATAAGTAAATGGCCCCGGTCTTCCCTCCGAATCTGCCTTAACTAAAAATCCGCCAAAGGATGGTATTTCTATAAATAATAACTTCACTGCTTCCTTCCACCACAGGCGGACTGCCTCATCAAGGGGGTCAGCAGTTGTTAGACCACCAAGTTCCATTGGAGCCGCAAAATTAAGAGAAAGAAATAGTTTAATTCCATAAGAAGCAAAAATTTCACCGATCTGCTTTAATTTATCTATGTAACGGTTTGTTATTAGATTAGTTGCTATACCACGTACATTCACATTATTAATTACTACTGCATTAATACCAACGGAGGAAACAAGCCTTGCATAAGCCTTAGTACGTTCATTTACAATAACTTCTCCATGTTCAAAAAAGAAAGAATTACCGGAATATCCTCTCTCAATACTTCCATCCATGTTATCCCAATGATTTAACATTCGAAGAGGATTCTTTGGAAAGATAGTTTTGTTCAGAGAATGATCATCTGTTCTTAGTATGGTACTGCGAATCAAATCAAAGGTTCCATAGAGAATACCTCGAGATGTAAAAGCTTCTATCAATATCACCTCGTCTACTAACGAAATGCGATATCCCTCATTTTCTAGCTCTTTATCATCACCTATCTGAAGATGAATTCCTTTTTTCGTACTATCTACTTCATATTTCATATCACAAAGGCTGCTTTTCATATCGATTGAAAATAGCCCTTTTGCTGCTGCTGTTAATTCTAAAACCGTACTCTTTACAATAGAGTCCTCTTTATTGTATGTAACGAACATAAAATAATCTTGCATCGAAAGATTATCACTTTTACAGTAATTTAACCAAGCTTTTTCAAACCCCATTGTTCCATCTCCTTCTTCTATTATAATAAAAAGTTAAAGCAATATCTTCCTTCATTCCTGAAAACATGCCTTCATTGTAGGCTGAATATTTGCGCTGAGGATACCCTGGTGCAAACATCGTTATGAAACTAATGTGAAGTTTTAGAATTTCTTAGGTGGTGTCTTTTGGCGCCTTTAGATATTCTCTTCACACTTAACCTAAACTCATTAATTCTTTACTCATTATATCTTCAGATTACTTATAAACAAACTATACTTCATGAACCGTAAGCGCACTTCTTAATTTTTGCTCTATTTTCCTCAAATAATGCTATTATTTAGTACAATAAAATTTAGCTAATCAAATAATGCTATTTCTATCCAATTTCTCTTTACAATATTTTTAGAATGCACTATACTTAATATTATAAATTGCACGATTTTTTCTCATAATAGAACTAATATTTGTACATAACTAATAGATTTTTTTCTAATTTGCTCATCGCAACATATGATTAATTGAAGATTATTAATTTGATTAAGGAGAAGCCTCTATGATAGCAATACTAAACGGAACTAGAGAAACAGTTTCCTATGATGAGAATATCGGCATTCGACTTTATTTAAATGAAGAATACGAAGATTATCCGATTCATTGGCATACTGCTGCAGAAATTATTATGCCAATTGAAAATACATATGAGGTTGTTGTAAATAATATCCGCTACCAATTAGATATCGGCGATATTATCCTACTACCTTCTGGCGAGCTTCACCAACTCTATGCTCCAACTAAGGGAAAACGGATTATCTTCCAATTTGATTATTCCTTACTTTATAACTTAAATGGATTTGACTCCGTATTTCATATGTTCCACCCATGTACCATCATTACAACTGAGACAATGCCTGATATTCATGAAGATCTTCATAGCCTTATGCTTAGAATTATGAAGGAATATTTCGGAGATTCCCCATTAAAAGAGGCAGCAATTTACTCTATGCTTGTAAATTTCTTTGTGATCTTAGGTCGAAATTATATTACCTCAGAAAAGAAATTTCCAAATACAAAGAGTCCGAAGCGGCATGAATATATCGATAAATTTCTCATGGTATGTACCCATATTAACGAACATTGCACCGAACCGATTAACGTGGATGATCTAGCACAGTTAGCTGGCTTTAGTAAGTATCATTTTATGCGTTTGTTTAAAGAATTTTCAGGTATTTCCTACTACGATTATTTAAATAAACAACGAATCATGCATGCAGAAAAATTGCTCATTGACCCTAACCTAACCATCACTGAGATTGCAATGCATTCTGGCTTTAACAGCCTAGCGACTTTCAACCGAATATTTAAAGAGCAGAAGCAATGTACTCCAAGTGAATACAAGCGTCTTCATGGGCCTAACATCATACGTTTTAATGCTTCCCAAGCATAGAGTAATTTCGAATATTCGTTTATATGATTCGGATAATTTTACATATTCGTTTTTATAATTAAGATAATTCCAAATATAAGTGTAATATTATAGAACTACATGTTTCGTATAAGATGTTACATTGTTGTTGCTATTAAGATGAAATAGAATGAACTAAAGTAGCAAGTAACGTAACTTTGTTTCTGCGGCCATAGTTTGCAGGCTCTGGAAATGTATGCTATTAGCATGTTTTTAAGAAAGATTAAAAGAACTAAAATTTTCAGAAAAAGTAGTAATATAATTACATAGAAAGGTGGAAGAAGATGAGCAATCAAATACTTAATAATCGAAGATTAATGAATGATGGCTGGAGTTTTTCCAAACATCAGATAGGTGCGACCCTGCAATTAGTGCTAGATGCAAATACTGTATGGCATCCCGTTGATTTGCCCCATGACTGGTTAATTTATAATACCTACGATTTGTATGAAACCGGAGAAGGTTGGTACCGCCGTACATTATCAATGAAAGAACTTAAGACTAAGGAGAGATACACATTACGTTTCGAGGGTGTGTATATGAACTCTACCCTCTATGTCAATGGAAAAGTTGCTGGAGAGTGGAAATATGGTTACTCAACGTTTGAATTCGATATTACCGAGTTTTTAACGGAAGGTGACAATGAAATTGTGATGCAAGTCATCTACGAGTCACCAAACTCGAGATGGTATTCTGGTGCAGGTATTTATCGTAATGTATGGTTTCATACCTATCCTGAAGTACATATTAACCCAGATGGAATTTATAGTTC
Organism: Lachnoclostridium sp.; assembly: GCF_031997925.1. Classification (NCBI taxonomy): domain Bacteria; kingdom Bacillati; phylum Bacillota; class Clostridia; order Lachnospirales; family Lachnospiraceae; genus Lachnoclostridium; species Lachnoclostridium sp. The sequence goes on along the minus strand of NZ_DAMADT010000010.1, from coordinate 52,546 downwards.
AACAGAAAAAGCGGGTGAAGATTTTTATACTTTCCTATCAACCGAGCTATCCTCCTTGCCGATCAGTATGGAATCTAAGATTTCAGTGCCAGAGAATTTTCATGGACTAGACAAGGATTTCGCATCTACAATCGAACTTCGCCACACTGTATGGTCACCTAACCATGAATTAGTTTGCACCCACACTGTTGATGTTACAGATGAGGTAACAAAGAATGCCTTCTATGTACAAGACAGTAAACTACATATTATAGCCCCTCTTCTTTGGGAGCTTGAAACACCGAACTTATATCAGGTGCAAACTGATATTATAAAAAATAATACTGTGATACAGACCATAACACAGAAAATTGGTTTTCGTACCATAGAATACACTTGTGAAGAAGGCTTTTTCCTTAATGGTAAACATGTAAAGCTATATGGAGTATGCCAACACCACGACCTTGGTAGCCTTGGTGCTGCTATCAATCGTACTGCCCTTAAGAGACAACTATCAATGTTAAAGGAAATGGGTGTCAATGCTATCCGTACTTCTCACAATATGCCAGCGATAGAGTTAATGGAGCTTGCAGATGAGATGGGATTTTTAATCAATTCGGAAGCCTTTGATATCTGGGAGCGTTCAAAAACAACCTATGATTATGCTCGCTTCTTCCCTGAATGGGCAGAAAAAGATGTAGCTAGTTGGATTCGCAGGGACCGCAACCACCCTTCACTTATCATGTGGAGTATTGGAAATGAAATCTATGATACACATGCAGACGAGCGTGGTCAGGAAGTTACTAGAATGTTATTAAGCTTTGTTCGTAAACATGATTGTCGCTTAAATGCCCCTGTAACCATCGGTTCCAATTACATGGCATGGGAAAATGCTCAGAAGTGCGCTGATATCGTGAAACTGGCTGGATATAACTATGCAGAACGACTTTATCAAGAGCATCATGAACTGCATCCAGATTGGATGATATACGGAAGTGAAACTGCATCTACCTTACAAAGCCGTGGAATCTATCATTTTCCATATTCAAAGGCAATCCTTGCAGACGATGATGAACAATGCTCTTCCCTTGGTAATACGACTTCAAGTTGGGGAGCACGAAGTACAGAATACTGTATTACGAAAGACCGTGATGCCACATTTAGTGCCGGACAATTCATCTGGACTGGATGGGACTACATAGGAGAGCCAACTCCATATTTTACGAAAAACTCATATTTCGGTCAGGTAGACACCGCTGGTTTTAAGAAGGATATGTTCTATATCTATCAGTCAGAGTGGACGGATTATAAAAAATCACCAATGGTACATTTATTCCCATACTGGGATTTTTCTAAAGACCAGATGATTGATATCAGAGTATGCTCGAATGCTCCAAAAGTGGAATTGTTTTTTAATGAGAACTCCCTAGGAACCTATGATATTGACCACAAACACGGTACACAGCTATGTGGACATTGGCAGTTACCTTATGAAGAAGGTACCTTAAAAGCGGTTGCTTATGATGAATTCGGAAATATTATTGCAACTGATACCCGTACCTCCTTTGGTGATGCTGCTACTATAAAATTAACACCAGATAAAACCACCTTGCTTGCGAATAGCCAGGATCTACTCTTTGTGGAAATTAGCATGGAAGATTGTAATGGTAATCCAGTAGAAAATGCAAATAATCGTGTTACCGTAGACGTTAGTGGCGCTGGCCGTCTAATTGGACTAGATAATGGTGATAGTACCGATTATGATCAATATAAAGGAATCAGCCGGAGATTATTCAGCGGAAAATTACTTGCAGTTATTGCATCAACCTTAACACCGGGTGAAATTACAATAAAGGTTTCCTCAGAAACTTTACCAGCAGGGACTCTCACCTTTACATCCATCCCATGTGAGTATCCAGAAGGTCTTAGCGATAATATGAGAAATACGAATCACATCATTTATCCAGTACTAAATCCGAAAGTTACAATTCCTACTACGAATGAAACTGAGATTCCGATTCGTAAACTAGAAATTGTTACACCTCTTGGAACCACTCTAACGAAGGATCTAAGTACAATAGAAAGCTATGTAATCATTCATCCAGCAAATGCTACCTATCAAGATATCGATTGGAGAATTACCAATGGTTCTGGTATTGATTCCAATCTTGCCAAACTAGAAAAGGATGGGGCTAAGGTAAAGGTAATCGCTCTTGGCAGCGGTAAGGCTTATCTTCGTTGTACCTGTCAAAATGGTGCAGATAAAGTACGTATGATTTCTGAAGTAGAGCTTAACTTTAATGACCTTGGAGAAGCTACCATGAATCCGTATGAATTTATATATGGTGGTTTATACTCTTGGTCCAATACGAACCTTACCAATGGAATTGAGCGCGGTATCTCCTCACTACTACCAATAGATTCTTACATCTGTTTTAAAAATGTAGACTTTGGTTCCTATGGTTCCGATGAGATTACTGTTCCAATCTACTGTCTTGATACTGAGCCTCCAACCTTTGAGATCTGGGAAGGTATCCCACATGAAGAAGGAAGTGAATTACTAGCAGATTGTATCTTTAGTAAAAAACCAATATGGAATCATCATCAACCAGAAACTTACCGATTAAAGCGTAGAGTTAAAGGCATCGTAACGATTTCCTTTGTCGTATTCAAACGATTAAGCGTACAAGGATTTCAGTTTAGCAACCCGGAAAAAGGAATTGCAAAATTATTTGCAACCGATTGTGACCTTATCTATGGGGATACCTTTACAAAGAAAGCTCCTTGCATTGAAGGAATCGGGAATAATGTATCCTTGGAATTCTCAGAGATGGATTTCGGAGAACAGGGTATTACGAAACTTTCAATCTGTGGGCATTCTCCAATCGAAAATAACACCATTCATGTAAAGTTCATTTCAGAGGAAAGTAATATTGAAGAACTTGCAGAATTTAACTTTACGAATGATTATGAAGTGAAAGAGTTTGAATTCTCTAAGAAAACTGGTAAGTATACCGTTACCTTCCTGTTCCTACCGGGCAGTAACTTTGACTTTGAGTGGTTCCAGTTTGAGTAGAATTCTTGGCAGCAATTGATGATTATATTTGACATGAAATGATAGTAAGTGAAGTTAACGTTCTATGTGAGTGAAGGGTAATATTGTATAAACGATATCAAATGGGGATAATGCTCCAAGTAATGAGAATACTATTGTATAAACAACAGTAAGTGGGGAACCTTCAGTTGTTTTAATCAATGGAAATATTACAGATGCCCTCATTGTAAAGAATCACTCGATCTTCGTTTGAAGTTAAACAAAGATACACACTGTCCTTCCTGTGGACATATCATCTCACGTAAGAATGAAACAATAGGATAAGCAGATATTATTATATTAGAAAATATAAACTCTACTTTCTATGTATTAAAAATTTATATTCTATTTATTTAACAAAATCCATGAAACTCATTAAGCTAACCATTGCCTAACTGCGTTTCATGGATTTTTGTATATCAAATTTAATATTTTTACCGTTCATCATTTTATTTCTCAAAAAACAGTATACCTAACGTATTTGGACCACAATGGGACGATATTACACCACCTGCTCTGGTTATTAATATCTCCTTAAAGTAGTTCAGTTCCTTAAGAAATTGGTAAGCTTCTTGTTCAATTAATTGATCAATACCAGAATGAGTTATAAACACACGAGTCGAATCTGCATTAAGTAATTCGTCCCTTAAATCATTAGCATAATTCGATATTACAGACTTTGGTCTGCCGCGATATTTCTTATCTACACCCATCTTTCCATTATTTACAGCAATCATTGGCTTTAAGCGTAATGTATTGCCTAAGAGTGTAGCTACAGTACTACATCTTCCTCCACGATGAAGATAGGTTAATGTATCGACAACAAAGGATGCCCTAACCTTATCTGTATCTTCCTCTATTATCTTAACAATCTCCTCTACTGAAAACCCTTCTCTCACTAAATCAGCTGCTCGTAATACCAAAAGACCTATTCCAGTTGACAGATTCTTAGAATTGATTACAAAAATCCTATTATATTCTTGCTCCTGCGCCACCATTCTTATAACCTGACAGGTTACCGACATTTCTTCTGAAATACCGAAAAATATTATATCAAGCTTCTTCTCCATATATGGTTTCAGTATATCAAAAGCAACTCCAATTTCAGGTGCTGCTGTCTTTGGAGTTTCCCCTTCCCGATCTGACCATTCATAGATTTCTTGTGGAGTTATCTCCTTACCATCTTGGAAACTTTTCATCCCCAATACGATATTAAGTGGAATTATAGTAATATCATATTTCTTTAACAACTCTTCCGATAAATCACAAGTACTATCTGCAAAAATTTTTATTTCACCCATCACTTTACTCCTTATCTTCTATGTAAATTATGACCATTGTTATAACGAAACAACCATTAAGAATAAAATATTTCAAGTATATGGTAACATACCACTTTAAGTCAGAAAAATCAATCTCTTCTAACAAGAATACAAACAACTAATAGAAATGCCAAGAAGATATCGAGAGAAAGCACACTTTTCGCGAAATTTTCCTTCTCACAAATAAAAGTGGACACAAACCTTTCATTCATAAAGCTGTATCTTTCAGCTTTAAATCACGGTTGTATCCACTAGAGTATTTTTCTTTATTCAATTATAAATTTATAATGCCTTTACCTAGGATAAACTTTACTCGTAATCTATAGTTGCAACTCCCACCAAATCAATATGCATCGGAGCTTCATTAACACCACCAAACATGTGATTCGCACCAATTGCTATATGAACAGTTCCATCCATCTTTTCATCTAAGACTGTACATCCAGTAAGACCTTTAATCTTTGGATTCAATCCAATACCAAACTCACAAACAACACGACCACTTTCAGGTAAATCCATCAGATAGTTCTTAACTAAATCATGACTACTATCCACGACCTTGCCCCCCATTATGGTAAGTGTTACTTGATTACATGCTGGTAAATCATCCAAGTAAAGAGTCTCAAAATACATGGTTCCTTCTGTTTTATTCTCCAGTGGAGCGATATAGATCTCACCGCATGGCAAATCCCCTTCCCCTGCATCGTTAAACCACTCTCGATTCTCATATTCAATTGTTAAAGTCTCTTTCTCTCCAGTATGTAAGATAGCCTTTTTCGTTTGCTTCAGCTCCTCTATCTTCTCTTCTCCACGGAGGCGGATATTATCGTAATCCACATCATAAGCACAAGTCATTCGTTCTATAAACTCTTGTGGCTCCATACTGAAATCTTTCGCATTTTCTTCAGTTGGAATCCTTAATTGGGTAAAGCGTTTCGCTTTCATTAAAGTACCAAATAATCCAGACATATATCTGCGATAATTTTGCATTGCTTCTTCACTTAAACTACCTCCTATTACTACCGGCTGATAGGAAAATAAATCGATCACAGCGTCAAATTCTTTAAATATTTGAAAATAGCGTTCGTTAAAGCAACTATCCTTTGCCTCAGAAAATAACTCGCGGTTCACAGTTCTTGACTGAGTTACTTCAAAAGGTGTAGCTCCTAAGGCAGCTACTTGAGTTGCAAAATCATGTAAAATCGTTCTGTCCTTATCTTCTCCCCAAAAGTGTAAGAGAATTAACTCCCCTTCTTTTACTCCAGTCGCCTTTAAGAGTTTCTTTATTAATTTTTTCTCCATTCTCTTTCTCCCTTTCACTTCATAGAAACATTATGTTACTAAAATGAAACATGAATTAGTTACGTTATGTATGTTCATCAAATTATATTGATATATATATGTTATTATATTAATCAATTCATTATATGTCAATATTAATTTTATACTTATCTAATTGTATTTAAGCTAAAAGGCGATAGAAAGCATAACATCCTTTCTATCGCCTTTTATAATAAATTTGTAGCACTCATTAAAACAGACCATTATGGTCTATAACCCTTTGACTTCATCAAGACCCCATACGCCATCGCTAAAATAACAATCTGTTAATGGTATCGTATGAAAGAAATGATTCCTTGAATGCTTTTTTCATAATGTCATCCTACTTATAATCCTCTACATCAAATTCTCGGTTCCTAAAATAATACTTTCGGTCTTCCTCTGTAATTTGACGAATCACACGACATGGATTTCCCACAGCAATCGAATTATCCGGAATATCCTTTGTAACTACACTACCAGAACCAATCACAACATTATTCCCGATATGAACATCTGGATTAATAACAACATTCCCTCCTACCCAAACATTATCCCCAATGGACACTGCGATTCCATATTCATACCCAGAATTTCTTGAATCAGGATGGATAGGATGACCCGCAGTATAGATTGCTACATTCGGAGCAAACATTACATTATTTCCTATCGTAACTTTACCAACATCAAGAATGACACAATTAAAGTTAGCATAAAAGTCCTCTCCAACCTCAATATTGTATCCATAGTCACAATGAAACGGTGCTTCTATATGAATATTCTTTCCCGTCTTTCCTAAAATTTCTCGCAATAATTTTTGCTGCTTATCCACTTCAGACGGTAAACTATGATTAAACTCATGGATTTTCATTCTACAATTCAATCGCTCCTCGCTTAATCCATCCATCCAAGCTTTATAAGGAAGCCCTGCTAACATACGCTCTTTTTGATTCATAATGACTCCTATCTGCGTGCTTTATCACGCATACAAACTATAAAATGTACGCGCATAACGTAATTTTACTTTTCCCTCCCCTTCAAGAAAACCCCAAAATTAGAATACCTCTTTAACGAATTACAGTCAAGTTTTATAAACTCCCATGTCTCCTCATATTCACCCTTTACTGCTAAATCGTCCTCTTGAAAAAATCTCGCAAACTCCTCTGGTTTCTTATAAAAGTGATTCTCAAATTCCTCCGCCAACCGTTCTTTTTCTTCACGCGTTAGATTTGGATTATTATGAAGAACATGATCCATATTTGAAGAAAAGTAATACACATGATAAGGAATCGTTCTCCAAACTTTTTCTATCGATAACATTCTCTCTATTACATCTGACTTTTGCTCGTTACGCTCTTTGATATTCTTTGGATCAGGTGTTAAGATTTCTTCTTGCTCGTATTTTATATGAGAAGAGCCTTCCTCCACCTTCGTAGCCTTTTTGATATGCTCCTCTGGTATAAACGCACCATCCGTATCAATGATATGAACTACCTCGTAGAAATCTTTCGGTTTAAAAATGCTCCCGCTAAAATCTTTCACAATAGCACCAATACGTTCATTTATATTTTTCACGCTGGTCCCATATCGTGATGTGATGTCTCCATGAGTTAATGCAAAGTGTACCGATGCCCCCTCAAGCAGATCACTTAGACAAATGGAGAGACTGGTTTTATCATGGATTCCTTCTACAATAAATAAAATAATTTTCTTACTTTGCATTGCTATCACCTGCCATCTTGAATGCTCTTCTTATAACATAAGGATTGGTTCTCTCATAGATACATTCCTTCTGTCCTCCAAGAACGATGTCATGAAAATAAAAATCACGTAAATTCTGATTCGCTCTTACATTTTGAAGCCTAATATAACGATGTTTTTCATTTGTTGTAGTAAATAAAATGTTTTTCTTATTCAGTACTTCAAGAGGTCGTAAATTATGAGAAGTAAAAATGAGTTGCCCTTGCCCTGACTCCTCAAACATTTGCAGAATCTCTCCTAGTAAGAACTCAAAAATTCCACTGTCGAGCTCGTCAATTGCAACCGTTACCGATGCATCCCTAAAGCCAAGTATCACTGTATAAAGAATAGAAATTAGCTTCTTGATACCATCGGATTCGTACTGAAGTAAGATCTCATTCTCTCCTCTTCTTGCAAGCAATTGAGTCTCTATCAGCTTTTCTCCATTCTCCCCTATCTGTTCCTCTAGCTCTACCAAACGAATGCTTAGGCCTGGTACCAACTCTCCAAGAACTACATTAACTAGCTCAATCTTTTGTTGAATGGCTGGTGTTAAATCTTTCGGCAGTAAGGACGTCCCATTTAGTTTTAAACTTCCATAGAGCATCGATACTGATTTTTTATCTTCTAAGACAAAAGAAAATGGTAGTGCAATATTAGCATTGATTACACCACTCTGGACATTGCTGATGATGTGAAGCTGATAAGTTGCATAGTAATTGAGTAGATGAATTATGGTATGAAACTCTGTGTTATTTGATTTAGTTTCCGATAATATTTCTTTTGAGAAAAGATAAGAAATCCCATTCTGATATGATTTACTTAATAATTCCTCTATAGTTTCTTTCTTCGTTTCTTTTAAAAAGTTTGTAAAATAATTGCTAGGGATGACTTTTATATTAGCTTCATCCTCATTATCAGATTTTACTAAAACCTTTACTGACTTAGATTTTTCATAACGGTTAGATTGTAGTCTTGAAATCGTTAATCTTTCATTGGTTATAACTACACTTCGCTCCACTGGGGTATTCTTGGATGCTTCCATTTTAGTGCTTAAGTTCTCTTTTTGATACCCAATCAAATCATCCTTTTGATTTTTACTAAAAACTGCTCCTTGATTTTTAGTTGCTTCTTTCGGTAAGCTTACTTCTTTCGATAAACTTGCTTTTTTTGTTAGATTTGTTTCTTTCGTTAAACTTGCTTCTCTCGTTAAACTTGCTTCTCTCGATAAAGTTACTTCATATACAACCTTATACTTTTCCTGTTCCTCTGTCACCACACTAAATTCAAACGAGCAGACTGCTGCCTGCTCGCCGCATTTTATCATATTACTGAAATTCATTGGTAATGCAGTACCACTCATCAATCCCTTTAACAAAGATAAAGCACAAATAAGTGTTGTTTTTCCCGATCCATTTTGACCATAAACACCGAGAACATCCGCCTTTCTCTCATAGATGTCCTCCCATAGATTACAAGTAAAACGAATGTCTCCTAATGCAACATTCTTTAAGTTTTGTATATTTATCTTTTGTAGTCGAATGATTGATTTTGCCATACTGCATCCCTCTCGTTATTTTCTTCGCTAATGGTATATTAACTATTTAATACGATTTTATTCACACTATTTACGAGAGCTAATGCACTTGCTTTCATAACATCTCTTTCAATTGCTTTTCCGAAATAAAATTTTCCGTTATATTGTATTTGTACAACGACCTTACCTAAGGATTCTTTTTCTGCGCCAATATTTTGAATACGATAATCTATTAGATGAATTGGCATATCAACTGCTTTTAAAATTGCTGCATATAATGCTGAGATTGCACCATTTCCAGCTTCGCTAATTACAACCTCTTGCTTATCTCTAACCAATTTTACTGTTGCAGATGGCAGATTCATATTGACATTCATCTGAAAATCTTCTAACATCCATAACTTCTTTTCTCCATTCTTTTGTATTCTATCATCCCCGTCCAGTAAATCGATGACGTCATTATCATAGACTTCCTTTTTCTCATCTGCTATTTTTAAGAAATTAGTATGGATTTCATTTAAACTTTCCGGTGCAATTTCATAACCAAGTTTTTTAGAGATATATTCAAATGCATGTTTTCCAGAACGAGCGGTAAGTACAATATCCATTGGAGGAGCACCGATATCCGAAGGTTCGAATATCTCATATACCTCCTTTGACTTTAAAAGACCATCCTGATGGATTCCAGAAGAATGTGCAAAGGCATTTTCCCCTACCAACGCCTTATTCACTTGAACATCAAGACCCATGGTACGGCTTACAATTCGGGAGGTTTCATAAATGGCGGAATGATTGATATCGGTATACCCGTCATAATATTCAGGATGAAGTTTTATCCCCATTATTACTTCTTCTAAGGAGGTATTACCTGCTCTTTCCCCTATTCCATTGATCGTACATTCCACTTTATTCGCGCCATTTCTCACAGCTGCCAATGTATTTGCAGTTGCAAGTCCTGAGTCATTATGGCAATGAACACTTAATAATACATGTGGTGCCAAATTCTGAAGACGTTCATAGATTTGATGAATTAGACCACCGAATAACTCAGGTACTGCAAACCCTACCGTATCCGGTATATTTACACAAGTAGCTCCAGCCTTTACTACTGCCTCAATTGTTTTCCACATGTACTCTAAATCGGAACGACTCGCATCCTCAAGAGAGTATTCCACTTGTGAAGTATAGCGTTTTGCATATGTAACTGCATCTACCCCCATTTGCAAGATATCTTCTGGGTTCTTATTAAATTTTTTTGTAATATGAACATTAGAGGAGCCTAATACAATATGAATCATAGGATTTACTGCTTCTTTTAAACTTTCATACATGCGATCAATATCAGATTTAACAGCTCTTCCCAAGGCTACCACGGAAGAATCCTTTATTTGTCTACTAATTGCTCGTACTGCCTCAAAATCGCCTTGTGAGGAGGAAGGAAATCCTGCTTCCATATAGTCTACTCTTAGCTTCTCTAATTGTTTTGCAATATACATCTTTTCTTCAAAATTAAGTTTCGCTCCTGGTACCTGTTCTCCATCTCGTAAGGTTGTGTCAAATACATAGATTTTTCGCATATTTTACCCCTTTCTGCGCTCTTACGCATCGAAACATTCTTGCTATACTATAGCATGCCTACTTGTCTTAGGTATAAAAAATCCCCCAATCGTCTTAAAATTAAGAGACGAATTGGGGGTTCCGCGGTACCACTCTTTTTCATGCCAAAAGCATGCACTTATCGATACATTCCATAAAAGAACAAAGTATTTCGTAACGAGGCACTCGTACTATATTCTAAGCGGAGCATTTATAGGATTTTGTGATGCAATTACCTATAAAATAAAAAAACTTCTGCCTCCAAAGAGACAGAAGTTACTCTGCTATACCACTCTTACGTGTTCGTTCGATACATCTTTTATGGTCAATATCTATCCCTTGTAACGGTGGGCTTCCGGCTTAACCTACTGTAACTTTTCAGTCAGCTACTCCAAGGCGAGTTCACCCTATTTAGACTCTTGCTTCGCACCAACCAGCAAGTCTCTGAAAATCCTACTACGGTTACTATTCCTTTTCAAAGTATTTTTCATATAAATTTTCATCATTCTATCAAAGTTTTTTCACTCTGTCAAGATAAATCACTAAATTGTTTTTAATAATAAATCACTAAATTGTTTTAATAAGATTTTGCAGTCAAAGCGGATATTCGCAATCCGCTTACACTACTTGCTCATAACCTCATTGCCACTACTGTAATCAGCTTATTCTTATTTTGGCTGTTTTGGAATTCCATCAAATCCTTGCTGTAAATCTGCATCGGTTGGAATATAATCCGTCATCTCTCCATTATGAAAACGTTCATAAGCAACCATATCAAAATATCCAGTACCGGTTAAACCAAATACAATCGTCTTTTCTTCCCCTGTTTCCTTACACTTTAATGCCTCATCGATTGCTACACGAATTGCATGGCTGCTCTCTGGCGCAGGTAAGATACCTTCAATCCTAGCAAATTGTTCTGCTGCCTCAAATACTGCGGTCTGTTCCACTGCACGTGCTTCCATTAACCCCTCTTCATAAAGCTGGGATAATACAGAACTCATACCATGATAACGAAGCCCGCCTGCGTGATTAGCAGATGGAATAAAGTTGCTTCCTAACGTATACATCTTAGCAAGTGGACACACCATACCAGTATCACAGAAATCATAAGCAAATTTACCTCTCGTTAAACTTGGGCAAGATGCTGGTTCAACCGCAATAAAGTGATACTTCTTCTCACCACGCAATACTTCACCCATAAAAGGTGAAATAAGACCGCCTAAATTTGAACCACCACCAGCACAACCAATGATAATATCTGGAGTGATGCCATATTTATCAAGAGCTGCCTTCGTTTCTAAGCCGATGATTGACTGATGCAATAATACTTGTGATAATACACTACCAAGCACATAACGATAACCTGGTGTTGATACTGCGGTTTCAACCGCTTCCGAGATCGCACAACCTAAACTTCCTGTGGTTCCAGGGTGTGCTTCTAATATTCTTTTTCCTACTTCAGTAGCTAACGATGGAGACGGCGTAACCTGAGCTCCATAAGTTCTCATAACTTCTCTACGGAAAGGTTTCTGTTCATAAGATACCTTAACCATAAATACTTTGCAGTCTAGGTCAAAATAGGAACACGCCATTGAAAGGGCAGTCCCCCACTGACCAGCACCGGTCTCTGTAGTGACACCATGTAATCCTTGCTTTTTTGCATAATATGCTTGTGCAATCGCAGAATTTAATTTGTGACTACCACTGGTATTATTTCCTTCAAATTTATAATAAATCTTAGCAGGAGTTTGTAACTTTTCTTCTAAACAATATGCTCGCACTAGTGGCGCTGGGCGATACATCTTATAAAAGTTTAGTATCTCTTCTGGAATATCAATATAAGCATTGGTGTCATCAAGCTCCTGTATTACTAGTTCATCACAAAACACTTGCTTTAATTCATCAAATGTCATGGGTTTTAATGTTTGTGGATTTAACAATGGTGCTGGTTTATTCTTCATATCAGCACGCACGTTATACCACTTTGTTGGCATCTCGCTTTCTTCAAGATAGATTTTGTAAGGTATTTCTTGCTTCATCATAATCCTTTCTCCTTTCAATCATGTAGTTCCTTGGAACACATCTCTTGGGAAAAGGTACAAAAAAAATACCCTTATCCCATACAAATAAATCTGCAGGGACAAAAGTATCGAACTTCTGCGGTGCCACCCAGCTTGACGTTAAACGTCCACTCTATGCATACAAACATATGCTTATCTTTGATAACGGAGGATTTCTCCGGCTCACCTACTAAATTTTAGTTTGCCCTCCAAAGCCCATTCCTTTTAGCCTTTACCTGCCACAATCTCACCACCTGTGGCTCTCTTTAAAGAAAGTTCCTAAAAGTACTTACTCTTTGTCAACGGTTTGTATTCAATTTACCACTTAACTCCCATAGCTGTCAATGGTTTTTTCTGATTTGTTCCTCATAATACTGGCATCCACTTAACCTTCTTTAAATAAATTAATAATACAATCGCACTGCATGTCCATGTGATTGGATATGCCCAATATACGATATGTATGTCGTTTACAAGTCTTAAGGCTACTGTCATATAAATAACTCGTAAGATACACCAAAAACAAATCATCGTAATCATAGGTACAACAGATTTACCCGCACCACGCAAAACACCAGCAATTCCGTGTGAGAGTGCTACTAGAAAATAAGCGGGTACGACATTTCGTGCCATCTCACTTCCATATGCAATTACCTCTGGATCTCGATTAAAAAGAGCAATTAGATACGGAGCAAAAATAAAGATAACTACACCTATTACTTCAGCTGTAATCATTCCTGCAAATAACGAAAAGGTTGTTCCTTTTTTTACACGATCGAGCTTTCTTGCACCAATATTTTGACTAACAAATGTTGTCACTGCTAGAGCAAAACTACTTGCTGGCAATAAAGCAAAACCATCTATTTTCCAATAAGCTCCACAACCTGCAATCGCCAATTCACCAAAAGAATTTATATTCGATTGAACAATAACATTCGATAGAGAAACGATAGAATTTTGTAGACCACCCGGTAAACCAATCCTTATAATCTGTTTTAATTCAAACCTATGAATTCTTAATTTCTGTAACTTTAATTGATATGCAGATGTCTCTGATATTAAGTTGTAATAAGTAAGAATACAGCTCACGGTCTGTGCAATTACTGTTGCAATAGCAGCACCAGCAATTCCCCAATGAAATATAGCGATAAATATCAAATCTAATATAACATTTATAATTGTAGAAATAATTAGATAATAAAGAGAGCGTTTGGAATCTCCAACCGCTCGAAATATTCCACTCCCGATATTATACATAACTGTAGAAGCAATTCCAGCAAAGAATATTCGAAAATACAAGACAGAATTTTGCATAACACTATCTGGTGTACCCATCCAAACTAAAATATAAGGTGACAATACGATTCCAAGAACTGTTAATACAATACTACCAATGATTCCGAAGGTTACCATAGTATGAACTGCGCGCTCTACACCTTCCTCATCCTTTGCACCATAAAACTTAGATATCACCACGCCTGCACCAACTGATATCCCCATAAAGGCACTTACTAGTAGATTAATAACCGAACTGGAGGAACCAACTGCTGCTAGAGCGCTGCTACCAAGATAATTACCTACAATAATTGAGTCTGCAGCGTTATACATCTGTTGAAATATATTACCTAACAACAATGGTATCGTAAATAAAATAATTTGTTTCCATATGGGCCCCTCAGTTAGTGATACTTGATTCTTACTGTCGCTTGACATTTTTCTCTCTCCTTGCTTTTCTTTCGTGCAGCATGTATTTATAGTAACAAAGAGAAACATAAGGTCACCTAGTCATCTACGTGCCCTTATGTTTCTATATTCTTTTATTATTAATTTTGATTTATGTAATTTCATAATCTTTTACTAATATGCTACACGCTACTCTTCTGCTACTTTTTATTATAGGCCTACTAAAATTAGAAAGCAACCTCCCATATTAAATATTAAACCAATAAACTGTATTTTCATTCATTTTCTCAAATCCTAATTTTCTAGCCAACTTATATGAATCCGGATTTGATTCAACACAATCCCATTTTCAATATCTATCGCTATTACGTTATTGAAACAAGCGGTTCCAACCACTACTGAAATCTTCTCATTTACTTGTATGTAGTGCAAAATATGAGGAAGTCAAAAAAATTATTCGAATTGTATTGACAAATAAAACAATATCTGATATGATATCTCTTGTCTTCAGTGAGACACAATTAAATAATAAATGCACGAGTGGCTCAGTGGTGGAGTATCGCCTTGCCAAGGCGAGGGTCGCGGGTTCGAATCCCGTCTCGTGCTTACGAAATCCCTTGATTTTCAAGGGATTTTTTGTTGCACAGATATGTGCACTACTTTTTCTTGTTCATTCTATCACTCTTTTTCAGAACTTCATTCATAATGTTTAAGTTCTCCTGTTCCGTGTTTGGA